>JAKJHH010000100.1:0-230 GCA_022703965.1 Verrucomicrobiota bacterium
TCCATTATAAAGCTGCTCGAATTTATTGAAAACTTCAGGCTGCCTGAAGACTGAACGCCAGTTGCAATTCTCTTTTGCCTTTGCAATGAATATGAGCGCCTTTATATAAATGGCCGGAACATCCGTATCGAAACGTCCTGTATCGAAGGACTTCAAGGCAAGCTGCTCAAGCTCACGGACATCTCCGGACTGAGCGCGAAGTGAAAGGAGCCAGTCATAAACAGGCATGT
>JAKJHH010000100.1:375-13795 GCA_022703965.1 Verrucomicrobiota bacterium
ATTCTGAAGGAGCTTGAGGATTTCTTCCGGACTCATTCCGCCAGGCTCATGAGCATCAATTGCCGCTCTTGCCAGGCATACACTCGTCAACCATAAATTCCTGTCCGGCGCAGGGGAAAGCGAGGCTGAAAGACTGCTCCAGAACAGCGGATTGACAGATGCCGTATACAATCCGCAGATTTCTCTGTACGCAATATTCAGCTGCTCTTCTTTAAATTCATCCGAGCGTATCATTTCAGGAACAGCCTTCATCACTATATTCGTGGCAACTTTCGGGATGGATGAGGATGAGTCCTTAGGCGCAAGCTCAACAATTCTGTCTGCATAGCGCACTAACTGGAATTTGCATGAATCGATGAATTGAAACTTGGGCAGAGCCTTCATATACTGCTTGTAGGCCTCTTCCTTCTTGCCTTCCTTCAGAAGCAGATCTCCGTATGCGGCAATCACAAAAGGATCCTGGCAGCCTTTCCTGAAGAGATCCTGAGCACTGGCTTGCAAGAGATCATATCGGATCAGCTTGCTGTCATAAAGCGGTGCCTCACAAAAGGTCAAGGCATCCTGAATAAACTTCAAGGCATCGGGACTCCACGGAGCATCCTGACTTCCGTAGCGCGCAAAAGCATCACTGTAATTAGACAGGAACCACGCCGCCCTGGCAATCCGATATTCCTGTTCAGTTCTGGAATACTTTCCGGCGTTGATGACAAGCGGAACTTCCTCCACCGGTGCTTTCGGCAAAACTAAAGGAGCGGCGGCAGGCTCCGGCAGAAGCAACGGACTTTCTTCCTTCGGCGCTTCTTGCGGTACAGCTGTTTCGGGCGAAGACGGATTAAGTATCCCCCAGCCGCTGTCCTTCTGACTCAGATCTGGAAAAGGAGTCTCATTTCCACGAGCGGAAACAAGCAGACTTGAAAGGAGAATTATATATAATTTCACAGAGTTTTTCATAATACATGATCTTCACTTTTTCCCGATGTATTCTATTCCGAGCATCGAGATATCATCCTGCGGAGGATTTCCGGACACAATCAGTGCCTCCGCAAATATTTTTGAACAGGCATCTACAATATTTTTCCGTTTGAATTCCGCTTCGCAGGCGTAGAGAAGCGGTTCAACACCGGCAGGTTCGCCCGAAGGCCCGACTATATCGGTAATACCGTCAGTATAAGTCAGAAGCTTCATCCCTCTGGTAAACGGAGCCTTGAATGTGCGATATTCGGTATCGACATCAACCCCCATCATGAAGTCCTGAGTATCCATCAACTCCACCGCCGAACCGGGACGGTAGAGTATCGGCGGACAATGTCCGGCACTGGCGTATTCAATTGTCCCTTGAGCAAGATCGATACGTCCGAGTAAAGCGGTCATGAACATCTCAAAACGGTCGAAGTCCTTGCTCATGATTCTGTTCGCAAGACTCAACAATTCTCCGGGGCTGACGTTTTCCTTGAGAAAGAGAATACTTTTAAACGTCATGTGTGCCAGCGTTGAAAAAATGGATGCCGTAATCCCTTTGCCCATGGCATCACAAACCATAAACCATAAAACTGAATCAGACTGCTTGTGAAAGGCAAGATAATCGCCTCCTGTCTCCAGTGCCGATTTTGAACGCGCAAACAATGAGAGTCCGGGCAGTTCAGGCAACATGGTCTCGACCAGTTCCTTGTGCATGTTGGCAGCCATCTCCATCTGCCGCATACTTTCTTCCGAAGAAGAAATTTTGCCGGTAAGAATACGGTTGTCAATCAGAAGCCCTATGAAACGATACAGCTGCATGGCCTTTTTCAGATGGGATTCACTGAATGAACCAGAATTGTGGCCGAGCATTATCGAGCCTTTTAAATTCTCGCTCCATGAAATCGGAATAACGAGTACAGAGGAACTTGTTCCCTCGCTGCTGTCAACCCCCATACGCGGCTCACCGGCCAGAAACGCTGATATCTCAATTCCGGTTTGACGACGCAGATTTATGCGCTGCTGACAATTATTTTCCGGACAGATACCAATCGCGCTTATCAGAACAAGCGCTCCTTTTTCCTCAAAGCGCAATGTCCCCCACTCTGCCTTGAATATATCCGAAATCCTCTCAAGCATGCCTGAAAGAAAAGCTTTCTTTCCGGAATCCGCTGAAAAGCCCGCGGCAAAATTCATAAGCGAAGCCGTCTCTTCAAAGATACTGAGAGCCAGAGGGTCTTGGCCGACAAGAAGTCCATCTCGGTTTATAAAGTCATGATAGTGTTCCGGCCGCGGCAGTCTTACAGCAAACTTCTTTTTGAGTACTGTGTAGTTCTTGCCCTCAACACTGTAGTAGCGGATCTCGTCCATTATGGAGTTGATTATAAAAAGACCGCGACCGCCCTCGGCAATACTGTCAAGATTGTCGAAATCAAAGGAAGGTATCGGCACTGTTGCAGGATCAAAGGGCAATCCCAGATCATTGAAGCAGAAAATAACAGAATCGCTCAGACAGTCTACGGAAAATTCGACAGGCCAGCCTTTGGAATTTTTGTACGCGTGTTCGACAATGTTATTTGCGGCTTCAACTATGGCAAGTTCAACGTTGGTAAGTTCGTTCTCAGGAAAAAGCCCGCTTACGGCTTCACGGGTAAAATCAGCGAGTACCCTGACGCTCTCGAAAGAGCTGGATACACAAATGCGTCGCTGTTCCCCTTCCCTCATCATGTCGGCTCCGGCTTTTCAGTTTTTTGTAATCAGTGGCCGGATTGCGGAATCAGTCCTCAAGTTCACTCTTCGCTTCTTCAGTCGAATTGTATATGTCAAAAAGTCTGTAAAGCTTGGTGAGCTCGAAAATCTGACGAACCTGAACGGATAAAGATG
Organism: Verrucomicrobiota bacterium; assembly: GCA_022703965.1. Lineage (GTDB taxonomy): Bacteria > Verrucomicrobiota > Lentisphaeria > Victivallales > UBA1829 > JAKJHH01. The sequence continues at coordinate 3,217 of JAKJHH010000100.1, forward strand.
CCAGTGCCAGCTTCTTGTTCCTGTCCTGTGACGTGGATTTCAGAATACTGACAAGGGCTCCAAGTCCCGCACTGTCAAGAAAGCTCGTCTCGGAAAAATTCAGGACAAGCTTTGCATTCTCAGGCTCAAGAGACTTCAACGCAGCCTGCTTGAATTCCGTGACATTCGAAGCGTCAAGACGCTTGGCCACTTTTACTATCTGCACTTTTTCAGAAGACATTTCCTCTTAAACTCCATAATCCCAGTGAAAATCCCCGGAATAAATCTGACTTTTATTTAATTTATATCACGGAGAAAGATTAATACAAGCCCGCCTGATTTGCTTTAATTAAAATTTGTCATAGAAAATACTCAGAAAACACCGAATAAGGCTTTTTCATTCTCAATTTTGAACAAATACCACTCATGAGTGAAACTTCGCCTTTCTCCGGGCTTAAGCTCTCTTATCTCTCCCATTCCTTCCATTTCAATGTAACCGTTTCCGCAAAAAACCTCCACATTCCCGTCTCCGTCTGGATAGTTTCCCTTTTCCGGAACATTAAGCTCTCTCCTCACCAGAAGAGTCCCCTTGTAGAAGTATGCCGAAATACCATATTCTGATCGGATACTCAATTTCCTTTTATACATATCATCTCTGATAAAAAGAAACGAGGAAAGCATTGCATGCGGCGGCACTGTTCCGTAGTCCATTTTCATTTCAGACTTCTTACTGAGAGGAAGAATTATCAGTCCCTTTGGCTTAATCTGCGAAACCTCCCAAGCTGAAAGCTTTCTCGCAAGAGACGATTCATTTATTATTGTTTCTGTCAGACGCAGTCCAGGACGATCCGGAAACAGCTCTATCTTCCTCTCGAAACGGACTCCTGACGAGCGCGCCAAGGGAGTCTTCAAGAGTAGGCTGCCGTCTTTGCCGATCTCACACAGTCCGCCTTTCTGCTCAATATCACGACGCGGCGGCCAAATATAGCGCCAGGAACTCTGAGGTGCAGGCCAGACCTTTGAGCCCCCATAGTTTATCCACGGATAATATCGTGTCGAACGACTTTCCCACAGAAGATTTTCTCCGTCAGGAAGCGCCCTCAGCGACATAATTCTGTTGATTTCAGGAAGCAGTTCCAGTTCAATATAGGGACTGGACAGCTTTATCGCGGAAAACTCGCGATGCCGCGTTTCCTCTATATTTACAAAAGCTTTTTCCGTTCCCGGCGGCAGAGCCCCGCCTGAACTAAGCAAACTAAGGAGAAGCATGATTTTCAGCAGAGTCTCCATGCTTCTCAATCCTTTGCCTGAAGAGGACTTATTACTTCAAAACTGAATGAATACCATTCTCCTGCCTTCAGTCCAGTATCCTTGGAATCAAGAACGCCGCAGAGCATTCTGCGCTTCTCAAAGCAGAGGCTTTCCGGCTGTCCCGATAAAGGCAGACTGCTTTTCATTGAAGAGATTCTGAGAATCTCCTTGCCCGCCGCATTGACAAGCCCTATGGAATCCGGCATTTCCGTCGCAAGAGCATAAGACTTATCAGTCTCACTAAGACGATGTTCTGCAAGAATTTTCGCATTCTTATAATATCTAACTGAAGACGCAGACGGAAACTCGGCAGCAAAGAGCAGAAGTATTTCCTTGAATCTCGCAGCTCCTTCGCTCATGTATTTATACTCGCCATGCAAAGTACCAGAAGGCTCTATACTATATGAAATAATCGCCCATACGGACGGCTTGATCGAAGGCCATACTCCATTGTCCCTGAACTGGGAATAGAAATTCATCTTCAATGTATTGCCGTCCATGCCGATAAATGTCCCTGTCTCCGGATCGGCATCAGGATTTCCGTATCTGTTACGAGTCTCGTTCGGACGTCCGAAGCCCTTGCGAATGAAGAAGGAACTCTCATCCATAAGCTTTTCCCCGGGAGCGGAAGAAATGGCACGCAAAGTCCCTCCGCACTTTCTGATATTGTAAGAATAGCTTGCGGTTTTTATCTTCCACTCCAAACTGGAATGCTCTATTCCAATGCCATTTTTGTCTATGTAAGATCCTGTCTTTTGGGGAATTAGGTCAGGACTTAAAGTCGCTCCATTTATAAGGAGTCTGAAAGAGCCGCCGAAACTGTTTTCAGGAAAAGGCTTAGTTGTCTTGAAACTCGGCATTACAGCAAAAAAAGCTCCGCTCTTCCCCGCAAAACGGTCATGGAGTTCGATGTTACCTGGAGCATAATACAATATGTCTGAAAACTTAAAAGAAAGCTCCTTCCTATCATTGTATAAACGCAATTCAGGATGTGATGATGCAAGAGGCATAAGCTGATTCTCCCAGATCACGGAAGTCCCTTTCAATCTGTATCTTGGCAAGGCTCCTGCTTCTCCGGAACTGTGTCTTGTGACAAAGAAATCATCTATCATGCCCTCAGCGCAATCCGCCTGCCAGCGTTGAATATCCTTACACGGAAAAACTATTCTGTAACCCGGAAGATCGGACTGCATTTCCAATTCGGCAGTGCCATTTCTGAAAGACCAGTTCAATTGATGTGACGAGGAGTCTGAACAATTGACTTTGAACTTAAATTGCTTGCCGCTCCTTTCAAAAACAACGGACTGTATATCCAAGTTTTTTCCGGAAGCATCTATTATAAAAGTTTTCTCCAATAGCAACTCTTTTCCGAAAGAGTAGGATTCCAGCATTCCATCTTTCGTATTCAGGACAAAGTTCCCGGCATAAGTCTTGAATGAGAGAAGTCCGTCCGTTTCATTTGTCTGCTCCTCTGTCGCTGCAACAGGAATAAAACGTTTTCCATGATAGAGAGCTTCTACATTGGGAATCTCAGTCTGAGAATCTCTGATTGCCAATACGGCAGTCTCCCATGGGGCCATCTTGAACGATGAGCCATCCAAACAAACCTCACCCTTGATAAGATCTTTTATTACAACATTTTGATTTAGACTCAATCTATTACAATCAAGCGACACTGAAGCATCTTTATCGCTGAAATTAATAAGCACAAGAGTTTTGAGTCCTTTATACGAGCGCATCACGGAAAAGACAGTGTCGGCATTCAGACCGCTCAGTCCATAAACTGCATCGCCGCGAGAGAGTTCCGGAAGAGCTTTCCTTATCTCTATAAGTTTTTTAAGCCAGAGAGTCTGATAGATTTCCGACTCATGATAGATCATCGGCATCCCCTTAGTGAAAAACGCAAGTGAATGCAAAGCCTTTAATGCGGAGAGTCCAAAAAAGCCCAGATAATCAGTGGAGTCATGATTCCCGATACAACGCATTCTGATGAGTCCGTCAGGATCGGAAAAACTTTGTTCATAAAAACGGGCGTTAAGCCCTGACGCAAACTTATCAAGTGAATCTTCTCTGAGTTTCAGGACAGTATGATGAGTCATAGTGGCATCATAAATCACATCACAGGCGTTGATAAAAACTGACTCCGAAGTCTCCCCGAATGTCAGTGCATCAGGATTAACTTTCTTTGCGGCGTTTCTAATGTCCTGAGCCATGAGAAGTCCGCCTTTACGCATGGCAAGCCCGGCTCTGGAATAGGCCAGATCAGGCACTTGATTTCCATTCGCCTCCAAAGCTTTTTTCCAAGCCTCTTCAGGAACATTCTTAGCTGCTGTTTCCGGAAAGCCTTTCCTTAGCCAGTTAAGTTCTTTACTTCCTTTCACGGCATCAATACGGAAACCATCCAGACGGTATTCCTTTATATAATGTGCTGCCACATCCGCCATATACTTGCGCCATGACGGATCCATGAAGTCGAAACACCAGTAATCCAAAGCTGTTCCGTCCTCTTTGATTATCAGACTGAAAGGTGAATTGCCGCGCAATACAGAGGCCTTGGGGTTTCCTCCATGCACAACAATGTCCTGAAGAATCCTCATACCGCGTGAGCGCGCCGAATCAAGCATGATCTTATATTCTTCAGGTGTCCCTACTCCTTTCATGAATTTATAATAGTCGCGCGGGTTGTATATCCATTGATCCTCAAGAGGAAGTACCCATAGCAGATTGAAACCCAGCTTCTGCAATTCAGGTAGCAGTTCTTTTTGCGCTGCCTTGAAACCTCCAAGTTCCTTGACTCCTCCCGCCACTGTCCCCCCCGGATGAAAGGAATACATAACGCTGTCATATATCCAGTCCGGCCTGTCCGCCGGAGCCTTGAAGCCGTGATCCCTATACCAGTCACGAATAATTGACTTGGAAGCCAGCCCCATTGACTCCGAACTCATTCTGAGATAAACAGTTCCGACTTCCTGTTCCTTACCGGGCATAAGCCATCCGGCGGAAAGCAGAATTTGTTCCACAGAAAGTGTTCCGGAAGCATCTCTGCGAATCAGGGTTTCAGGCACATCATCGGTTCCGGAACTGATGAAAAGACTTGTCCGTTTAGCGTCTGATATAAGCAAAGGACAATTGGAGGCATTAGGATGCTTTAATTCGCAAGGTGCTTTAAGACTAGACAAAAGTCCTTTATAATCAGCATCAAAGATAGAGCCATTGCCTTTATCGGCAGCAGGAAAGAAAAATTCGCCGTCCGCAGGGATTCCCCAGCGAAATATCAACTTTCTCATTTTCAGAGGTGTCTCGGCAGTACTTACGAATACCATCTTTCGAGCCAGTTCCCCGTTTTTTGTGAAGTTAATTAATTCTCTGAACTTAAGGACTCCACTTTTCATATTCAGAATAAGCTCGCCTTTCTTCCCATCCCAAGTCCATGATTCGAGAAGAACATTATCCTCCTTAAGACCTTCTACATTAAGGCTGAAAGGAGAAAGCTCGTTGTCAGCAGAAAGCAGCGTACTCCTCCATTTCAGAATACGGTTGCCGCCAGTTCCAGCATTACAGGAAAAATCAAAATCTCCATATGAAAATTCAAGGCGCTCCTCTGCCGGAAGAAGGAAACAGCAAAAAATTGCAATAGTTATAAAGAGATGCTTCAACATAAGCGGAAACCTTTCTGAATTATCTCATCAATAAGTATTTGCGGAAAACCATGTAGTTTTATTGAAAAGAGACTGATAATATCTATTTGTTCCCTGATCTATATGAAGATCCCCCATAATCATACAGGCCTGTCCGTCATGAATATAGCCGAAGATGTTGTCAATCTCCCAAACTTCTCCGCGCTGAAGATGATAGACTCCCGCAGGATAATAAATGCCTTTATTGTCTCCTGCAATGACGGTAATCGACGGTCTTTTTAAAAGGCGAGGAACCGGATTTACGAATTCCATAGTTCCCCAGTTATTGGCTCTTGTGTTGGGAGGCAGACAAAGATTCATGCCGTATCCGGACATTTTCCAGTAATTTGTTGCATCGAGTTCTCCGAATTCAGGACACTTGAAGACAGAAGAATTGAAACCTCCCTTAGATATCGGCTTGTAATTTGAGCTGAGATTCCAGAGAGTGACAAGCCATGTACTCGTCCATCCTGAAACTGTTGGAGCAGGCCAGTATCCGTTATAATCGGCATCATAACTTGCAAAAAGCGTCGCGACTTGCCTGAGATTGCTTGTACAAGAAGCCTTTTTTGCGGCAGATTTTGACTTATTAAGAGCCGGCAACAGCATGCTGGCAAGTATCGCTATTATTGCGATGACAACCAGTAATTCTATCAACGTAAAGCGTTTCATATGCTTATATCCTTTATGGTGTAATGATCTAGAAAATCAATTTTCACTTCTATGGATTTGCGTCCCGCCGCGCCGCCGGAAAGCAAGGTCTCCGCCAGATCGAAGATAGCATTGAAAAACGGACTGTAATCTGCATTAAGACAGCTCAGTTCCGAGATGTCTTCATTTGCCGCAAGCACGCTGATCTTTCCGGGAATGTCAATCGAATACTTCCTCATGAGAGTCAGAAACTTTGGCGCACTGACTGCATACGTCAGAATGGCGCTGCACCCTTCAAAGGCAGAAAACATTGCCTTCTCTTCATCCTCGACCAAAACACCCCCACCCTCTTTAAGAGCCTCAGCCGGAATGATTACAGGAATCAAATCCACTCCACATAGAGCTGCTGCATCCTTTGCGCCGTCAATAAAGTGTTCATATGTAAATATAGCGGGATCTCTGGTAAGAAGCGCAATCTTTCTATGTCCCTTGCGGCTGAGATATCTGACAGATTCACGCGCCGGATGAGCATTGTCCGCCCAGACGAGAGGCAGTTCAAGCGAATTCATTGAGGCATCGGCGAAACTGTCCACAAAAACCACCGGCTTTCCAAGGCTGTTCCTGCTGTTTTTGATCCTTGCAAGCTCCATGTCAAAGAGCTCGTGAGGGTTGCCTTGATTTACAGTACTGACAGGGCGAAGCAGAAAATCAAATCCATCCCGAAGAACTGGCGGATATGAAAGTTTCACTATATGCCTGAAATATGGATGCTCACCATGAACACCGAAGGCAAAAAGATAGATGCCGCGAGTTTTCTTCCTGAAGTATTCGTGATTGATATAGGAACCGCTTCCCTGTACTTTAGTGATAATTCCTTCCGTCTCAAGATTCTTAACAGCCTGACGTATGACACTTACACTAACCCCCAGTTCATCGCGCAACTGGCCTTCAGACGGAATCTTTCTGGCGCCCTCATCATGAAGCGCAGTCACCATATCCATCAATTTTTCCTTCACCTCTTCATACTTGAATCCCATAATCCAAACCTCTCTCAAAAGTCATACGTATGACTTTAATAATATCAGAACAATCCCTCCAAGTCAATAGCGTTTTAAAAATTCACCGCGATTGAAAGAAGCTCTCCTATACTGTATAGTTCACGATACTATCAGACTACGGAGAACCGTCATGTTCAAAAAAATCTTCTTGCTTCTCACTGCACTCAGTGCAATAAACGCTGTATCGGCACAAGAGAATCTGAATATCAGCATATGTCCTTTCAAGAATGACAAAAAAGCTGCTGTCTCATTTACTTTCGACGACGGGCCGCGCGGAAATCTCACAGAAGCAGCTCCTCTTCTTGAGAAATACGGAATGAAAGCAACTTTTTACATAGTCGCAGGACGTCCTAAAGACAAAGCAGATGCCAATCCCAAAGGGACACTGTCCTGGGATGAGATCAAACTTTTGCAGGATCAAGGCCATGAAATCGGCAATCACTCGATGACTCATGCGCAACTCAAAAACATCACTGATTCTACTGCGCTCGACAAGGAAATCAACGGCCCGATCGCCATACTCAAGGAAAAAATCGGAAAGGAACCTGAAACATTCTGCTTCCCCGGCAACGGCTTCAACGATGAAGTTATGAAGCTTACGCTTGTCAATCACATCAACACAACATCAAACATCCGCCTGTTCTATGGAGACACAAACTTCACTCCGGAGAAGTCAAAGGAATACATCGACAAGGCTATCGCAAACGGCAAGTGGATTGTCCCGATGCTCCACGGCATCACGGAAAAGGGCGGCGGCTGGAAACCATTCTCCGACATAAGCGTCTTTGAAGAAATACTTAAATACGCAAAATCACAGGAGAATGAAATCTGGATCGACACATTCGCAAATGTCAGCAAATACACTATACTCAGGGACAAAGCCTCAATCGAAGCGATCTCTAAAACTTCAAAGAACCTTGAGTTTACAATAAAAAGTCCGGAACAGTACAAACGTTGCAGAACGGAACTGACTGTAGCAGTAAAGAATGGAAATAAATCATTCAGCGCAAGTCAGGACGGAAAAGCTCTCGCAGTAAACGGAAACAAAATAAATGTAATGCCGGATTCTCCGGTCAAAATAGAATTCAAAGACTGATCATATGACTAATGAATATATAAACGCCGCAATCCTCGGAGTTATCGAGGGAGTAACAGAATTCCTTCCCGTAAGCAGCACAGGACACCTCATCATCGCCGAAAAGTTCTTCTCACTGCATCCCGGCTTCAGCGAAATGTTTGAAGTTGTGATTCAGTTCGGCGCAATATTGTCCGTTCTGATATATTTCCGTTCAACGCTTATACCTCCGCTTATACCTATCACACGAGAACAGAAGGATAAGTTCCGCGAAATATTCTTCATCTGGTTCAAAAGTGGAATTGCGGTGATCCCCGCCCTCTTTTTCGGATACCTCTTCGGTAAGAAGATCAAGGAGCATCTTTTCAATCCCGGAGTAGTCGCCGTAACACTTTTGATAGGTGGAATACTGCTGATTATCATTGAGAGGAAGAAACGCCAGCACCAATTCGATTCCGTAACTGAAATGCCTTATCCTACAGCCTTCATAACAGGTCTGATTCAATGTCTGGCGATGATTCCCGGCACTTCGCGTTCAGCGGCAAGCATCATCGGCGCAATGTATCTTGGTGCATCCAGAAAAGCGGCGGCAGAATTCTCATTCTTCCTTGCGATTCCTACAATGACGGCGGCCTCGGCTTATTCTCTTCTCAAATACAAACCGACAGGAATGACAGGCGAGGAATGGACTATTTTAGCTATCGGTTTTGCAGTTTCGTTTTTTGTTGCCTGGGCCGTAATTGCACTCTTCATGAACTACATCAAAACGAGAACATTCAGCGTCTTCGGATACTATAGAATATTCCTTGCTATTGCAGTGATTGACTTCTTCTACATCTATCCTAAAATACAACACGCTTTTTTTAGATGATAACCGTGGATCAAAAGTGACGCATTAAGCTCAGAGACAGTTTCTGCTAAAACTTCTTACGAAAAGTCCTTGCCGTCCATCAGGACTTCACGGACTTTCGGCATCTCTTCGCTGATCTTGATCTTTTGAGGACAATGTTCTTCACAGGCTCCGCATTCAATGCAGTTTGAGGCATTGGCCTCCTTTTTGACAAACCAGCCGTATTTGCGACGGGCGGCAGCGAGGTCGCCATAAAGCGAGGCCTCGTTATACACCTCGAAATTACGCGGAATATCGACACCTTGAGGACAAGGCATGCAATAGGCACATTTTGTGCAGGGAATCTTTATGCGCTCTTTGAACTTTGCGCGGACTTTCGCGATTACTTCACGATCAGCGCCGGAGAATGATCCCGGCTTGGCACTGCGGGCAAACACAACATTTTCACGAACCTGTTGCATAGTGCTCATCCCGCTCAGAATCACTGAAATCGGAGCTATGTCCCAGAGCCACTGAAAAGCGATATTGACAGGAGACATCTTCACGCCTGATGAGTTCATGACATCCATTATGGACGGAGGCGGATTGGCAAGACGGCCTCCAAGCAGAGGCTCCATTATCACAATGCCGATCCCTTTTTCAGCCGCCATTTTAAGCCCTTTTTCTCCTGCCTGAGTTTCAGTATCCATATAGTTGTACTGAATCATGCAGAAGTCCCATTTATCATAGCCGTTGAGAATCGGCGGAAACGCTGAAAATTGATCGTGAAAGGAGAATCCGATATGCTTGATTTTTCCGGCTTTCTTTGCAGCCTCCGCTTTCTCCAGAAGATTGTATTTGAGCACATTGTTCTTCCATGTTCCGGCATTCAAAGCATGCATGAGATAGCAGTCAATCCGATCAGTTTGAAGGCGCTTGAGCTGCTCATCAAGATACTTATCAAAATCAGAAGGCGAGTTGACCATCCATACCGGAGATTTTGTAGCCAGTTTGACCTTATCCCTGTAGCCATTGACTTTCAGAGCTTTTCCGACGAACGACTCGCTGTGTCCCCCGTGATACATATAGGCGGTATCCACATAGTTCACGCCGCTGTCAATCGCGTAATGAAGCATAGATGCAGCTTCGGAATAATCAATAGCAGCCCCGCCCTTTGTGGGGAGTCTCATGGAACCGAATCCGAGCGGAGAAACCTGCCAGTCAAGCTTGCCGAAAGGTCTCATAGGCATGGGAGACGATGGAGGCGGAACAACGTCGGCGGCAAAGAGGCGGCCTCCAAGCATTTCGGAAATCGCAAGACCGGCTCCGGCAGCTAGAGCAGTCTTCAGAACATCGCGTCTGCTCAAGCCGTTGCTAATCTCAAAAATATTACCATTCTCTCTGCTTTTCATAACAAGTTCTCCTTCAAATGTCTAATTATAAACGTGCAATCTGTTTTTTCAAAAACAAATCCTTTTTTCTTGCAATAATATAATGGAAATGTTATTATGCTTTTCAGCAAGGAGAGCTGCACATATGAAACGACTGCCGAAACTGGCGCTTACAATCGGAGATCCGGCTGGAATAGGACCGGAAATCGCAATCCGGGCCGCCGCATCAGAAGAACTCGCAAAAATAGCTGAAATCATCCTCTATGGTTCCACTGACATAATTATAGAGGCCTCTGAAAAATTCGAGGATGAATTCGAGCCGAAAATCTGCAAAACAGGCGCCATGAAGTTCAGAAATGTTCCCGTCGGCAAGGTCGACGCAAAATGCGGACTCGAAGCCTATAACGCGGTCAAAGCAGCGACTTTCGATGCCCTTGCAGGAAAGGTTGATGCGATCGTCACTGCCCCCGCATGCAAGGCCTCGGTCAACGAAGCCGGAATTGATTTTACCGGACACACGGAATTCATCGCGGAACTCTGCAAGACGGAAAAATTCGCCATGATGCAGTCATCCGGCAGACTCCGCGTCGTTTTCGTTTCCACACATA
>JAKJHH010000101.1 GCA_022703965.1 Verrucomicrobiota bacterium
CTTTATACCCAGGGCTGCACACGTGCTACAATGGGCGGCACAGAGGGAAGCAAAGTCGTGAGGCGGAGCAAATCCTGAAAACCGTCCCTAGTTCAGATTGGAGTCTGCAACTCGACTCCATGAAGCCGGAATCGCTAGTAAAGGCGTATCAGCTACGACGCCTTGAATACGTTCCCGGGCCTTGTACACACCGCCCGTCACATCATGGGAGCTGATTGCACCCGAAGTCGCTGACTCAACTGTCAAAGGAGAGAGGCGCCTAAGGTGTGGTTAGTGACTGGGATGAAGTCGTAACAAGGTAGCCGTAGGGGAACCTGCGGCTGGATCACCTCCTTTCTAAGGAGTAATCTCCAATGGTATCAAGCGCGCGGTGCGCTTATAAAAAATACCGGAGATACGGATAAATATCCGCGAAAGCGGATATGGATAATGGCAACATTATCGCAGGACTCTGTCGCACTATTCAATATTCAAAGAAGTGTTCATTTAAAAGACCGTAAGAACGGGATAACTCGCAAGAGATATTCCGCTTGAAATGGTGAAAAGACCCCGAGGGGCCATAGCTCAGTTGGCTAGAGCATCTGCTTTGCAAGCAGAATGTCAAGGGTTCGAGTCCCTTTGGCTCCACCAATTCAGCGAAAGCGGCGTTGCGGATGTCCTTTCGGGCGTATAGCTCAGTTGGTTAGAGCGCGTCCCTGATAAGGACGAGGTCTCTGGTTCAAATCCAGATACGCCCACCAATCTTTTAAATAAAAAAAGAAGCTAAGGAAGAAATTCCTGTGCAAAGCTTCAAAAAATAAAAATTTGTCGGAAAGAAATTTCCGGTGATCTTTGACAATTAGAGAAGAATAAAGTAAGTATCCAAATTTACTGCAACAAAAAAACAACTTTGTTGAGAGCGTCATATTTTAGTTTTTTAGTTAACTAGCGAAATCAAGAATTTATTCTTGGTGGTTAAGCTACTAAGAGCACATGAAGGATGCCTTGGCACTGACAGGCGATGAAGGACGTGGTAAGCTGCGAAAAGCTCCGGTTAGCTGCAAACAAGCGATTGACCCGGAGATGTCCGAATGGGGCAACCCCGCTGGAGTAATGTCCAGTGATCTTTAAATGAATACATAGTTTAAAGAAGCAAAACTCAGGGAAGTGAAACATCTCAGTACCTGTAAGGAATAGAAATCAATTGAGATTCCGTTAGTAGTGGCGAGCGAAGACGGAATAGCCTAAACCGGACGGTTTACTGTCCGGGGTTGCGGGACCTCGATCTGGTATGCTGTATGTTAGCTGAACGGTCTGGAAAGTCCGGTCACAGAAGGTGAAAACCCTGTAAGCGAAAACAGAAAGCAACCTAGAGGTATCCCAAGTAGGACGGGACACGTGAAACCCCGTCTGAATCAGGGGAGACCACTCTCCAAGGCTAAATACTAGTCAGTGACCGATAGTGAACAAGTACCGCGAGGGAAAGGTGAAAAAGTACCCCTGCTAGGGGAGTGAAAAGTATCTGAAATCATGTGCTTACAAAGTGTAGGAGCCCTTCGGGGTGACTGCATGCCTTTTGCATAATGAGCTTGCGACTTACTTCATACGGCAAGGTTAAGCCATTGGCGGAGCCGAAGCGAAAGCGAGTGCGAATAGCGCGTCTAGTCGTCTGAAGTAGACCCGAAGCTGAGTGATCTAACCATGGTCAGGGTGAATCTCCGGTAACACGGAGTGGAGGCCCGAACTGGTGAATGTTGAAAAATTCTCGGATGAACTGTGGTTAGGAGCGAAAGACCAATCAAACTCAGTGATAGCTGGTTCTCTTCGAAATATCTTGAGGGATAGCCTGGTGTATAATTAATTTTCAGGGGTAGAGCTCTGATTGTTAGAGGGCCCTTACCGGGGTACCAAAAACTGTCAAACTCCAAATACTGAAAATCGTATCACCGGAGTCAGGCCGCGGGGGATAAGCTCCGTGGCCGAGAGGGAAACAGCCCAGACCGCCAGCTAAGGTCCCAAATTTAAGCTAAGTGGATTCAAGGATGTGGAGTTACACAGACAGCCAGGACGTTGGCTTAGAGGCAGCCATCGTTTAAAGAGTGCGTAATAGCTCACTGGTCGAGTGATTCTGCGCCGAAGATGATCGGGACTAAGCTTAAAACCGATGCTGCGGGTTTTCCGTAAGGAAAGCGGTAGAAGAGCGTTGTATGTGGCTTGAAGCCGATGTGTAAACGGAGGTGGACTTCATACAAGTGACCATGCAAGCATGAGTAGCGAAAAACCAGATGAGAATTCTGGTCAGCGAAAACCTAAGGTTTCCTGGGGAAGGTTCGTCCTCTCAGGGTTAGTCGGTGCCTAAGGCGAGGCCGAGAGGCGTAGTCGATGGACAACAGGTTAATATTCCTGTACTACCTTATTGAAGTGATGGAGTGACGCGGTATGCTAGGCGGGCTGTCTGTTGGATTAGACAGTCGAAGGTCGTAGGACGTCGGGGGTTAAATGACCCGGCAATAGTCTGAGAACCGTAAGGACACAGAGGCTTCGGCCCGAGTGGATCCGCTGATGCTCGGCCGACGAGAAAAGCTCCTAAACGTTAAAGATAGGGTAACCGTACCGCAAACCGACACAGGTAGGTGAGGCGAGAAGCCTAAGCTGCGCGAGTAAAACCACGTCAAGGAACTCGGCAAATTAACCTCGTAACTTCGGGATAAGAGGTGCCGTTATTATGTGAAAGGGTTTACCCCTCGAGCAGAAAACGGTTGCAACAAAGAGGCCGCGGCGACTGTTTAACAAAAACACAGCACTCTGCTAACTCCCAAGAGGATGTATAGGGTGTGACAAGTGACCAATGCCGAAAGGTCAAACGAAGGGGTCAGCCGCAAGGCAAAGCTCTGACGTGAAGCCCCGGTGAATGTCGGCCGTAACTATAACGGTCCTAAGGTAGCGAAATTCCTTGTCGGGTAAGTTCCGACCTGCACGAATCTTGTAACGATCGCGGCACTGTCTCGACGTGGTGCTCGGCGAAGTTGTAATTCCGGTGAAAATGCCGGATACCCGCAGTAGGACGGAAAGACCCTGTGAACCTTTACTGTAATCTGATATTGGTATTCGGGTGTTCATGTGTAGGATAGGTGGGAGGCTGCGAAGCTGATGCGCTAGCATTGGTCGAGCCAACGGTGAAATACCACCCTTGAACAGTTGACTATCTAACCTTAGCCCGTTAACCGGGCAAGGGACCGTGTCAGAGGGTCAGTTTGACTGGGGCGGTTTCCTCCAAAATCGTAACGGAGGAGTTCGAAGGTACACTCAACGCGGTTGGCAATCGCGTGCAGAGCGTAAGGGCATAAGTGTGCTTTACTGTAAGACAGACATGTCGAGCAGTTGCGAAAGCAGGACCTAGTGATCCAGTGATCGAACGTGGAATCGTCATTGCTCAACGGATAAAAGGTACTCCGGGGATAACAGGCTGATAGTGCCCAAGCGTCCATAGCGACGGCACTGTTTGGCACCTCGATGTCGGCTCATCTCATCCTGGGGCTGTAGAAGGTCCCAAGGGTCCGGCTGTTCGCCGGTTAAAGAGGTACGCGAGCTGGGTTCAGAACGTCGCAAGACAGTTCGGTCCTTATCCACTGCGGGCGCAGGATATTTGATGGGAGCATTCCTTAGTACGAGAGGACCGGGAATGACTGACCTCTGGTGTTCCAATTGTTCCGCCAAGGAGCAGCGTTGGGTAGCTATGTCAGGAAAGGATAAGCGCTGAAAGCATCTAAGCGCCAAGCCCCCCTAAAGACTAGATATCCCTATCCGTAAGGATACTGAAGGCTGGTCGAAGACTACGACCTTGATAGGCCAGGTGTGTAAGAGCTGTAAGGCTTTGAGCTGACTGGTACTAATCAGCCGTGAGGCTTAACCACCTTTTTTTAGATCATCCGTTAACACGAATCATCTAATAAAAGCATAAGCGTAATGACCTCATAAATTCGCAGATAAGTTTTGACAACTGCTTTTTCTTCTTTAATTACATATTTTTTCCTGGTGTCTATAGCAGGCTTGTAACACACGTTCCCATCCCGAACACGATCGTTAAGGGGCCTTGCGGCGATGGTACTGCATTTAAGAGTGCGGGAGAGTAGCTCGATGCCAGGATTTTTTTTTGCCTTACACTCAGTCTTAAGCCAGACTGACCTACGGCATCAGTCAAGGATTTTATTCCCTTGACTCATCTAAGACGTATAAGATTTAATACAGTTCATCTCTGCATTAAATTTTATCCGTCTTTTTTTGTTTTTACCGCAGACCCGAATCCCATAAAAAACTAAAATGCGCAGCATTTTTAACAGATTAAGGCGTCCATACCTTCCCGCCAAGCGGCGGCAGAACGATCTTCCTCCTTTCAAAACATAGAGAAAAATCTTAGTTTTTTCAGCAAACAGAAGAATTTTTCTATGGACAGAATGGACTATATGGACGTGATGGACAAGATAAGATATAAGATAAACTTCCCTTGAATTTTATGTGCCGAGCCATTAATTCACTGTTATTTCACAGTCAAGTGGAATCCGTGGAAGAAAATTGTTCTACCGACAGTAATGAATTCCTGCACCTTGTAAAAATACGGAGCATTTTTCTTTTTTATGCAATAACAGTGTTAAATGCAAAAAATCTTCATGCCCTGAGCGAAGCTGGAGCGCATAGCGAGGGAGCAGGGGTACACCCCTGCCTGCGGGAATTTTGCAAAAAAATATTAAATGTATGGGCTTTTTGTTATTCTGTAATATATTGGTGAAACTTCAGGGGATTTATGAACTACTCTATTCGAGAGGTATTGGATACCGACTACGATTCTCTTCTTGAATTGTGGAAAACTACTCATGGAATTGGAATTGATGAGTACAGTGATTCTTTGGAATCCATTCAAAGATTTTTAACAAGAAATCCGGGAATGAGTTTTCTGGCTGTTCTTGAGGATGGAAAAATAATTGCTTCTGTCCTCTCCGGACACGATGGACGAAGAGGATTCATATATCATCTTCTTGTTCAGGAAAAATATAGACGCTTCGGCATTGCGGCAGCTATGCTTGAAAAAGTTTATAAGAAGTTTGAAGAAAATTTTATTCCCAAGGCTAATATTTTTGTAATGAAGGTCAATCAGAGCGGAATCGGTTTCTGGACTCATGAAGGATGGAAATCCAGAAATAATCTTGAAATTATGCAACGTGAATTTAAGCCAATGGGAAGCAAAGGAAATTGTGAATGTTGAAGAAAATTTTAGTTGCCGCAGTTCTTTCGTTTTGTACAGTTCTATTTTGTGCTGATTTTACGACTGTTGAAAAAGGGTTTTTGACAGTTTTGATGATTTCTCCGCCTGAAATGGATTCCTTGCCGAGGCGCGTGAGTCCTGAAGCTTTTGAAGCAATCAGATTGCAAAAACTTGCGGACTCGCTTAATCTCAAACTGAAAATTAATTTTGTCAACAATCTGTCGGAACTTCTTCCGGCTTTGAGAGAGGGGAAGGGGGATATTGCGGCTTCTATGTTGACAATTACTCCAGAGCGCGACAAAATCTATAATTTTTCCACGCCTTTTTACTATTCAAATGAGCTCTTAATTACAAATTCCGAGAATAAAAGTTTTAAAGATATCAAATCTCTTGAAGGCAAGTCGGTCGCTGTTGCATATTACAGCTCGCAATTTAATACGGCGTTGCAATTGAGAAAGAAATTCAAAAAGCTTAATATTGTTCAAGCATCAGCAGATGCTACGGTGAGTGATCTCATAGAAGCAGTCGGAGCCGGTGTATATGAATATGCGATTGTGGATGAAATTTATCTGGAGAATTACAAGGCATATGCAGATGACGTGAAAAGTGTTTATCAATTTAATGAAAAGCAGAAAATCGCTTGGGCTCTTAACCGAAACAATGAAGGATTGCTTAAGAAAGTTAATGAATTTATTGCCCAGCATCATACCTTTAATAATATTCCGACAGACAAAAGAACTTGGTCTGAAATAAAAAAACTCGGATATTTACGTGTACTAGTTCGGAATAATCCTTATACTTACTATCTCTATAAAGGACAGATAAAGGGATTTGAATATGAACTTGTAAGTCTTTTTGCAAAAAAGAATGGGCTGGTTCCCTTCTTTGTTGTGGTTCCTGAATGGGAGTATCTGATTCCGTGGTTCAATGATGGCAAGGCGGATATGATTGCATCGACAATGACTCATGATCAGGTACGTGACGCTATAAAGGGAATCGAATTTTGTCGTCCATATGGAAAATTTACGGAACAGATTATCGGCAGAAAATCCGAGCCCGTCAAAAATCTTGCCGGGCTTGCAGGCCGGACAATATGTGTCAGAATGTCGAGTTCATATTGGAATACCGCAAAGAAAATTCAGGACACTGGAATAAAAGTGAATCTTCTGGCGGTGCCGGAGAACATGGAAACGTTTGAAATTCTAGATATGGTTGCAAGCGGGAACTATGATTTGACTATCTGTGACAGCAATATTGCCGACGTGGAAATAGAAAACACCGATAAAATCCAGCCTTTTTTTAATGTCGGAGAAGCTAAATCTTATGGATGGATTGTTAGAGACGGCGAACAGGAATTTATGAAGGCTGTTGATTCATTCTTTACTGGTCTTCAGAAAAGTTCAGATTTTAATGTGATATATGCGAGATATTTTTCCCGGAACAGATATGTGGATGACGTAAAGGATGATGAGACAAACTGGCATCCTGCTCTTGAACGTTTTGGCCCGCTCATAAAAAAATACAGCGGCAAATATGGATTTCACTGGTTGCTGGTGGTATCTCAGATTTTGCAGGAAAGTCGCTTTGATCACAGTGTACGGTCAAGTGTCGGCGGGATCGGACTTATGCAGCTTCTGCCGGATACAGCCAAGGATTTGGGAGTCAATCCTTATGAACCGGAAGGAAATATTCATGGCGGTACAAAATATTTGAGCCAGCTCAGAGACAAGAAATTTTTTGATGATGCCAATGCCATGAACAAACTTTGCTTTGCTTTGGCAAGCTATAACGGGGGACTCGGACATATTCTTGATGCCAGAAAGCTTGCCTCAAGTATTGGAAGAGATCCGAATATCTGGGTTGGAAATGTTGAATATGCAGTCCGCCTTCTTTCTCAGGAAAAATATGCCAAAAAGGCAAGATACGGCTACTGCCGCTCCGATGAGATTATATGGTATGTCAGGAATATTATGACAAAATACTTTGCTTATGTTCAGGAGGAACGCTTTAAGAAGCCGGATGCTCCGCTGCCT
This sequence comes from Verrucomicrobiota bacterium, assembly GCA_022703965.1. Classification (GTDB taxonomy): domain Bacteria; phylum Verrucomicrobiota; class Lentisphaeria; order Victivallales; family UBA1829; genus JAKJHH01. Next base: position 7,273 of record JAKJHH010000101.1, read on the forward strand.
GAAGATCTGAAGGGCGAGAAAAAGGACAAATAAAAAGCCGCATCTCACTTTGATGAAACGCGGCTTGAGTTTCTTATCTTTTCTCTGAAATTATTTCTTTTTGCGGAGCTTTTCTCTGATCGGCATTTCGCTTTTGTAGACTACCTTGACTCCATCGCCCATGGCTTCTTCAATGATGCGGATGTCGCGTACAAGTTTCATGAGGCCGTTAGGCTCAAGAGAGGCTGCGTGATCGCTTCCCCACATTGCGCGGTCGAGGGTGATGTGACGTTCTATCATGCAGGCGCCCATTACTACTGCGGCAAGTGATATCTGAAGTCCTATTTCGTGACCGGAATAACCGATCGGGCATTTAAATTCCTTTTTCAGGACCGGAATCATTTTGAGGTTGATTTCTTTCGGAATGCAGGGATAGGTGCTTGTCGCGTGCATTACGAGGAGATTATCATGCGGAATCAGACTTGCGCAGTGACGTATTTCTTCCATTGTCGACATGCCTGAAGACATGAGGATCGGTCGTCCAGTCGCGGCAGTGTGTTCAATCAAGGAGGTATCTGTAATTGAGGCTGAAGCGACCTTATAGGCAACCGGAGAAAATTTTTCGATGAAGTCAACGGATGGCGCATCCCAGCAGGAGGCGAACCATGCGACTTTTTTCTTCTTGCAGTATCTGTCGATTTCTCCGTATTCCTTTTCTCCGAATTCGACGCGTTTTCTGTATTCAAGATATGTCATGGTGCCCCATGGAGTTTCGCGCATGACGTTCTTATATTCATCCGGGACACAGAGCTCCGGAGTTCTTTTCTGAAATTTGACAGCATCGCATCCGGCGAGAGCAGCGAGATCGATGAGTTTTTTGGCGATTTCCAGACTGCCGTTGTGGTTGAGTCCGATTTCACCTATGATGTATACCGGATGCTTGTCGCCGACTTTCTTTTTGCCTATTTTTACGAAATTTGCCATTTTTATTTCCCCGTCCTGATTTTGTTGATGACAAGTTCAGTCAGTTCACGGACTGCGCCATGTCCTCCATTTGAGTTCAGAATTAATTTTGCCGCAGCGAGAATGCTCTTATGGGAATCCGCTACCGCGGTTCCGCAGCCTGCAAATGTTATGCAGTCATAGTCATTGACATCATTGCCTACGAATATGAGATTTTCACGTTCAATGGCATTGTCTGCCATCCATTTTTTCAGAACCGGCAGTTTATCTTCGACCCCGTGAATGCACTCGATCTTGAGTTTTTTACAACGGGCTTCGACTACTTTATTTACTTCTGTTGATAGAACTGCCATTTTGATATCTGTATGTTTTCTTAATAGAGAAATGCCCATGCCGTCATAGCGGCTGCATTTTACTGATTCCTTGCAGTCTTCGGAAACATAGACGGAATTATCAGTGAAGACTCCATCGAAGTCGAAGACAATGGCTGATACTTTTTCGGGCAGGCAGATTTCCTGAAGTTTGCGTTTCTGAGCGCGAAGCAACATTTCGGCGACTTCAAAATCCACTGGTTCGTCGAGTTCGCAGCAACGTTCGGCCGGCATGACGTGCATGACTGTTTTTCCGAAAAATCTGTGCTTGTGCTTCAGGAAGCCTTCGGTTTTCATGACGTATACAGCGCCGGTTTCGATGAACTGATCTTCGCGATCCTGTCTGCGCGGACGGAAGGCTTTATCGTGATTAATTCCATCACATGAGCCGTCTTTGTGTTTGCGCCATACGAAGTAATGAAAATTTGTTGTGGAAAGAGCGGTGTCTGCGTTTTCCGCAATACATTTATCCAGAGTTCCGTCGATGTCTTCCGCAATGGTAAGCGGAGAGGTGCATTGCAGGAATACCAGATAATCAGGGACATAATTTTCGGCAGTTCTGAGGTGCTCCAGAGCGTGAAGCAATGCCGATTCAGATGAGGCAGTATCGCCGCTTATTTCAGCCGGACGCCATATGACTTCGGCGCCGTAGCGTTTGGATACTTCCGCGATTTGCGGATCGTCAGTGGATACTGCAACGCGGTCAAGATGCTTTGAAAGCCTGCACTGAAGTATCAGATGGGCTATCAACGGAAGTCCGGCTATCATTTTTATATTTTTGCCGGGAATAGATTTTGAACCGCCTCGGGCGGGTATAAGAGCCAGACAACTGGGCTTCATTTAGAGCTCCTTCTTTGCGGATTGCAGGAATATACTTGAGCAACGGGATGCTGTCAACAGACTTTGAGGCTTAAGCGTGCTTATTCGCCAATGATTTTGACCAGCAGGCGCTTTCTTCTTCCGCCGTCGAATTCACCGTAGAAAATCTGTTCCCAGGGACCGAAGTCGAGTTTTCCGTTTGTGATTGCGACTACAACTTCACGTCCCATGACCTGACGTTTCAGATGGGCATCGCCGTTATCCTCTCCGGTCCGGTTGTGCCTGTAATGGGAGATCGGTTCGTGCGGAGCCAGTTTTTCGAGCCAGTCGTCATAGTCTTTATGGAGTCCAGGTTCGTCGTCGTTGATAAAGACCGAGGCTGTGATGTGCATTGCGTTGCAGAGCAAGAGACCTTCTTTGATACCGGATTCCCTAAGGCAGTCTTCGACTTGTCCGGTGATGTTCAGCATTGCGCGACGAGTCGGGATATTCATCCAGATTTCTTTTCTGTAGCTTTTCATCTGAAAGGCTCCTCCTGTATTTGCTAGTATGGAGTTTATTTGAGCAGGAATTCCAGATCTTCGAGCTTCAGCTGGCGCAGAGCGGCAGCTGGGTTGTCGACGAGATTTTTGAAGATGTGATCTTTTTTCTTCTGGAGTTCCAGAATCTTCTCTTCAATAGAGTTTTTGACTACAAGCTTGATACTTGTGACTGGCTTGGTCTGACCGATTCTGTGAGTTCTGTCCGTAGCCTGAGCTTCGACAGCAGGATTCCACCAGGGGTCGTAGATGATTACGGTGTCGGCTGAGGTCAGGTTGAGACCTGTGCCGCCAGCTTTCAGACTCAGGAGGAAAATCGGAATTTCAGGTGTATTGTTGAATCTGTCGACACGCTCGATTCTGTCCTTGGTTGCGCCGTCAAGATATTCATAGGCGATATTCTGGGATTCGAGCCATGTGCGTATTTGTTTCAGCAGTGAAGTGAACTGGCTGAAGATAAGAACCTTGTGTCCGCTGTCCAGAGTTTCGAGGAGGAGTTCCTGAAGCAGTTCTGTTTTTGCCGAACGCGGCTGGATTTCTCCAAGGAGCTTTTCTGGCAGGAGTGCCGGATGACAGCATATTTGGCGGAGCCTGAGAAGGGCGGCCAGAATTTCAAAGCCGGCTGACTTCTTGGTCTTGAGAATCTTTTCGCACTCTTCGCGTCCTTTGATGAGGAATTCATCATAAAGCTTGCGCTGTCCGTTGTCCATTTCGCAATAAAGAACCTGTTCCTGCTTAGGCGGAAGTTCCGCGTAAACGTCTGCTTTTTTACGGCGCATGACAAAGGGGGATATGCGGGCTGCAAGGTCGTCCTGCTTGTCTTTGTACTTATATATTTCGGCGTAATGATGTTTGAAGGCATTGTAGGAGCCGAGCATACCGGGATGCAGGAAGTCGAAAATCGACCAGAGGTCTTCCGGTGAATTCTCAAGCGGCGTACCGGTGAGAACCAGACGGTGAGCCGAGTGAATTGACTTGCATGTCTGAGCGTTGGCTGTAAACGGGTTCTTGATATGCTGAGCTTCATCAAGGATAAGGAAGTTGAATTTGAATGAACAGATGTGTTCAAAGTCGCGCTTGATGAGGCTGTATGAGCTTATGATGATGTCGTGATCAAGTGCCTTTTCCCATATAGGCTTGCGGTCAGGCCCCGAAACGATCAGGACTTTTAGAGACGGCACGAATTTTCTGGCTTCTCTTCCCCAGTTTTCGATAAGTGTGGTCGGGCAGAGAATGAGGGCAGGAAGCGCATTCTTGTGATTTGATGCCATCATGGCAAGAGTCTGAATTGTTTTTCCGAGACCCATTTCATCGGCAAGAATAAGATTGAAGCCTCGTATTGAGAGCTCGCGCATCCAGGCGACAGCCTGTTTCTGATAATTTCTGAGCTCGCCTTTGAATTCATGGAGAATAAGCTGTTCATCTTCCGCAAAAGGTTTTTCGGAGCCGGACTGCATTTCAACGCTTTCCATGTACTTTTTCATTGCGTGGAATTCAGGCGGAACGGAGTCCGGCAGTTTGTGGCCGATGTTTGCCCAGTATGCAGCGGAGAAGCGCGGTACTCTGAGAACTTCGGGCTTGTCGCCGACGGTTTGCACGATATCAGACACGGAATCCATAAAGACTGAAAGTTCTTTAGGCAGCTTGAAGGGGCCTTGTCCGTTGCAGCAGATGTATGAACTGTTCTGCTTTACGAATTTGAGCATTTCCTTCCAATGTGTAAGAATATCCTGCTTGCCTGCTCTGAACTTGTATTCGAGGTCGAAATGCTGGGGATGTTCTTTGTATATCTTGCAGTGCAGCTTGATTTCGGGAAGTCCCTGATAGCCGCAGGATGTAACAAGTTCAGACGAGAGCAGAACATTTGAGCCTGCTTTTATAAGAGCCGGGATGAATTCATCAGCAAAGGCTCCGGCTGCTTCGGGGTCTTTCAGGACGTAGATTAGTTTGCCGCCATTGCTTGTCTGTTCCTCGAACCCGAAGCGGATAAGGGAGTCCATTACTTCTTTTTCAGCATGGGCATCGCGTTCCCAGAAAGACGCATCCGAGATTCCGAGTCTGGATCTGTCCGGAGGCAGCACTTTGCCGTCGTAGTCGAATTCTAGCTCGAGCTGGAGTTCGCCTGTAGGCGAGACTCTGCCAAGATAATGGGTTACAAATTTCTTGGTTCCTATGCGCTTGGCATCTGAGTTTATGACTTTTATCGGAAGACGGCAGTCTTCGCCAAGAAGTATGTCAGCTGATTTTGCATCGCAATGCTGTTCCGTTGTGCGCAGAAAATTTCTGAGCCATGAGACATCGACTGTTGCCGGAATGAACCAGTATTCGCCGTTGATTCCGAGCCAGCAGCCAGCGCGTCCAGTGATGACTTTGACATCCTTGAGCGGGAGCGGGACTCCATTAACTCTGACTGCTGTTTTGAGCGTGAAGATTCCAGGCTGAGGCGATTGTCCGCAGAGGAGCATAGGTTCGGCGCGTTCTCCATGAACAACTACGCGTTCGCCTTGTTTCATGAAGCGCGGGAAATTTATGAGACAGTGGAAAAATTCAGCTGTCTGTTCCGCATCCAGAGCGAGTTTAGAACCTTCCGGCTGCGCGTTGATCGCAAGATATCTGATAATCTGACGATCCTGCATCGGGAAGTCTGTGATCTGGAGGCTGGCCGCGAGGTTCTTGCCGAAATGAAGCTGTCTGAGGTTGCTGAGGTTTCCGGCGTATTCGCGTCTGCCGCATACCAAGGTTGCTGTTATGAGAGCGCGTTCCCATTTGCTTGGAACGTGCGGAAATTCTGATTCTGCTATGATGACGACTTCGCCCTTGTGTTCAACAAGTCCTTGAGTCAGGAGCTCTGGAAGTCCTTCGTATTTGAGTCCGGCATACTTTGCAGGTGAATCTTTTTGGAAGAGATCTGCGCCGGCGTTTTTGATGGTGAACTCGGCGTGATAGAGACATGCTCCGACTGCGTGTTCGCAGATTCCTGTCGCTACCGAAGAAGGACAGGTGCATACGCTTTTGAAAGGGCCGTTCGGGAAGCCTGAGACTTCCACTCTTTCAACTCTGCCTTTGTGCTGGTCTCTGAATACTGCGCGCAGTACTCCTGGAGACGATTCAAGACAGCAGAGAAGTTCCCCCGCCTTAAGAATATTCTTGGCTTTTCTAAACACCTCTTTTGAGGAGGCCGCCGTCAGGCGTCCTTCAAAACTCTCGCTCATAAAAACCTGCAAAAATGAATAAAGACACAAACAATCCTATTAAATTAGCATTCCCTTTCAGCATATAAAGCTGTTTTGAGTGCTTTTTTAAAGTTTTTTGCAGGAATTTTTACTGTCTGAAGATTTTAGCGGGGAGGCGGTCTTTGTTATAGGCCGCGTCTGTTTTATCGAATTCAACTCTTGTCTTCCAGCCGGGACCGTAGAGTGAAATTGTACTGACAAGCCAGAAGTCGTTTTCTTTTTTGAAGGAGACGAGCTCAAGAGTCCTGTACGGTGAGTCCTGATTGTCTTTCAGCCACTCGACCTTGAGCGGGAAAAAATACTCGACACTTATATGGATTCTGACAGTTTCCTGTTTGTCCGGAGACTGGAGCAGGAATACTCGGCAGTCGCGTCCTTTGATCGTGGCGCCGGGGATTTCCTTTATCATTTTCCAGAAAATAAAGGTCATGGTGAGGTCTTCAGGACGGAGTCCGATGTCGGCAAGGATTGACTTGGACTTGTCGCCGGAGTCACTGCGGCTTATGCTTGTTGAGTTTTCATCTGTGCTGTAGGTCTGTCCTACATTGTAGGTTTCTTTTTCATTAATCTGAATCTGGGCAAGGGTGCGCT
>JAKJHH010000102.1 GCA_022703965.1 Verrucomicrobiota bacterium
TGGAGGATATGTTCAGACTGCTTGGTGATGTAAAGCTGGTTTTGAACATCATGCTGGGCTATACTGAAGGCGTACATGAAAGAATATTTTCTTCGATGCTCAACGGAGCGGCCTGCCTCTCCGACAGGAATATGATGCTTGAGCAGGAATTCGAGGACGGCAGAGACATCATTTTTACGAGTTTCAAGGAACTTGATTCGCTGTCTGATAAACTGGAGTCAGCGTTTTCTGATCTCAAGCGTCTTGAGGAACTCAGTTTGGCAGGAAAACTCAAGGCTGAAGCCTCTCACAGCTGGGATTCACGCGCCGCTCTGATACTTGGCTTTGTAGAAGAGCTGAAAGCTTCCGGAAAGCAGAATTGACGTTTACACCCTCACTTCAAAGACCGATAATTTTTTTATTGCAGGCGGGAATCTGAGGAAGAAAAATCACGGCATGGAACCAGTGTTTCGCTAGCTACAACAAAAGAAAGGAACCATGCCATGACAAAAAAGAATCTACTGCATTAAAATTACATTAAAAGTATAATTTCTCAATTTATTGTTAATAAATGTCAATAAATGTAGGTTTTATTATTGTTTTCAATCTTTTTCTTATAAAAAGCATGATGTGTCATTTTTCCTTTTGAGAGAGACCGGATAAGTTTTTCATGAAATCGGCAGTTGAAATACTGATTTCAATATTGTGCGCTTGCTGAAATTTGAATATAATTGAGGGATCAAAACTCAATGGACAGGAAATGATGATTTCAGGACACAGGGCGGTAATGTTGATACTCGGGCGGCATCCGGAATCTTTGATTCAGGGGGTTGTGGAGTATTCCCGCGAGAACGACTGGTATCTTGTCATTCAGCGCGGAGAGGATTTCATCAATGACCTGAAGTCATGGGATGGAGACGGGGTAATATCAGGCATCTCGGAAGAAATCCTGCAATGCCGTTCCTGGGAGAACATGGCGCTGGTTTCATGGTCTGCATTGAATACTTTCAAGACTCCATATCGTCTTGTCCGCGAGGATGATTATGCAATAGGAAGACTGGCTGCTAAGTATTTTTTGGAAAAAGGATATCGTAAGTTTGCCGCGCACAGCGAGTCCAGACGCAGAGACGGATTCAGGGATGCGCTCCATGAAGCAGGATATGACTGCATATCGACTGAAAGGCAGATCAGAAGCAACATAAAGCTTTCGGAATGGGTTAAGACTCTTCCGAAGGCGTGTGCAGTTTTTTGCGAGAACGACTGGGATGCTGCCGATCTTGTGAATGCGGCGGTTTGGAGCGGTATAAAAATCCCTTCCGAACTTTCTGTTGTCGGCGTAGGGAATGACCGTTTGATCTGCAACGCTCCGGCTGTTTCCATATCCAGCGTAGACAGCCGTCTATATGAGCTTGGACGTCTTGCCGCACAGGAACTGGATAATCAGTTTCATGGGATTTCCGTACCTGCTGACCCGTTGTATCTTGCTCCGGCACCGATGATAGCGGAGCGCAGAAGTTCAGATTTTTTTGCTGTAGATGACAAGCGTCTTGTGCAGGTTCTGGAGTTTATGAAATCAAATGCGAAGGTATCACTGAGCATACATGATATAGCCCGTCATTTTTCACTTTCGGAATCAACACTGTATAAGCTCTTTACTGCGTCGCTGGGGATATCTCCTAAGCAATTTCTGCTGGAATGCAGATTGAAACTTGTCTGCGAACAGCTTGCGAATTCTTCCTCGCGCCAGACGATTGATGCGATCGCTCTGAATTCAGGATTTCCGACGGCAGGTGCGATGTTTTCCGCCTTCAGGGAAAAATTTGGAGCGAGTCCGGCTGATTGGCGAAAAAAAACTCTGGCAAGAAACTAAGAAAGCGACAGATAATGAGCAGGTCGAAGTCTTTTACTTTAATAGAACTTTTAGTTGTGATTGCCATTATCGCAATTCTGGCGGCGATGTTGTTGCCTGCGCTCGGCTCGGCGCGTGAAACCTCGAAGAGGATATCCTGCGCCGGGAATCAGAAACAGATCGGCATTGCTTATGAAGCTTACGGCAATGATTGGAACGGATATCTGCCGCTCTGCTATAATAACGGAATGATAGATCCGGAAAATGGAAAGTCGACAATGAATGACTGGATTCGTGCGCTCTGGCCTTATGCCGTCGGAGCGCTTGCGAGTAATCCTTATAATCCCTGGAACGATCCTATGACAAGGACAGTCTTCTTTTGTAAGAGCAGTCCGGTTACGACAGGAGTGGCGATTCCCCCTCCATTCTGTATTGCAACTTATTATCGTTACGGAATGAACTATAATGTTACGGGACTTAGTTCACTGGAAACTATGCCCTACAGGGCAGTTCTGGCAAAATCGCCATCCGGAAATGCTCTTCTTGGCGAGGCTTATCAACAGCCGAATGCCAGACCGTACACGTATTATTCGATATCCACAGGGTCTGCCGGATACGGGCTTATTTCTCATGCGTCAGGCACGAATTTTCTTTTCATGGACAAACATGTGGAATACCGCAGATATCCTTCAATGTTGCCTGCCTGTGTTTATTCTGATAGAGATTTCAAAGTTTTCTGGCTTGGCTCAAATTAAAAATCCTCAAATAAAAAAGTGAAGAATATTATGATCAGATGGATATTTCATGTAAAGATTTTAAGTATCGTTCTGCTTTTTCAATTGCTTCTTCTGCCATGTTCGGGGGAGGACAAGCTTGCCGACTCATTTGCGAGTCCGCCGCAGGATTGCAAACCGTGGGTGTGGTGGCACTGGATCAACGGCGAAATCTCTAAGGAGGGGATCAAGGCTGATTTGGAGGCAATGCACGAGGCCGGTATCGGAGGTGCTCAAGTTTTCGACATCGGCTGGGATAAGTCGCAGGAGGGGAAGGTTGCATTCATGTCTCCTGAGTGGATTGAGATGTTCCGTTATTCGGTCAAAGAGGCTGAGCGTCTCGGTATGGAAATCGGCGTCAACTGTTCGGCGGGCTGGGCAAACACTGGCGGACCTTGGAATAAAATAGAGGATTCCATGAAAAAGCTGGTGGCATCCAGGACTCTTCTACAGGGACCGTCCAAATTTTCAGGAGCGCTTCCTCCGCGCGGTACTAAGGTCGGGCCGGGCAACGAGTATTATAAGGATGTCGCTGTTTTTGCGATAAGTTCCGATGATCTCTTTTTGAAGGCGGAAAAAATTGAGTCCTCCGTTCCGTCAGCAGATATTATGAAGCTTCAGGGCGAAAATCCTAAAGCTGTTCTTCTCATGCCGCAGGGAACTGCGTCGAGCATTCTTTTCGACTTCGGAAAGAAAGTGGAGCCGAAGACTCTTTACCTTCGTTTTTCTCAGGTTTCGGTATATGTCGACGCTGAAGTTTTTAGCTCAGATAACGGAGTGGATTTCAAGAGTATCAAAAAGTTTAATTTTGAGCAGCGCTGGATGAATCCGACTCTGTACTGCTTTGAACTAGATGCTGGAGGCCTTACGGTTTCTGGCCGCTATTACAAAGTCGTTATGACTCCAAAACTTCAAAAAGGCATACCTGAACTGAAAGAAACCGGACTTGCATCCCTCTGGTTTTCCAGTCAGACCGCTATTGAAAGATCGCTGGAAAAATCAGGCGACAACAGGCTGGAATATAACTATCCTCAGCCGGCCAAACCCGATAAAAGCGCGGTGAATGCAAAAATCATTGATCTCAGCTCAAAAGTGGATGCTTCCGGAAATCTTGAATGGGATGTTCCATCTGGACTCTGGACGCTTCTGCGCATAGGCTACTGCTCGACAGGAGGCGGCCCTCACCCTGTCCGGGCTTCATCCAGAGGTCGTGAGTGTGACCGTCTTGATCCTCAGGCTATGGATAAGCACTGGGAAAAGATGATACGCCCGTTACTGAAGGCTGCTGACGGCTCAAAAGCTTTTACAAATACGCTGATTGACAGCTATGAAGTCGGTGAGCAGAACTGGGGAACGGAAGTTATAAAGCACTTCAAATCCATGCATGGCTATGATCCTACTCCATGGCTTCCCGCAGTATTCGGCTATGCAGTGTCCAGCAAGGATGAGTCTGAGCGCTTTCTTTACGACTGGCGCTCAAATATATCCGCCATGATGGCTGAAAGATATTTCGGACGCTTTGCTGAATTGTGTAAAAAGGACGGTCTTCAATCGTATATTGAACCTTACATGGGGCCCTTTGAGTGTCTTCCCGCCGGACGCAGAGCTTCTGTTCCCATGGGGGAATTCTGGCTCGGAAAACAAGGATCGGAGAGCAGTTTCTGCCGTGTCGCCAGCTCAACAGCTCACATTTACGGAAGGACAGTTGTCGCAGCGGAATCTTTTACCTCCAACGATATTGGCGGAGACTCGGGAACTGCGGCCGGCTTCGCCTGGAGCGAAGCTCCTTCCTACATGAAGGCTTGCGGTGACAGGCAGTTTTGCGCGGGCATCAATAAATTTATCCTGCACAGCTATGTGCATCAGCCCTTCATGGATGCGAGGTCAAAGCCAGGCTTGACGCTGGGACAGTTCGGCTCTCACTTCGGACGCAATCAGACATGGTGGCCTTTTGCGAAAAGCTGGACAGATTATCTTGCCCGCTGTCAGTTCCTTTTGAGGCAAGGAACATCAAATGCAGATGTCTGTGCTTTTTCAGGAGAAAATGAGCCTAATAAAATCTTCTCCGACAACGCGCTTCGTGAGCTGAAACGCGACGGCTTTGATTATGATGTCATCGGCACCGATGGCATTTTAACAATCACGGTGAAAAACGGAGTCCTGAATATTCCGTCGGGACGTTCCTACCGCCTCCTTTCCATAAAAGACTCAGACATCATGAGTTTGCCTGTATTGAAGACGATAGAGCGCATTCTCGAAGCCGGTGGCACTGTGCGTTCAGGCAAACCTCTCCGCGCTCCCGGCCTGAGCGCTTATCCCGAATCTGAAAAAGAACTGATGGAAATTGCAAAGCGCATATGGGGTGAAAATCCGGCGGCGAAAGGAGATGCGAAAATAGGCAAAGGCCGTCTCTTCTGGGGGATTACTGAATCTGAGGCTCTCGTGAAGCTTGGCGTTTCCCGTGACTTCGAAGTCGCCGGAGCAGAAAAGCAGACGACTGATATCGGATGGATTCACCGTACCACAAATGATGCGGAGATTTATTTTCTCGCAAATCAGCCCGACAGAGCCGTTTCATTTGATGCTCTCTTCAGAGTCTCCGGAATGAAGCCCCAAATGTGGAATCCCATAAACGGAGAAATTCAGGACATCGCCGTCTATTCTCAGGAAAACGGACTTTGCAGAATACCTTTGAAACTCCCAGTTTCAGGCTCGACCTTTGTCATCTTCAGAAAAGATGATACAAATAAAGCTCACGCTGTCGATTTCTCTTTCAAGGCTTCCGCTCCGCCTAGCAGTTCTGAGGAGTCGCTTGTAATCATCAAGGCCTTTTACGGCAGCAAGGACGGAACAAAAGGAGCTGATGTAACTGAACTCCTCAAGAAGTCCGTCAAAGACGGCAGACTGGATATCGGCGTCACTAATGATGCTCTGGGCGGAGACCCTGCTTCGGGAATATCAAAACAGCTATCGGTGGAATACAGCATCGATGGACAGTGTGAAAGCAAAAATATTCCTGAGTATGGACGTTTTGCCATAAGATCGGAGAAAAAGATTCTTGCCGCTCCCAAGGACTCTTCCTGCGTAGTGAAGGCGGATGCCAACGGCAATTATAGCGCTGTTTTTTCAGGTAATGGAAAAGCCACAGTTAAGCTGGATTCCGGAAAACTTGTCGAGCTCGATTGCAATGGAGTCGAAAAGCCATTCCGGATTCCCGGCTCCTGGAAACTGAGTTTCCCTTCCGGACTTGGCGCACCTGAAAATGCTGAGTTTGAAACGCTCATTCCCCTTTCTGAATCAAAAATCGATGGAATCAAATATTTTTCCGGAATAGTGACTTACGAGAATGAATTTTCTCTGCCCGGCTCCTTTAAGCTCGAAAAAGGGTTCCATTACAGCGTTTCCCTTGGCTATCCGGGAGAGGGGGCTATTGCCGAAATCGAACTTAACGGAGTGAAACTTGGAACTGTCTGGACGGCTCCATTTGAGCTTAACGCTGATAAGGCAATAAATGCCGGAAAAAATAAACTGCTTGTGCGTGTTTCGGCTCCGTGGGCAAATCGTCTGATCGGAGACAAAACTCTGCCTGAAGACTGCAAATGGGAAGGACGTCAGTTGGCTGCTGTTCCAGACTGGCTCAGAAATGGAAGTCCACGTCCAAGCGGCCGCATCGCTTTTGTCGGCTATGACGTATTTAATAAAGATTCAAAACTTCGTAAGAGCGGCTTGCAGGGGCCTGTTGAAATAAGGATGTTCAGGGAGCTTCCTGTAAATATAAAATAAGCCGCTGCTTGCTTTGTCTGTGCGTCCGTCGAGCATTCAGGCTCCGGGCGCATTTTTTTTTGTATTATCCGCTGACTGTACACTATTGACTTTTCCTTAAAAACTGGCATATTTATTGATCTTGAATAACTTATGGATGGGGGACTGTCTTGCGTTACGGTCGTGTAATAGTCAGTGTTGTGTTGCCGGTTTCGTTCCTTCTGGCACTGTATGTAATCTTTCAGTTTAAGAGAGAAAATGGAAAAATCGATCCTGTTGCCGAATATATAAAATCAGCTGATCTCAGTTCTCCTGAATCTCAGTATCGCATCGGCTGCAATTACTACAGCGGAAGCGCATTTTTTCCAGAGGATCACAAGGAGGCTGTCAAGTGGTTCAAAAAAGCCGCGGAAGAGGGGTACCGCGATGCATTTTATATGTTGGGAGATATTTATTCAGAAGGTGATTTTTCCTCAGAGCCGGACAGCAAAGTTCAGGCATTCAGATATTACTGGAAGGCGGCAGAGTTGGGAAATCTTCAGGCAATGTGCGAGATGGGGCGCTGTTTTATGAACGGGGAAGGTGTAGAACCTGATCCTTCAGCTGCTCTGGTCTGGTACGAAAAAGCGGCTTTACAGGGCTATGACTGGGCTGAATTTTCTGCCGGATTTGCTTATCTGAGAGGGCAGGGAACAAAGCCTGATAAGGCTAAAGCCGAAGACTATTTCAAGAAAGCCTTGTCCGGCAAGAATCCTCATATTCAGTTTTTCATTGCCGAGTTATATGCAAAAGGAGACTTGGGCGGCGAGCGTTTTGATGAAGCCGTTGAACTCTACAAAAGTGCAGCATCACAAGGTCTCTCCTGGGCCGAAGGCGTTCTTAACCACCTCCGCAGCGAAGATAAACTATCGGATTCCGATAAATAATTTTCTGCTTCTATTTCTTTATTTTACTATTAATTGATACGTTTCACTTGAATATTTTTGGATGGACTATTGACATTTAGAAAAATTTAAGATATAATTTGCAATCGAATGCAAATTGGAGTTCTCTTTATGAATATGCTTCGTCTGATTGCCGAAAAAACAGGATTGTCGCAATCCACCGTTTCAAGAATCATGAACGGTAAGAATAAGGGCGTGTGGGATGCCAAGGCGGATCAGGCGGCTCATGTCAGAAAAATCGCCGCCGAACTTGGATACCGTCCCAGTGCCGCCGCGCGCAGCATACGACAGAAGAAAGGCCGTAATATCGGCATTATTGTGTCAGACCTCAAAGCTTCGCTCTGGGCTAATCCGATAATGCACGGCATGAACAGAATTCTGAAGCAGGCCAACTATGTGCCGTCCGTCATTCCCGTAGGATCTCTTGCCGAGGCGGAGCAGATTCCCATCATGAAGGAGCGCTTTTTTGAGGCTCTTGTATGTATCGGCGGAGGACAGGACGTGAAGCTGAACGAGTATCTGGAGGCCGTTTCTCCCTTCTGCATATGGATGGAGTCCTCTCTCTGGAAGAATGTGAACTGTCTGAGACGGGACGAGTTTTCCGCCGCTTACACTGCCGTCGAGCAAGCCGTCCGCTGTGGATATAAGAAGTTCGTTTTCGCCTGTCTCGACAAGTGGCCGGCAGCTCATTTTGCGGTCTATGAGCGCGAAGCAGGAGCCCGCAAAGCCGCCGAAGATTTCGGCATAAAAATGGATTTTGTGGAAATCATAATGTTGCCTGAAAAGGTGCACGCTTTTGACGATATCATTGCCTCGGGTATGGAGAAAGATACTGCTCTTATCGCCTGGGATACCGGAATTGCAAACTACATCATACATACCGCGATGCACAGACGCAAGATTCCTGGCGAGGACTTCGGACTTGTCTGCTGTGACGACTCCGAATATCTGCTCCTTTATGAAGATGAACTCAGCAGAGTTGGATTCAATCGTGAAGAAGCAGGAGCAAAAGCGGCTGAATTTATAATGAAAATGCTGAACGGCGAAATTGAAGAATTCGCATCGTTCCGCATAAAATATCCGTTCATTCCCGGTTCAACTTTAAGAAGACAGTGAGGTTTCTATGATACGCTCAAAGTTTCGCTTTACGCTAATTGAGTTATTGGTGGTGATTGCGATTATCGCAATACTTGCCTCCATGCTTCTTCCATCGCTTGGTTCTGCCCGCAGAGTCGCAAGGATGTCGGATTGTGCGTCCCATCTCAAGCAGATCGGCTCGGCTATTTACGGTTATACCGGGGATTACGGCGATTATGTTCCGCATTGCAATATTCAGCTTACTGCTAATGATTCAAAATGGTGCGATGTCATCGGCGTTAATTACCTCAACAGCAATCCGAAAATTTTTATGTGCGGCGAGGCTCCTGACAACATAAAGAATATGCAGCTAATATCCGGTTTTCTTTTCGGCAAGCCTTCTTACGGAATCAACACATATCTTTATACACAGCCTCCTGTCAGCGGGACGGTGAATGATACATCCAAAACTTTGAAGCTGGCTCAAGTTGTTAAACCTGCTTCTTGCGTGCTTGCGGCGGATTCTGAAAATCCGACTTCAGGCATCATAAATTCGCAGATGCTTTATCCTTGGGTGGCTCTGGTTACTTACGGCGGCATGCTGAGCGGACGTCACAATGGGGGACGCGGCAATTATCTTTATATCGACGGTCATGTTTCCACGCACAAAACAGACGAGCTTTCAACCAACTTTAAATACTTTTCACCGAAGGGAATCTGAATGAAAAAACTTCTTGGAATATTTTGTGCCGGACTGCTTTCCTGCCTCACGGCTTCAGCTGAACAGTCGATTTCGGACGGACTCATCTACTATCTTCCTTTCGACGGCGATCTGAAGCCGGCTTTTTCCGCCGGAGTGCAGGACTCAGCTAAAAGTGACAAAGCTCTTTCATATGCGGCTGGAATCAAGAAGCAGGCAGCTGTTATTGAAGATAATACCGTCAGCTTCATGAGCGGCGGAAATTTTGAGTATACGGAGGGAACTCTTGCGCTCTGGTTCAAGCCTTCTTCGCTAGAAGCAGGCAAAGATTCATACATTATCGATACCGAGAATTTCAAGATATCCTTTCAGAAAGACAGAGTTTTTTTCATGACCGGAAGGACTCTTGAGAAATCTGGTTACAAATGGGATTATGGGGTCAGTATCCCGGTCAAAAAATTGAAAAAAGACAAGTGGAATCATATCGCGATAAGCTGGGACGCATTTTCAGGTGAAAAAAAGTTTTATATCGACGGTTTTCTTGAATCATCGGCTAAAACTCAATACATCCGCGACGACAAATATTCCAACAAACCTTTCAGAATCGGCAACGAAATGCCAGGACTTTATGACGAGTTTATGATCTGGAAACGTGTACTTTCCGAGGCTGAAATCATGAAACTTGCCGGAGAGAATCCTGAGATCAAAACTGCGCCTCAAGTTATAGTTTCCAAGGCTGATATTTCTATAGTTCCGGTCTCCGATCCCGTGAAGTCTGTCGTTGAACCGGGCGGGAATTTCTCTATTCGTTTCCGCATGAAGAATGAGAGCCGTAATGATATATCCGGCTCGCTCAAACTGACCGTGACCGATTTTCATGGGAAAGCAGTTGTCGACGCAGGCAGTCTTCCCTGTGTTCTGAGGGCAGGAGCCGAGCGGACTTTTGAGTCCACTGTCAAAGCGCCTGCTTTGAACGGCCCTTATAAAGTCACAGCCTCTTCAGAGCTTTTGAAAAGCAATGTCGATGTTTCTTCTTTTGCCGTATGGCCTCTGCTTAAAAAGGCTCTGCGCGAGGATTCATTTTTCGGCAACCACATCAACTCCTACACAGACCGCTATCTTGAGCAGGGAAATCGTCTAGGGCTTGGCTGGACAAGAGTTCACGACATGAACGGCGGCACATGGTGGGTCAAAGTTCAGCCCGAACCGGGCGCTTTTGTCTGGAATGACTGCGACGAGAAAATCGAGCGTGTCAGGACAAACAATATGCTGCTTCTCGGCGCGTTCTTTTCAACTCCTTACTGGGCTGGCAAGGACGGGCCGGGCAAACCCTTCGGCAAGGGATATCCGCCCGCCATCAATCCTGATCCCGAGCATTTTCGCAATTACGTAAAAGAAACCGTTAAGCACTGCAAAGGCTTTATAAAATACTGGGAGACATGGAACGAGCCTGATGTCTCGATGTTCTGGCGCGGAAGCCCTGCCGAGTTCGCCAATATCTGCAAGGTCGCTTACGAGACTGCCAAAGCAGCCGATCCTTCATGCAAAGTGATGGTTGGAGGTCTCACCGCTCCATCATGGAAGTGGCACGAGGAAGCCGCCAAAGCGGGATCCCTCAAGTATTGCGACATCCTTTCTTATCACGAGTATTTCAATGCCTCGGACGAGCCCGAGGAAATTTATCAGGAGACCGCAACGCTCCTTGAGCACTTCAGATCTCTCTCCGAAAAATACGGCAACGGCCGCAATGTCGAAATCTGGAATACCGAGGGCGGCATCACGGACGACTCCTGGCTGAACGGACTCGAAATAAAGGATCTGCCGCCTGAGGACAAAAGAGGCGTTTCCCTATGGAAAAAAGCCACATACAGAATGCTTCAGCTCTCGGCTATTCAGATGCAGCTCGGCATCAAAAAGCACTTCTACTATTTCCAGAATAATTCGGCATTGAAGGCCAGCTTCCATACCGCCTTCAACATGCTTGATATTAATGAGGCTCCGCGTCCAAAGCTGATGGCTAGAGTCGCCATGCAGAATCTTCTCGACGATGCCGTGATAAGCGGAGATTTCCGCAAAAAAGAAGGCCGTTTCTGGGCGTTTTTCTTCAGTAAGCCCGACAAATCAAGTTATGCTCTTGTCTGGTGCGGTGAGTCTGGAGAACTTAAGCTGCCTGCCGAGCTCGCAAAAAGCTCCTCAGTTATTGATATTTTCGGCAATCCCGTCGTCTCTCCTTCATGGGTTGCGACTGAGGAGCCTTTTTACATAAAGAGCAGTCTTCCTGTCTCAGACCTGAAAAAGATTTTTGAAAAAGGCTCTTATACTCTCATCAAGGAAGCCAAACCCTTTGAAGCCAAAAAAGAGGAGAGTTCCGAGCTTAAAATGGAAGTCCTGCCCGACTACGCCGCTCCTAAGGAAAACGCGACGGGCGTATTTTCTATTGACCTCAAATCTGTCTGCAACATGGGCTTTGCCGATGAGGCTCCCGGCGACGGCAAGGGCGGCTGGACGGATGAAGGTCCTTATAACGATCTTCGCGACATGAAAAGCGGTACAAGAAAATTCTACGGAGTGCCTTTCGACGTGATAAATCCTGCCTCTAACGGCGGCAAATCTGTAATCACTTTGAAGAGCGCCAATACTCTTCAGCTTCCCGAAAAAGTCCGCATTGATTTCAGTCCTGTCAAAGTCCGTTGTCTCTACTTCCTTCAGTCTGCCGGATGGGGAGTTCCCGGGAAAAGCGGACGTTATGAGATAATATATAAAGACGGTTCAAAAGAAGTTCTCCAGCTCGAAATTCCGGTAAATAACAATAACTGGTGGTTTGCTCCGGCTGAGAATGAAATTTCCCGTGCCGTGCCGGTAAAAGTCTCGAATACTCTAACCGGAAAACCTGCCTGGCGTTATTTGAGAGTTCTTGAATGGGAGAATCCGAAGAAAGAAAAGGAAATTTCCGCGATCGAGTTTATTTCCGATAACGGCCCGCAGATTGCCGTCCTGCTTGCCATCTCCGGCGTAAAATTCTGAAAAATATATAAAATAAAATGCGAAGCATTTTAACAAAGGGTGCAGGTCTTCAGACCTGCCCGCCGAGCGGCGGAAGAGCGATCTTCATTACTTGCAGTATTATCTTTTTAGAGCTGTGATTATCCAGCGCGAGTCTTTTGCATCGAGACTGATTTTCAGATTGCGATAAGACGCGAAGAGATGGTTCAGCTCATTTCTTGAGTAAAATGAATGGGCTAACCCCTTTTCCGGCCCGGACAACGGAATGCATGTGCCATCTTCCAGAGTCTCATGCTCGGACATCATGATCCAGTGATTCTGCGCCTCATTGCTTGGCAGAGAAATAAAAATACTGCCGTCTGGAAGAAGGGCGCTATAAATCTGATCCAGAAGTTTTACAACGTCCTTTTTGATTCCGTGATGCAGAGTGCAATGTGAAATTATGAAGTCATAAGTTTTAACTGAAATCTGATATTCATACATATCCGCGACCTGAATATTTGCGTCGCTTGTCAGTAATTCTTTGCTCATTTGAATTGCCGAAGGGCTGGAATCAATGCCCGACACCGTAAATCCAGTCTCTTGGAGAAATTTAAGATATTTCCCCGTTCCACACCCGATATCCAGCGCATTCTTCACAGGAAACGAAGCCTCGTTCATGAATTTCAGAAATTCCGGATGAAGCGCATCGTTTATGGAAGCCCAAGCCTTGCCCCCCGCCAGATAATCCTTGTATATATTATCCCAAACCGTATCCTTCATAAAATTTTATCCTATATGTCAAATGGCAAAAAGCGAGAAATCCATAGAGTATCTGCCATGTCTTTAGAAATTTCATGGTCTATTGTATAGTTGCTTTTCGCCGCTTTGTCAAAATATTTTTTTGCCTCTTCTCTGTTTTTTGCAACTCCCATTCCGTATAAATAGCATTTTCCTAACATGTATTCCGATTCAGGTAAATTATGGTTCGCAGATTCTTTGAAAAGTTGAAATGCTTTGAGTTGATCCTTGTTTCCTCCATAGCCATTCAGATAACATAGTGCTAAGTTGTGTTTCGCATATATACAACCTCTATTTGCAGACTCACTAAATAGTGTCCTTGCTTGCATCATATTTTTTTCGACCCCGATACCTTCTAGATAGCATGCACCTAGAATATTCATCGCTCCTATGTCTCCATCTTCTATTGCTTTTTTGAACAGTTGTGTTGCCTTTACCTCATTTTTTTCAATTCCGTATCCGTACAGAAAACAGTTACCAACTATAGTGGGGGCTGATGTTTCATATTGTATAACTTTTTTGAACAATTCTGTCGCCCTAATTGTGTTTTTTTCAACCCCATCTCCTTTCATATAGCATATCCCAAGTTGATAATATGCTTCTGGAATTCCTCCATTTTGAACTACTTGCTGGAATAGTTCAATGGCTTTATCTGGTCTTTTTTCTCCGCCAAGTCCCCCGTAATATAGATAAGCTAGTGAAAAGGTTGCTTGATTCATTATATTGTCCCCCGATAAGAAGGCGTGCTAAATTTAGGAGAAAATCGGAGGATGAAAGATGTCAAACAGGACTTG
>JAKJHH010000103.1:0-8394 GCA_022703965.1 Verrucomicrobiota bacterium
TAGAGTTCATCGCCTAATTCTACCGCTTCAAAGCTGATGCCGCGAGTCCCAGCTAATTATTCATACCATCTCCTTTTAGTTAAAGTTAACCTTATGATACTTTTAATATTTCATCAGACGACATTGAGCGTAATACTTCAAAGCATCTATGAATGCTGCTGTATTCATCTGTGAGAGCCTTTGCGCAGGATTTTGCACTGCTGAAAAGACGCATCTTCATTATCGATTCGTCAGGATTTCCGAATATGCGCCAGAGCCCCTTGATTTCGGGAATATATTCGTCTGATCCATTCATAAAACCTTCCACGTCCTTGAGAGGATAACCGAGGAATATTCCGATTTCATGGGGAAAATCTTTGCTGTTGAAACGAGTTCTAAGCTCAATAAGCATTTCAGTGAGACTTGCCCCATCATCATAACCGCAGCGCTTGAGGCAATCTTTCACATCCTGATTTTCCAGCGTGGAATACAGTAATGATTTCTTGTAAAAGAGAACCTGAATATCAGACTCGGATTCCTTCATTATAAAACACTCTGCATTGAATATTCCAGCAAGATCTCTCCTGCATGAGCAGAACATTTCATATTTGCAATGTCCATTCGATGTACTTGAGCACGGAAATTCAGAACGGTGAAGTCTTAGAAGAACCGACGGCTTGAGATCAGTCAACATTGGTGCAAGCTGTATAAACAAGTATTTCAAAAAACTCTCTTTCTTTCTCTGCTTAATCATTTTTTTACTTCCTTTTAATTAGGGCAACCTAACTATTTTTCCAAAAAAACTCATTTCGAACAGTAACGGTTGATAAAAGTTTCCAGACAGCCCTTAGCGGGAGAAGCCGGAAGATCTGTTTTCAAAGCTTCGGCTCTGTGACAGGTACTCATGAGCACAGATAAAGCGGCAAGACGCTCGGCAATTGTCTCGCCTACTGCATGCTCCATGCGACAGGCAGTCTCGTCGGCCTCGGCATCATTAATCCCCAGCACGGAGACCAGAAAATCCTTGATAGCCATATGCCGCTTCACAACCTTTTCAGCCCGGAGCCGTCCTTTTTCAGTCAGGACTACCGGCATATAAGGAGTGTAACGAATCAAACCGTCAGCCGCCAGAAGCTGGAGCGCGCCTGTGACCGACGGAGTCTTGACTTTCATTGCTTCGGCAAGCGCTTTGGAATGCACATGGCCTTCCTTTTCCGAAAGCATCAGAATCATCTCAAGATAATCTTCGAGACTCTCCGAAAGTTCTGCTTTATGCGTCATTTTTTCTCCTGATTTTGTCATCAATAACATTAAATTAGGTCTCCCTAACTGCATTTTCAAATCAAGTCTTAAATTTTTATAAGATTTTTTATAATTCGTTTATAAAGAAGAAACTGGAGGACATAAAAAAAATGCGGATCATTTCTGACCCGCAGTGTTTTGACGGCTTAAGAGCTTCCCTTAAAAGATGGATTAAAACTTGAAATCAACGGCTTCAAGGAGAGCCTTGGCAATCACTGTATGGCCGGTGACGTTCGGATGAACTCTGTCCCAGGCAAGAGCGTTGGGATGAAGTTCCTTGAGAATTTTATCGAAAGCAGCCTGAGTATCGACAAATATCACTTTGTGTTTAGAGGCTGTTTTGCGCACGATTTCACCATATTTATCCATTGTTGCGCGCATCGGGTCTTTGCGGTTGGGCTCAATATAATAGGGAGTCATCAGAACAAGCCCGCCTTTGGCGATTTTCTTGCCTTTGGATACGAGCTCGTTGAGAGTCTTTTCGTACTCGTCAGGATACACATGTTCTTCAACGATTTCGGGCATGTCGAACTGACGCCATACGTCGTTTATGCCGATCATGATAACAAGCCAGTCCGGCTTGAGCGCGACGATGTCGGTTTCCCAGCGGGCTTTGAGTCTGCGGACTGTGTCGCCGCTGCATCCCATGTTGACCGGACGCAGATGCAGTTCAGGATAAGACGCGCCAAGCAGTCCTGTTACGACATTGACGTAACCTTTTCCCATAGGATCAAAAAGACCTTCTCCGACCGGACGGGTACGTCCCGCGTCAGTAATTGAATCCCCGAAAAATATAATCTTCGAGCCCTTCTTAATTTTCACGCTGAAAAACTCCTTAATTTGTTAGATTCCTGCGTAAAGCATCCAAAACTATACAGGCGAGGCGGATGCAAATCAAACAGATGAGTTTGCTTTAAGCGTGGCGATGCAGTATTTTTACTGGTGAATAAAAATCATTCCGGAAAGCGGTGAATACTCACGCGGAATTTCAAAACTAAGGAATCGCTCTGCCGCCGCCCGGCGGGCAGTAATGAATTCCTGCACTCATTGAAATGCTCCGCATTTCACTTTTTCTTTAGGAATTTAATGCTCAACTGCACGGAAAAACGCAGGAATACAAGGGAAGCTCTGTTTCGCTTCTCTGACAACAGACAATTATCTGCCCTACCTCTGCGGGCTTTATTTGAATTTGAAGGAGCTTTATCCTGAAATACCTTTTGCGGTCGCTGCTCTCGACAAGAAGTCTGAGGACTTCCTGAAGAAAATCGGAGATGACAAACTGATCGTTCTTTCCGGCGAAGAAATATGGGGAGCTGATTTCTGGAAAAATCTGCAATGCCGCATGAAGCGTGACGAAAGAGCCTTTACAAGCAAATCGGCTCTGGTTGAGTGGACTCTTGAACACGGTTTCGACAAGTGCATGTTCCTCGACAGCGACATAATGCTCCTAGACAGAATCGACGATGTCCTTAACATGCTCGACAAGTATGACACTATTCTCGCCCCGGCACGTTTCACAATGGAAAACTGGCGAAAATCACGCGCCGGAAATTTCAACGGCGGCATATACGGATTCTCGAAAGGCGGTCTCCGTCTGCTCAGAATTTATAAGAGTCTCTGTTTTGAAAACTGCATAAATCTGCCCATCGACAACCTTTTCCACGACCAGAAATACCTCGATCTATTCATACATTATCACGGTACGGGAATCATACGCGACTACGGAATCAATGTATCCGGAACCGACTTCGACGAGCTCAAGCCTCATCAGAAAGAAGACGGCAAATGGTACGTCAAGGACAATGTGCCGATACGTCTTTTTCATGCGACGGCAGTTACTCCGAAAAGCTTCGGGCTTGTCATAAAGAAGCACGATCTGGATATTGCCTCATTTGAGAAATGCGGAGGCAAAGCCAAGCTCAAAGGCGACAGGGTGGCTCAAAAGAACAAGCTCAAAATCAGCTCTCTTGCCAATCTGCTGAGAATCAGCCGTCTGATCCGCCTATATTGGATCTATTATGTCGATCTCATAAAAGTGTTTCAGTGCATAAACCGTATAATATCGCTTCCCGATTACAATATTCCGACACGCTGGAAAGAGACCTTCAAAAAGAAGGAACCTCTTCTGGAAAAACTCAGAGAAGATTACAGAAAGATGCCGAAAAACTAAGCTTCTCGGCAAATTTAAGGAGGGGGCTCTATGAGCTTGCAGTTGTCAATGGAAACAAGTGAAATAATACTCCGCCTGCTGGCTGCCGCCGCAATCGGAGCGCTGATAGGACTGAACCGGAATCTGCACGGAAAACCGGCAGGATTGAAAACGCACTCCATTGTTGCGATAGGAAGCGCGGCTATCGCTCTTGCCGGAATATGGCTTGAACCAGGTACTATCCATTATCAGGGAGCCGAAGCCAACGCGATAAGCAGAGTAATTCAGGGAGTGCTTCAGGGCATAGGTTTTCTCGGCGCTGGCGTAATTCTCCACACCGAACGCGGGAAAATGATTCACGGGCTCACAAGTGCCGCGACAATCTGGATATCAGCCGGAATAGGACTGATCTGCGGGCTTGGCATATGGCCGCTTGTCATCACGGCGGCAACGATAACATTCATAGTTCTGCTGCTTGGCAGTCCGGTCGAAAAGGTTTTTGAAAAGTACTTCTCGAAAAACACCGGCGACGACGACAGCATTGACGAAAAATCTGATGAAATAAGCAAGTAAAAAAATACCATGATGCTCGGTCGTCTTATAAGAATGCTCTTGGGGGTATATCTTCGGCTTTGAGAAGCTTGAAAAAGGCAGTCCTGAAGATACAAAATTGCAATTGAGCATCTTGACATGGCTGCTTTTCAATGTGGTCATAGTCTATGGACTGCTTCTCAATCATGTACCCAAATCAATATCTGTTTTTCTTGATCGGCACATTTATATCTGGATTCTTCTACTTGCAATATATGCAGGAGTATCATTCCTTGTATGGCGCGACATCGCGTTCAACCTATCAACAAAAATACTGTGGGGTCTGACAAGTCTTCTTGCTGTAATTTTCGTTATCAAAGCCATACATGATTTCAATCATATCTGAAAGCCAAAAGGTGATAAATGTTCAATTTCCTTGAATTGATGGCTGGTCTTGTTTCAGATTGTATTGCCGCCGTCTGGCTCTGAACTGCCGAGGAGTTTGAGGACGAGAGCTTTCTCATCCTTTGTCAGGCCGCCGAGGAGGATTTCATAGGATTTTCGGGTCTTCAATTTCACCATTAGGAATGTTTTTTTGTCCTCTACTGCAATAATATCGCGGAGGGGAATTTCGATTCTGTCCTGCCCTGCGGATTTGTAGATCAAGAGGACACTGTTGATCTCAAGAAGACTCGGACATCTGAATCTTGTCCTGAAAAAAATGAAAGCGCAAAAGACTCCGGCTATACTGGAAATCAGGTTGAAACTTTTGTCATCCAGACTTCGTCCCGTCATGAAAGGAACTGTAAAAGGCAAAGTAATCAGGACGGCAATAAGGAGACCGCTTGCGATATAGGGTCTCCATGAGTTGAATGAAAATGTTGTCTGCTCTTCCGCCATAATGCTCCTGATTTTCAGTTACAATAGAGGACGGAAGCACGATAAGCAAGAGGCGTTATTGAGTAGGCACAGCCAATACTTTGATTTCCTCGACAGTCTTGCGCAGAGCTTTGTCTTCAGGAATCAGGTTGCAGCTCATGAAGAGACTCTTATCAAGTCCGGCAAGAATCGACTTGTCGGGACTCTGCACCGTAGCTCCGATAACGCCATGCGGCAGATAGGAAGTCTCCATTCCGATATTGTTGCGGAGTACGAGAAGTTCCGGCAGAAACTCGCAGCGGACTATATGAGACTGCGGAACCATTGCCTCGGGATTGTCCGGATAATGATGAGCACCCGTCATATGGTGAGTCCAGGAATTCTGGATGACTGTAATTGAAGGCTGAGACTGTTCCGGCTTGATGATTCTGACGCCGCAGCGTCCGCCCTGCTCACCGCCGAAGCGGAAATATTCGCAGACAAGCACGCCACTGTTGTCGAACCATCTGAAATCCCTGCCGTAACCTTTGCCCATAGGCACGCCGAGAATGTTTTCCGCACGCATGAAACCGTCGTTGCGGATATCGACGAGATCTCTTACAGGATCGCTCTCAGGGAGTCCCTTGCGGTAGTTTGCGCCTTCCCAGCTTCTTTTGCTTTTCAGGTTCACACCTTCCTTGAAAGTGGAACCGTATCCGGCAAGCCAGCAGGAGTCCATTATACCGTAAATATTCGAGCTTAAAGCCCTTTGATTGTTGTAGAAAACCGAGCTTGTGATTCTGATTCTGCTTTTGATTCTTTCGCTGTATGAAGTCTCAGGAGAACGGCAGACAATCGCGATATCAGAGGAGTTGGAGAAAGAGCAGTTGTCGAAAAGAATTTTCGAGACGTATCCTTTTTTCAGCGAGATATCAAACTGACGTAAGCCGCTCTCAAAAGAGCAGTTCAGGAAAGCGAGATTCTCGACATTCTCAGCCTGAAATCCAGCCTTGCTCTGATCGGGACTCATGAATACTGCCCTGCCGCTCGCACGGACAATCAGATTCGGAGGAAGCTTTATTATACGGTCAAAGAAGTAAACTGCACCGGGAAGAACAAGCTCAGTAATTCCTTCTGAGGAAACGGAATCAAAAATTTTCTGCAAAGCCTCGCCGTCATCAGTCACGCCGTCGCCGGCAAGCGAGGCGGCTTCGACTCTAATCTTTTTTGAGGGAGCAGGGAAATTCTTTACGCTCAAGACTTCGTCAAGATCAGGCTTTAAAAGCTCGGCTATCCGTTTATCTTCCTTTTGCGGAAGAGCAGCGCGACGATAAGGCTTCATGAGCTCAGGAAGATCTGTCGTAAAGTTTTTATTGTTTGAATCTATGCAATAAGCAAGTCCGTTCGGAACAATCGGAGCTTTTCCGGGAACATCTCCGGCAAAATATCCCTTGGGCAGAGCGGAGGCAAGTCCGATGACCGGAACCGGAGTTTTGCCGGTCTCTTCGCAGTCTGAAACATTGATAAGGTTTGTGACTTCCTTGCAGTAAATCAGGGCATTTTCAGAGGCTCCCGATACTTTGAATTTTGAATTTTTCAGGACAATAGCGCCGGGATTATAAGAGCCTGATCTGCGGAATTTATCCATGCAGTAAACTACGCAAAGTCCCTGCTCGGAATCCGTGGATAAATCAAGCTTTTCGCCGATAATCCAGTCGGTGGCTCCGAAGTCGAGATCAATCCATCTTTGTTCGTTGCCCGGTGTGACTTTCGCAATACCTTTGATATTGTAGAGCTTCAGAAGCCCTGCACTGCGTATGGCGGCACCTTTCATGGCGGGATTCGTAATGATGGAAGAGTTCTCCATAAGCCCCATGTCCGCGACCGTAAAGAGAACTTTCATGCAGTTCACAAATTCGCAATCGGCAATATGCAGGTAAGTCGAGTGATAAAGGAAATGCTTGGCTGAAGGATCACGGATTTCCTCCATAGTTCCATCCTCTTTAGTTATACTGTAGCCGAAAAAATCGCCTGCGCTGTTGCGCGTGATATATGGAGTCTGAATTGCGTAATCCGAGCTGTCATAGAACTTGCAGTTGCGTATGATCGGCATGGAAACATCCTGATTGCCTGTCCACATATTTATAGAGTGGCGGCCTCCGTAAAAGCTCAAGTTTTCGATAAGAATCTTGTAAGCCATGCCCACGTAAAAAATATCGCGTTCGGCGTTTGTCTGACGGATTGACGCCTTGCCCTCGCCCCGTATGTAAGCAAAGCCCATACCTTTGGAAAACGCAGTATTTGTAGCGCGTCCGCTTTTGAGCCCGCCGTCAGGAATGAGTCCTGTAGCTATTACAATTGTTCTGCTGATCAGATAATTTCCCTCTGGAAACACGATTTCGGGATAAGCAGCACCCCACATGCGCGGATAGGCGGCAGTATATTTTGCCGCCTCGTTGACAGTCGCCTGAATTGCGGCGGAGTCGTCTGTAACGCCGTCTCCCTTTGCTCCAAAGTCGCGCACGTTGAGAGAAAGCGGAACATCAGCGGCTGAAAGTGCCATCAGTGAGCTCAGGAAGATGATCAGAAAGAGATTGCTTCGACAAATAAGATCCTCAAATTTCAGATTATAGTTTTAAGCGCTTAGCGGTTCCACATTTCAGGGACTACAAGCTGGTCAGCCTGATAAAAATCTACGTGTCCATCCAGAAAAGTGACGTTGACTTTTCTGCTGTGACGTCCATTCCATGCATCGGACTGATTATTGTAAGTTCCGGAATTCCATGTCTGTGAGAGATTGTTGTGTCCGCCTGGAACATACCAGACGCCGAGACTCGGACTGCTTATATTTCCGTAGTGTATGTAGCTGTTTCCGGAATCCAAAACAAGCACTTTAGCGGACGGTTTTTTTACACTGCTGAGCTTGTAATCGGACATCGCGTTAGACTGTCCAAGAGTATATGTGATGAGTGCATTCATGCCGTAATTCCCCTGCATGTATGTACTGCGTCCGTTGTCGGTTACTGTAGAGGAAGGACAAAGCAAATCTCTCGATTTTGGGCTGTAGCTGAGCGCAGTTGTTTTCAGATATCCGGCATCGGACATGATTGAGCCCCAGAGAACATTTGTGCCGTTATAAGCGATAATCGCAGGCGGAAGTCTCTCCGCGTTTTCGTTGGAATAACCGATAAATGAAAGGCTGAGCTGTTTAAGGTTGTTTGTGCAGCTTATCCTGCGTGCGCTGTCACGCGCCGCGTTAAGGGACGGCAAGAGCATACTGGCAAGAATGGCGATAATCGCTATCACGACCAATAACTCTATTAAAGTAAAACTTTTTGAGCTTAGAGTTTTCATATCGGACTCCGTTTCTATATTTTAGCGCGTGTTATTTCGGGCTGAAAAAAACGTCTTGATTCACTGCCGCTGCTTGAGAGATCTGTAGAGCGGATAGATGCCAGCAGATCGACCGCCTCGGAACAGAGCTTGCCTACGTCCAGAGAAAGGCGGAGAAAGTCCTGCGGCAGTTCAAGAACGGAATCGCCGGAACTGTGGCTTATAATCCTGCGTGTGGCGGG
>JAKJHH010000103.1:8405-13573 GCA_022703965.1 Verrucomicrobiota bacterium
AGTCCGCGAAGCCTGCCGCAATATTTTCATCCGTAAAGAATATATGCGAATCAGATTTGCCGAATTCCCTGCCGAAAACCAGTCCGTCATGCCTCAGCGACTGAACCGGAATAAAGCGGACTCGTTCAAGACCGGCGGCTCTTCGCTGAAACTCCTCCTTAAAAGATGAGAGAGGATTGTTCCAAGCAATTTCATCAAAAACTCCGTTATAGACAAAAAGGATTTCGCCCGATTCCTTCGCCATAAGTTCGGCACCCATTCTGCCGAGAGCCTTGTAGTCAAGAATCACCGAATTCCGTCCCTGATCCTTACTGGAAATTGTGACCATAGGAATTCCACGGGACGCCAGACCCTCATCAAGCCCCGGACGCCATGCCATAGCAATGACACCCTTTATATTGTTCCACATTGAGGACTGGAAATCGAGGCTTTCGAGGAAATCTTCAGCGCTGCGTCCGCGTCCTATCAGAAAGTGCGGAAACATGCCTGACTTCTTTGCTGAATACTGAAGAGATTCCATAAGAACATCAATGAAGTTCGAGTGATCCGGCCCGCTTATGTGGCAGATATCGCAGATGATCGCAATTGCGTCGAGCGAAGGCATATTAGCAATGTGAGTGCCTCGTCCGGCTGAACGGCTGACAAGTCCCAAATCCTCCAGACGAGCCATCGCCTTGTTGACTGTAAGAAGGCTGACATTTAGACGCAAAGCCAGTTCTCTTTCGGCAGGCAGTTTGTCGCCGATTTTGAATTCACCGGACTTTATCCAGGCGCTTATATGGTCAATGACCTGATCGGTCTTGCTCTTTATGGATGACAGTTTGTTCATTTCGCACCAATTGATTTAATGATTTAATCAATTACATTATAAATCAAATGCAATGCCTTGTCAATAGACTAATGAAACGAATTTGAAAAGATAAGTGCATAATGCTATTTCTAATGGATGAAAATATAAACGCAAGGATACCGTCATGATTACTTTTCCTGTCAGAGAACTCTACTCAAGTCCTTCATATACAGAAGCCGAAGGCTTTAACGAAAGCGGAGCCAAAGCCGTATTTTACGATTCAATCGACTGGAAAGGCAAAAAGGTCAAGGTCTTCGCATGGATCGGAATTCCTGAACATAAAAAAGGCGAGAAAGTCCCCGGCATCGTCCTTGTCCACGGAGGAGGAGGCACAGCCTTTGCAGACTGGGTAAGACTCTGGACGTCAAGAGGCTATGCCGCGATAGCAATGGATACTTGCGGAGGAACTCCGGCATGGAGCGAAAACTCGCACTGCCGCAATCCCTGGCCGCGTCATGAGTTTTCAGGCCCTCACGGATGGGGCGACTCCTTCAATGAATCCGATCTGCCGGAAAAAGATCAATGGCCTTTTCACGCTGTTGCGGCAGTCGTAAGAGCCCACAGTCTTCTGCGCTCTTTCAAGGAAGTTGACGCGGATAAAATAGGCATCACGGGAATATCATGGGGCGGAGTCCTTACATGCATAAGCGCGGGAGTCGACAAGCGCTTTGCCTTCGCCGCACCTGTTTACGGCTGCGGACACCTTGAAGTTCCGTCTCTGCTCCGCGACCCGAAAACCACAAGCAACGAGGCTCATGAAAAATGGCTGAAGTTGTGGAATCCTTCGATATATCTCAAAAAAGCCGAGATGCCCTTTCTCTGGATGAACGGAACGAACGATTTTGCATTCCCGATAGAATCAACAGTCAAATCGATAAATGAGATCAAATCAAAAGAATCCCATCTTGCTATGCCTGTCAGGATGATTCACGCACACGGAGGCGCCGGTGAAAATCCTCCGGAAATCCTGAATTTCGCCAACAAAATAACAGGACGCAAACACGTCAAAATCCCTGAATTCGGCAAGCTCAAATTCAAAAACGGCAAAGCGTTTCAGGAACTCACAAACGATGCGGACATCACAAAAGTTGAACTCAACTACACAAGAGCCTCCGGCTTCTGGTGCGACAGATTCTGGAATATCGAAGCGGCCTTTTACAACAAGGGCGAAATCATAGCTCCGATTCCCGAACACTGCACAGCGTTCTACTTCAACGTTTATTGCGGAAAAGACCTGATTTACAGCAGCGTTCCGACGATATTCTGAAGAAGCGCCGACAGAAGAGGCTGGCAAAATCCCTGAACGGACTTGCGCAAAGCCTGTTCATGTATTAGCTTTATCCAATTTTCAATAATTTAAGGAATCTTATGGAAAAAGCTGATACCGGCGCGCTGCTTCATGTTGTCACTGCCGCCGCATTGCAGAATTTTCAACGCGGAATGCCAGGAGCCGTTATTCGGACTCCTGCATGCCTTCACATGAGCTGCCTTGGAGTTTTCGCTCCGGATTCCTGGCGATGGCGAAGGATATTTTTGAACCTGTCTGAATAGCCAAACGCCCAAATAGAGCTTTTTAACAGCTCAAAAGCAAAAACTGAAAGTAAGAAGAAATTTTATGATTATAGTACTCAGACCCGAAGCGGAGCAGAGAGACTCCGACGAAATACTTTCCCTTATCGAAAAAGCAGGACTTAAACCTCTTTACATGCCCGGAGTCGAACGCGTCGTCATAGGCGCGATAGGCGACGAAAGAATCCTCAAAAAATTCCACATCGAAAGTCATCCCATGGTGGAAAAGGTGGAAGAAATTCTTTCGCCTTACAAGCTCGTCAGCCGCGATATGAAAAAAACAGATACCGTCGTCCCCTTCGGAAAAGACGGAATAGGCGGCAATAGATTCATTGTCATCGCGGGTCCCTGCGCTGTCGAAAGCGCCGCTCAGATGAAAAAAGCCGGAGCCGCCGTCAAAGCAGCCGGAGCCGCAGGCATAAGAGGCGGTGCGTACAAACCGCGCTCAAGCCCGTACAGCTTCCAGGGAATGGGACTTGACGGACTCAAAATACTTAAAGATGTTTCGCTCGAAACGGGACTCCCGGTCGTAACCGAAATCATGGATCAGGTCGAGGCCGAAGAAGCCATGCCTTACGTGGATGCCTTTCAGGTCGGAGCCCGCAACATGCAGAACTTCAGACTGCTCACCGAGCTTGGACAGCTCAATAAAACCGTCATACTCAAACGCGGCATGTCGGCAACGATAACCGAACTCCTGCTTGCGGCCGAGTACATACTTAACGAGGGCAATCCGAACGTCGTACTCTGCGAACGCGGAATACGTACTTTCGAGACTTCGACAAGAAACACTCTCGACCTCAGCGCTGTGCCTAACATCAAAAAGCACAGCCACCTGCCGGTCATCGTCGATCCCTCGCACGGAACCGGCGTAAGGGATTATGTCGCTCCGATGGCTTTCGCTGCCGCCGCCTGCGGCGCCGACGGCATCATGATCGAAGTCCACCCCTGCCCTCAGGAGGCCGAATCCGACGGACAGCAGTCGCTGAATCTGACGCAGTTTGAAGATTTCATGAAAAAACTGAAGCCTTTTGCGCTTGCAGCCGGAAAAACTATGTAATTTCAGCGGGGGGAGCTGAAAAACGCTCCCCTCCTCACAAATAATATAAGATGGAGAATGCTAAATGTTTTGGGACAGGAAAGCCGAAACTATGAGCCGCGAGGAGCTGTCGAAACTTCAGCTCGCGCTCATAAACAAAACTATTTCCAAAGCCGTGAAATCCCCCTTTTACGGAGAACTCAAAAAGCAGGGCAAAATCAAGAAAATCAAGTCTCTTGATGAAGTGAAAAATCTGCCCTTCACCGAAAAAAGCGATCTCAGAAACAACTTCCCTTACGGACTTCTGGCTCTTTCGCTGGACAAGGCCGTAAGAATGCATTCATCCTCGGGAACTACAGGCAATCCTACTGTAGTTTTCCACACAAAGAAAGACCTCGAAGACTGGGCTGAACTGCTCGCCCGTTCAATGCACATGGCTGGACTCAGACCCGGCCATGTCTTCCAGAACATGATGGGCTACGGACTTTTTACAGGCGGACTCGGCTTCCACTACGGAGCGGAAAGACTCGGCGCAATGACAATCCCGTCCGGAACAGGAAATTCCAAGCGTCAAATCTGGTTTCTCAAGACAATGCGCACAACGGCGGTGCATATTCTTCCAAGCTATGCGCTCAAACTCGCAACCGTGCTTGAAGAGGAAAATCTGAAACCCGAAGATCTCAACCTGAAAATGGCCTTCATCGGCGCGGAACCGCATACAGAGGCGATGCGTCAGCAAATCGAAAAACAGTTTAAGATCAAGGCATTCAATTCATACGGACTTTCCGAGCTCTGCGGCCCCGGCGTGGCGTTCGAATGTCCCTACCAGACAGGGATGCATCTCTGGGAAGATCATTTCTATCCCGAGATCATCAATCCCGAAACCGGCGAAGTTCTGCCCGACGGCGAAGAAGGCGAACTCGTCATGACCACGCTCAGACGTAACGCAATGCCTCTGCTCCGCTACAGAACCCGCGACCTGACTAAGATCATCAACGAACCCTGTCCCTGCGGCAGAACTCACAGACGCATAGCCAGAATCAAGGGACGTTCCGACGACATGCTCATCATCAACGGCGTCAATATCTTCCCGATGCAGATAGAGAAAACGATCATGGGAATCCCCGGAGTCGGCTCGAACTACCTCATCGAAATCCACAAGGAAGATTATATGGACAGAATCCATATGAAGATCGAGGTCGATCCCGAATTCTTCAGCGGCACGCTCGAAGGCATGGAAAAACTCCAGAAGGACATCAGCGACGCTCTGAAAACAGAGCTCCTCGTCACTCCGAGAGTATACCTGCTTGAGCCCGGAGGCATCCCAGCCGCCGAAGGCAAGGCAAAACGCGTCGCCGACATGAGAAGTTCAGAACAGAAACTCAGCTAAAAAAGGGAGTCCTTAATATGGCGGAACACCTTTCAGTATTCGTTGAAAACAAGCCCGGCAAGCTCGAAAGAATCACGGGCATTCTCGGACAGAACGGCATAAACCTCAGAGCCTACACCATCGCCAGCAGAGGCGAATTCGGCGTAATCAAGCTGCTCGTCGATAAAGTCGAAGTCGCAGCTGACGCCCTAAAAAAGGCGGGCATCATGGCGGCAAGAAGAGAAATCCTCATCGCCGAAGTCAATGACACCCCAGGCAGCCTGCATACACTCCTCGGCATACTCGCAGGCAACAATATCAACATCGAGGACAGCTACGGC
>JAKJHH010000104.1 GCA_022703965.1 Verrucomicrobiota bacterium
ATTCTTGAGCGTGCCGAGATATGTCTTAGTATAAGGAAGCAGATCACCTTCGAGGTGGCGCTGTACAACCTTGCGCTTGATTTCAAGAGATTCCTTAGCCATATCCATGAGCATGCCGAGTCTTGAGAAGAATTCCTTCTCAGTCTTGGCGAGATAGCCGATTCTGGGCATATTGATAGTTACAACGCCGATCGAACCTGTCTGCTCACCGGCACCGAAAAGCCCGCCTGTCTTGTTGCGGAGTTCTCTGATATCCATCTGGAGACGGCAACACATACTGCGGACGTCGCCGGGATTGAGATCGCTGTTGATGAAGTTCTGGAAGTAAGGAATGCCGTATTTGCCTGTGACAGAGAAGAGAAGTTTGGCGTTTTCTGAATCCCAGTTGAAGTCTCTTGTAATGTTGTATGTCGGGATCGGGAATGTGAATATTCTGCCATCGCGGTCACCGGAACTCATGACTTCAAGGAATGCCTTGTTAATCATATCCATTTCGTGCTGGTAATCGCCGTAATACTTGCCTTCCTGAAGCTTGCCGCCGATGATTACGGGAGTCTTTCTAAGGTCTTCAGGCACAACCCAGTCAAATGTCAGGTTTGTGAAGGGAGTCTGTCCCCATCTGCTGGCGATGTTGAGTCCGAAAACAAACTGCTGAAGATTCTGCTTGATATCCTGATAAGTGAGCTCGTCTTCTCGCACGAAAGGAGCAAGCATTGTGTCGAAGGAGCTGAAAGCCTGAGCGCCTGCCCACTCTGTCTGAAGTGTGCACATGAAGTTTACAATCTGGCCGAGAGCTGTATCAAAATGTCTTGCTGGACTTGCGCTTGCGCGTCCCTCGCGTCCGCGGAAACCTTCCATGAGAAGCTGCCTCAAGCTCCATCCGGCGCAGTAGCCGACAATGCCGCAGGAGAGGTCATGGAGGTGGAAATCACCGTCATTATGAGCGTCTGCGACTTCTTTGGAGTACATGTTCGACAAAGCGTATCTTGCGACAACCGATCCGCTTACGTGATTCAGAAGACTTGCGTATGAGTAACCGGCGTTGGAATTCTCATTAACACGCCAGTCATCACGGTTGAGATAGGAAGAAACCAGCTCCTGAACGTCCATCATGAGCTGTTTGCTTTCACGGATCTTGTCATGCTGAGCACGGTAAAGGATGTAAAGCTTGGCTGCCTTGGAAAGACCGCGCTTGATAAAAGACTGCTCAGCCAAATCCTGAATAAGTTCGATATCGGGAACTTCTTCGCCAAGATCCATTTCAGCCAGACATTTTATAACATCTTTGCAGACCGTCTCGGCAAGCTTTTCATTGGCTGTGCCTGCGGCCTTCAATGCCTTGGCCGCTGCCAGAGTTATTCTTTCAGGTTCAAACGGAACTATACGACCGTCTCTTTTTTTAACACTCTGGCAAGGCAGGGTTGCAGGCATAGAGAAACCTCATTTTTTTGTTATTTAAAATTTTTAAGATTGCGCTCTGTTCAGCAGAAGGAGCCGCTGCACTTGCGGTAATTTGTCTCCCTGAGGGCTATATGATACCACTGTCTCTTGTATATTCAACATCGTCAATCACAATATATGGTGTTTTTTTAAATATTTTTTTCATTGAACTCAAACATCTTTCAAATGAAGTATTTGCATCACAATCCGTCAAAAAAACTGAATCACGTCAAAGACAGGGCTTGATAGATTAATAAGAAGAATGTAAAGTGTCATACCGAATAGGACTGAGAAGAAAGTTTTTCCTGACAGAAAGGACATCGTGTCAGTTATGGGCCGTAACAGAAGAATTCTAATTGTTGACGATCAGCAGGATCTCAGAGAACAGCTTGCCAAGCTTCTCTTGCGCTCGGGCAAAAAAAACGAGACTGTATCTCTGGTCCAGCAGATGAGGGCGAGACTTCTGGGTGCCAAAGCTGAGGAGGAACCGACGGAATCCGCAGCAGGACCTGAAAACACCTACGAAGTAGACACCGCAGGACAGGGTGAAGAAGCGTTTGACATGGTCAAAAAATCGCTTGAAAAGAACACCCCTTACGCAATGATGTTCCTCGATATGCGTATGCCGCCCGGCTGGGACGGTCTTCAGACTGCCAAGAAAATCCGCGAAATCGACAAATTCATCGAAATAGTCATCATGACAGCCTACGCCGATCATGATCAGAAAACAATAGCCGAAACCGTCGGCACACCTGAAAAGCTCCTGTATATCAAGAAGCCTTTCCAGTCCGAGGAAATCCATCAGCTTGCCCTCAGTCTTACAGCAAAATGGGATTTTGAGGAAACAGAACGCACGCGCAAAATGTGGCTGGAAAACCTCATCCGCGGCATGAGCAAAGTCAAAGTCATCAAGACGGGCAAAGCGGGCGATACCGCCAATGCAGTTCTTAAGTCCATACTTTCATTCACAAATTCAGACAAGGGCTTCCTTGCAGTTCTCGACAGCACAGGCTCAAAATGGAAAGTCGAATGCTTCTCCGGGATGGAATCAAAAGATGCCTTGGACTTTGTTGAAAAGAACTCAGCCAGACTCATTGAGAGCAGAACGACTCAGACTTTCGAAGGC
The DNA here is from genome assembly GCA_022703965.1 of Verrucomicrobiota bacterium. Lineage (GTDB taxonomy): Bacteria > Verrucomicrobiota > Lentisphaeria > Victivallales > UBA1829 > JAKJHH01. The sequence goes on from JAKJHH010000104.1 coordinate 2,567, forward strand.
CGTTATCTCCTCCCGCTGAAACGTGAGGGATATTCAGCCGTAGTCGTAATTTCAGATGCAGTTACGCAGAGCGATCCGGAATGGTATAAACTCCTGAGCCTCATGGTTATGACATCAGGCGAAGTTCTCAGCACAGCCGCGCTCATCGACAGTTCGCTGAGCAAGGAACCGCTTGCAGTGGCTTCCCTGCTCGCAAAGCTTTCAAGCTCGGTAAGCTCAGATATTTCAGCCATCAGCTCTGCTGCGGATGCTCTCAAGAGCTCCGGACAGGACACCACTGATCTAAGCTCAAAAATAGCCGAACTTAAAAAGAAGATTGATTCAATCAAACAGATTTCGGAGACTTCTGCCGAAAAACTGACCATTGAATCCATCATGGCATCCCTGAAATAAACAGGAATCAGGATCGGCTTGTGCAAAAGCTGCTTACAGTCGTATTTCCTACATACATGCGAAAAGGAGAGGCAGAAAAAAACCTCTCCATTTTGCGTGAAAACATCAGAATCCCCTACGAACTCATTATTCTGGACAACTCCCCCGAAGCTTCCAGTTTCGACCTTCGCTCAAACGAGCGTTATATTTTTAACGGAGAAAATCTCGGCACCGCCGCCCGCAACAAGGGTATTCTTGAGGCCGAAGGAAAATATGTTCTTCAGTTGGATGACGATTCCCATCCCCTGCCCGGCTCTGTGGAATCTGCAATTAAGCTTATCGAATCTTCAGACGACAATACGGCTGGTATAAATGCCTGCGTAATCAAAGAAGATTCCAGCGTGGAAAATACTCCTCTTCTTCCTAGTATTTTTCATGGCTGCGGGGTTCTGCTGAGAAAATCAGCCATGATGAAACTCATGCCTTTTTATCCCGAAGATTTCTGCTTTTACGGCGAAGAATACTGGTCAACACTCAAGTTATACGCAGCCGGCTTCCGCTTCAAATATGATGAAAAATTCAAAGTCTGCCACAGATTCAGCCCCAGCGGACGCAGCGTTGCTAAAATAATCTACAGACTTGCCGTCAACAACCGCAGAACATGGCGTCCTTTTGTACCTGAAATCTATCTGGAAAAAGCAGAATTTGATACCTCCAGACGCTATGAACTCATTGCCATCAAGGAAAATGTCAAGGAATCTTCAGACTCCGCAAACTCTGAAGATATCGGTAAAATAGAATGTTCCAAGCCCATGTCCGTCAAAGATTTCGAGGATTTCGCGCTGATAAGCGAAATGCGAAAACTCATTGCAAATGGAAGATTCGACAGAAGAAAGCCTGTCATGCTCTGCGGGTGCGGTAAATTCCCCACTCTATGGGCTTCTATCTTTGAGGAGGCAGGATTCCCTGAAGTCGGCATTGCGGACTTCAATCCGGGACTTGTCGGTAAAACCTACGGCAAATACATCATATCGGGGTCGGACGATGCCGCAACTGCTATATCCGGTGCTTTTCAGGCAGTTACAGGACATGTCTCCAGAGGCGATTCTGCCCGCTGGGAAAAACTTCTTTCAGCCAAATCCCTGAAATTCACAAACTGCCTCTCCTGAATCCGGCAGAAATATCAGTCTTCGTCAATTTTGAGGGTCACATCGAACTCAATTGCGCCTTTAGGAGGCTTGGGCAGAACTGTAACTTCAGTAAGGAGTTTATCCACGGAGCTGTCCATCACGACAACGCCGCTGCGCTTGGTGATTCTGGCAGCTACAACGCGTCCTGACGCGTCAACGGACATATGCAGCGTCACAAAGGGCTTGGAGCCTGCAAGCAGATTCTTGCCTGGCTGCTGCCACATTCTGTAAAGATACTGCGAGACCGAAGTATAATAGTCGTTGAGCTGTGCATTGCTGGGGCCGCCGAAGAGGTTGCCGACAGGACTGCTGTTATCAACGATCTTGTCATTGGGGTCGTTAAAGACGGAATTAGGATCAACACGCTTGCTGGGCTTGGCAGCCGGGTCGCCCTTGGGCCCCTTGACAAGTTTGGCGTTTTTGGACTTGATAATGTCAGCCGGAGTCAGAGGAACAAATTTTTTGGTGTCCTTAGGTGCTTCCTTTTTCGGAGGCTCTTTAGGCTGTTCCTTCTTCTCTTCCTTTTTCGGAGGTTCTTTCTTTTTCTCGACAGTTTTCTTGACCGGAGTCGGCTTTTTTTCCGGCGGTTTCGGCTTAGGCTGTTCAACGACTTTGGGAGTCTCCTTTACGGGTTCCGGTGCCGGGAGTTCAGGGGTCGGAGGCTCGTCCGGGACTTCCGGTTCCTTTGCGAATTCCTGAGGCGGCGGAGCAGGAGCGCCGAGAGACTTACCGGTAGAGGGCAGGTCGTAGGGCGTTTCAATCATGCTGATGTTGACTTTGTGAATAGTTTTCGGAGGTCTGAGCCAGTTGACAAACATCATCCACAGGAGCGGGACAAAAATCATTGCCGCGTGTCCGATGATAACCGAGACACGTATCTTTCGCCGGGCAGCAGGAGTGATAAAGTCCCTGAGCTCGGCATCCCGCTGTTCAGCGGAGCCTTTAAAGATATTGATAGGAGGCAAATTCATTTCTTTTCAGCTTCAGTGATAAGTGAAACGTTCTTAAAACCTGCGTTTTTAATCGCTTTCATCACTTCAATGACTTTGCCGTAAGACTGAACGCCGTCGGCTCTGAGCATAACGGCCATTTTCGGATTTGACTTCGAGAGCATGATAAGAGTTTGTGTAAGCTCACTGATAGAGAGTTCCTTGCGCTCGAAAGTAATCTTGCCGTTTTTTTCCAGATTGACGATTTTCGCGTTATCATCCTTGATGTCTTCCGCACTCATTTCAGGCGGAGTTACATTGGTGGCGTTTTCCACGGCGGGGCTTGAGATGATGAAAACGATAAGAAGGAGGAACAGAAGGTCAAGCATGGGCGTGACGTTGATAGCGTTCATCGCATCAAGCTGAGACCTGTGTTTGCTTCTGGACATACTGCTAACTGCCGTTTTCTGAAATTATTTGTTTTCGTTTTCTCTGACAGCCTCTTCAGCCTCAAACTGTTCGAGCTTGAGCTTGGCCATGAATTCTTCAACAAAGTTGTCCATATAGACAGTGATTTTGCGGATTCCGACTGTTGTGAGGTTGTATCCCGCAAGAGAAGGAATTGCGACCACGAGACCGACAATGGTAGTAAGAAGAGCTCCGCTGATACCGGGAGCAAGACCGCCCATGTCGGCGCGTCCGAGCTGGGCAAAGCTTGTGAATGACAGCGTAATACCCCATACTGTCCCGAAGAGACCGAGGAAGGGGCTCAAGCTGACAGCAGTACCGAGCATGCCGATACGGTCTTCAAGTCTGAGAATCTGGTCGGAAACAACGCGCTCCATGGTAGTTCTGACGCTTTCCATTTCAGCTGTTGTCAGAGCCTGAACTGGACAATGCGCTGTCCCGTACATCTCCACGCGCTCAGGAGAAATATTGTAGTAGGTGACAAGCTTTTCGAGTCCTGACTCATAAACTCTGGCCAGAGGACTGATATTCTGAGCCGCCTTCTTGCCGATAGTCTGAGGGAAGCGCTTCTCCCTGAACATAGTTATGAATTCTTCGGATGCCTTCATCGCCTTGTAGAGACCTATGCCCTTTTCAAGCATGATAGTCCAGGTGGCAATTGATCCTATCATGAGTACGAACACTATGAGTTTACCCATTGCGTCCGTGTGTTGGAAAGCGTATTGCATGGCCGCGGCTGAACCGCCGGAAGCTATAAGAATAGAGGAAGCTGTGAACATATTTTTCCTGACCTCAAAACATTAAAGGTAATTTTCATCCCTCAGGTTTGCTAAATCTGACTTATTACTATATATTTGCTCTTCTCAGAGTCAATTAGTTATACTTTTTTTCCAGCAAAAATAAGGAAGTCCATTACATGAGCAAAGTATTTCCTCTTCTCGGCTTCGACATCGGCGGAACGAAAATTGCCATCTGTCTCGGCGACAGCTCGGGCAAAATGTACGGCTCCAAGAGAGTTGACAACAAAAATCGTCCTCCGGAAGACGTTATCGGCGAACTTGTTAAGGCAGGTCACGAACTGATCGCGGAACACAAGTTCAATATGTCGGACATCAGAGCAATCGGTATCGGCTCGCCCGGCCCGCTTGATTTCGAGAAGGGAATGATCGGCGACACTCCGAACATGAAAACATGGCGCAACTTCCCGATCCGCGATAAAATCGCCGAAGCTTTCAAAATTCCGACATACTTTGACAACGACGCAAACGGCGCAGCCGTCGCTGAATGGATCTTCGGTTCCGGCAAAGGCGTCGACAACATGATATATCTCACAATGAGCACAGGCATCGGCGCCGGTATCATCGTCAACGACAGACTTCTCCGCGGCAGAGACTGCACTGCCGGTGAATGCGGACACATCGTCCTCGACATCAACGGCCCTGTCTGCAACTGCGGCATGAAGGGCTGCTACGAGGCTTTCTGCGGCGGACGCGCTCTCGCTCAGAGAATGCAGAAGGAACTTGCCGACAAACCGAATCACAAGGTCATTGAACTCGCTGGCGGCGATATCGAAAACGTCGATATGAAGGCTCTTGAATTCGCGGTTAGAGCCGGTGATGAATACGCAGTAAAACTCTGGGACGAAATGTGCTTCAGAAATGCTCAGGCTTTCGGCACCTTCATCAATACATTCAACCCCGACATGATAGTTCTCGGCACAATCGCAATTGCAGCCGGAGACCTCTTCATGGAACCCGTACTCAAGTATCTGCCGCAGTTCTGCTGGAGCGGACCTCTCAAGACCTGCAAGATCACAACAAGCGCTCTCGGAAAACAGATCGGCGAATACGCAGGTATTGCGGTCGCTCTGAACTTCCTTTACGAAAAGGGCGAATGGGAACTCCCCTGGAAGCATTGAGGATAAACAGGGACGCGGACAAATCATCCGCGTCCTTATAAAATACTATGAGCCTTCCTTCAATAGAACTGTTCAAGCAGCGTTTCTTTGATTACTCAAAGCGCTATCAGGATATCATTGACTCCGACAAGTTCGGCGCTCTTACGCACAAAATCCGTCATACCGAGCGCGTGCTTGCCGTTGCCGAGCATATCGCACAAAGTATAAAGCTCGACGGAGATCTTTATCTTGGCGCTCAATCTTCAGCTCTCTTTCATGACTGTGGACGCTTTGAACAGTACAAGCAGTTCAAAACTTTTGCCGACAGGCAGTCTGTCGATCACGGCGATCTCGGCGTAAAAATCATCCGCGAGGAAAACTTTCTTGCCGGACTTCCGGACAAACTGGCTGAATCCGTGATTTTCGCAGTTTCTGTCCACAACAAACGCATGATTCCTGAAAGCGACGATAAGGACGGCATACTGTTCGCTCAAATCACACGCGACGCGGACAAGCTTGATATCCTGGATTTCCTTTCCGACTACTACGTAAAGCGTAAAGCAGGACTCATAAATCCTGTGTATGAGCTTTTCATGGAGGACAAACCAGAGATTTCCGAAAGCCTCTGCCGCTCCTTGCTTGCCGGCGAATGCGGTAAGTATTCCGACGCAAAAACACTGAATGATTTCAAGCTCACTCAGATAGGTCTTTTTTACGACATCAACTTTCCTGCCTCATTTAAAATCACGTTGGAGAAAAAGCATCTTGACATGCTGCTAGACAGCCTGCCTCATGAGCAGTTTCCTGTGATCAAGGAAATTTACGGGAAAGTGCTGAACCATGCAAAATCACGAGCCATTCTCTGATTATTCGCCATCCCATAAAAAGTAAAATGCGCAGCATTTTAACAGAGTGCAGGAATTCATTCCTGCCCGCCGAGCGGCGGCAGAGCGATCTTCTTCCCCTCAGACTAGACTTGTCTGCGAGCTAATACTTTCTCATTTATTGACCTTGTAATACCAGTTTACGTCCGAATTTTTTCCCTGCATTATCGCCTTCTGTGCCATCCACGACACATGCAGATCAACCCAGAGGAAATTGATTCCCTTCATGTGTCTGTCGCCTACAGGATACTTATCCGGCGTAAACATCGAAGCGTTTCCCGGAGTATACAATGTTTCCATATCCCATTCACCGGGAGCAGTGTTACTGACCCAGTCCGTGCTGTCTCCGGCTGCGATTGTTTCTGAAGGCTTCGGCACCTTCGACAGTTTTACCATAGGCACTGCCCATGCGGAATCTATACGTCCAAGATATGTTGAATTCCAGCAATATCCCGACTGATTACAGGAGCCGACAATCGACTGATTCACCCATGACGGACATCTGAATACAGATGTCGCCAGTTTTTTATCAGCCACCGATGTTACATTCATTCCGAGATAGGGCGCAAGCAGAAAACGCCAGTAATTGTGTCCTGACGTTCCGCAGGCAGGGAGCCAGCCGCCTGTGTCATCGATGTACGAACTCACAAGCACGCCGATCTGTTTAAAATTTCCCTGACAGGCGCTGCTTCTTGCCATGTCACGAGCCCTGCCCAGACTCGGCAGAAGCATGGAGGCAAGAATCGCAATTATCGCTATCACGACCAATAACTCTATGAGGGTAAATTCTCTCGAAAATTGTTTTTTTGCGTTCATAGTGCCGCTCCTCATTTATTCCTTGACGATTTCAAAATAAGGCGTTATACCGCTTTTGAGCTTGGCTGTATCAAGTACTATTTTGAGAATGCCATTTTCAGCCTTGAATGGAACAGTTTCTTTTCTTGTGCCGTCCATGCCCAGCGCATAGATTTTCATACGTTCAGCGCCGCTGTTTTTTAGCTCTATGGAAAACTTTCCTGTCTCCATCAGTACCGGAAGTCCGCCGGGATTTATCAAGGTTGTCCTGTCCGCACTCAGCTCCATTCCAGAGTTTACCGCATCCGTTGCGCAGATAAGGATCATACGCGAAGAATCCTTAAGCTTTCTGTTATCCAGAGCGGACACGCATATCATAACCGGAATACTTGTCTTTACGAGATTCAGATTCTCAAGTTTTTCTCCTTTTCCGGCTTCCAGACTTACTCCTTCGGTTTTTTGCGTAACGATCTTCATCATCTTTTCTTTGGTTTTCATGATGATTTCGCCGCTCATGCTCTGGAATATTCCATTCGCCGGATCGCTGATATTAGAGTCCGGAATAATTCCTTTTTCTTTCATCTGTTTTACGCAGGACGCTAGGTCAAATTTTGAATTTTTGCTGTCCTCCACCGACTGATACCATAATGTTCCTCCGACACTTGAGCCCGAATCGGCAGCAAGTATCATATCAGGCTTGAAAGACGGATTATTTATCTTTGACTTTTCAAAGCTGATGGAGAATCCGCAAATCAGTCCGAGCTTGTTCTGTTCCGAATTCACCGCTTTTCCGCCGTTGCAATCCTTCAGCACATAATCAGCTGAAAAGCGTATTTCCACTTTCTTATCAGCCTTGCTGATGTCGCCTCGCTTGTAGATGAACGCTCCGGCAAGTTCATTTGCCATTGAAACCGGATCATAGGCAGTGATAAAGTCAAAATTAGCCTCGGATTCAAGCAGAACCGGATCGCAATGAACCATCAAGGCATCATAGGACTGCAAGGCTGAATAAGCCGGAAATAAAAGCGCGTTTTCATGGCGATAAACATTCCAGAATCCATGCTTCTGCTCATTTATCATAAAAGGACGTCCGGATATCTTCGTGGAATTGATCCCTCGCCAGTAGCTCCCAGCCTGAGCGACAGAACTGCTTTGAGTGCATTTTGAGCCAGGTCTGGTCACATCGGAAGGATGCGCAAAATATCCGTCCATTGAAATCGCTTCAGAAGCATCGGCTCTTACTGCGTTATACATTGCCTCCTTTGACATGTTATACTGGGTAATAATTCCATTGTATCCTGTCTCGCGGAGAAGTTTTGTGTACCAGTCCAGTGTTTCCGAGGCAAGCTCCTTCTGGAATATCAAAAATTCATTTGCCATAAATCCGCTTCTATAGACGGGGATTTTTACGGAATCAAAGTTTTTTACAAGCTCGAAATTCTTATCATCTTTTGCAGACTCAGCAAGCTTCTCAGGACTTCCGAATTTGGACTTCAGCCATGCGCCCCACTTTTTTTCATACAGTGCGATAACCTCATCATTGAATTTTTCACGCATAAAGAGCCCGAATTCCTGCTCGTTATACGGCTCGACGGCAGCGATTACAGGATCGTCCTTCCAGGCTGTTTTTGTGTAGGGATTGACGTGATTCAGCAGTTGCTCCATGCATATTTTCCAGCGTGCGCGACTTTCGGGATCGCCCAGAAAAACCTTGGCTTTGACCTGTGTAGTCTCGCGATATCCCTGCCATCCGTCTACACGTCCCATATTGTATGCAGCCAAGCTCAAATACAGGTAAATTCCATTCTTTTTAAGCTCGGCAAGAAAGTGATCCATTTTATCGAGGCGCTCAGGATTGAATTCGCCATCCTGCTTTGCGCCTCTCATTAAATAGGCATCCATTGGCAGGAGACGTATGATATCATATCCGGAGCGATGATAGAGCTCGGCATACTTTGTCATTCTGTCCTTGACGGCCTGAACAGAATCAGAGCCTCTGTCCAGTTTATTGAGCGTCCAAAACGAATTTGAACCTCTGAAACGAGCTGATTTTTCAGGAGCTTTTTCAAAGCTAAGCTGTCCTGATTTTCCGATGATGACGCGTCCGTTTTTTCCTGCCGTCCCAGGCTCGACAAGCGAAGAAAGATCAAGCGCCGTTCCAGCTTTGACCTGAATATCAGACATATCGACAGCTTTCCATTTATCATCCGCCTTGCAGACAATTCTATCTGAACCGAGCGGAATATCCTTTTCCGAAAGACTTGCACCGACAACGATCCAAATAGCCTTGCCTCTTGTTTTGAATTCGACGGATTTGACCTGAACTCCTTTTTCAGGAAATTCAATTCTGCTGAGGAAGATTCCGACTTCGGCGCTGCCGTTGCTCTTGCGGACTACGACTTTTCCATTAGGCAGATCTCCGGCACTCCACCAGTCTGTGATATCTCTGCCGTTTGTGATTTCGCGGCAGATTCCGCCTCCGTTTTTGAAGAGGACTTCAACTGTTCCGACAACCGTTCCGGCAGGCTCGCTGTTGAAGCAGCTTGTGTGCAACATATAAAGATACGATGCCTTAGGCGCTTCTTTCTCCAGATCTACTTTTGCTGCTTTGAGTCCTGTCGCGAAATTAGGACTGTCGAAGCTCATTACTGCCCGTCCGTTATTTGCGGCTGGATTGACGATTTTGAACGTAATTCCCTCGTATTCCTTGCGGGAAACATCGAAACTTCTCATATCGTTTTCCGCCCCTTGATCCGACCAGCCGCCTTTTCCGTCTCCCGATTTTTCATCTTTGAAATCGGCATTGGCCGTTTTTGTGAAGTCGATGCAGAAATCGTCCGCGATTGCGGCGAGGCAGCAGAAGCCCGGAATCAGGGCAGTAGCGAGCGCATGTCTGAAGAGCATGTGATTCTCCCGAGTTTTATATATGATGATTTTTTAGGATTCTCTTATGATGAGATCAGGCTCAAATATCCTGACTGTTTTCTGACTGCTTATCTTCTTCATAGCTTCATCAGCGATATCCGCCGCGGCTTCAGAGTATTTGTCGAAAGGCTGCCTTACAGCCGTCAGATTGATTCCACAGGCTCTATGCACCCACGCAAAGTCGTCATACATTACAAACGATATATCCTGAGGTATTTTGAGTCCGGCCTCCCTTATCGCCTTTACAGCGCCGAGACTGGCCATATCTCCGCGGACTATAATTCCGTCCACTTTCATTTGCGAATCTAGAAGCTCTTTCATTTTCAGATAAGCGCTTTCCTCTTCCCAGGGCGTGATTTCTTTGAGAAGTTTCATATTGAAGGGAGCCCCTTCCTGCAAACACGCGGTCTGAATTCCTGAAAAAGTCTTCAGTACTGACGGATCACTGAGAGGTCCATCCATATACGCAATATTTTTCCTGCCTGATCTAATGAGGTGCGAAGCCGCCTTTGTTCCTCCGGAAAAGTTGTCGATATCCACAAAGGAAAGATCAGTTTTTTCATCTGCCGGACCAAGCAGAACCACTATGTGGCCACGGCCTTTCAGAAATTCGGCGTTTTCCTGATAATATTTGTCATATTTGAGTACAACTGCCTTGCTGTCCGGCATCAAAGCCGGACAATTGCGAAGATAATCAGTCAATCTCATATGCTCTGGCATCGGCAGAAGGTTAAATTTGAATCCCTTTTTGACGGCAGCCCTTCCTATACCGTCCAAGCACATCGCCGTAAAAGGATTCTCCGCTACGGGCTTGCCTATAAGCTCAAAAATAAAACAGACTTCATTATTCGTAAGAGTCTTCTTTGTCTCATCAGAGTTGACAAAGGTTCCGGAACCGTGAACTCTTGTGACAAGCCCCTTTTCCTCAAGTTCTTTTAACGCAGCCCTCAAAGTCACCCGGCTGACGTTAAAATCCTCCGCAAGTTCGCGCTCGGCCGGAAGCTTTCCGTTTTCACCGAAGTCACCCATATTTATACGGGTTGCTATCTGATCTGCTATTTTTATGAATTCCGCTGTTTTGCCAAGCATGAACGCATTCCTTGTTTTACACATATACCAATTATAATACCACTTTTCCAGAAAGGCAATAGTACAAGCCAGTTTTATCAGATAAAACTTTTCTGATCCGCTAATGCGACGGTACCGCCAAAAGTCTAATATGGCATAAAATCATCTTTTACGGTTGTTCCAGATGGAAACGTCATTGAGCAAG
>JAKJHH010000105.1:0-372 GCA_022703965.1 Verrucomicrobiota bacterium
TAAGTTCGCGGAGAGCTGAAAGCAGCTTCTTTTCTCCGCCGTAAATTATGTCTGTTTCTCTGAGGTCGGTTGAGAAGCTGTTGCGGTTGAGCTCGGGGCCGGAGGAAAGCGATCCTCTGATATCCCATGTATAAACAGCGCATCCGATGGGGCCGTGCACCAGATGAAGCGCGTCGGCTATCGGGTAAAGCACTACACGTGAACCGCAGAAAACGCATGCGCGCTGACTGACAGAGCCTGCAACGCTCTTCTTGTCGCATTCGAGAGACAGAGCGGCATTGTCACGACCCTTTTCAAAGATCTGACGCTTTCTGCCTTCGAGAACTGTGAAGTCTTCACCCATGTTCCGCATCCGTTTTCTGTTGTTCAAAT
>JAKJHH010000105.1:390-13210 GCA_022703965.1 Verrucomicrobiota bacterium
CCCCGCCGGCAAAAGCGGGACGGTCCGAGGAAGGGGGGCAAATATTACATTACGAGTTCGAAGCTCTCTTCCGGAGCATCTCTGTCGATTCTGTTCATGATAGCTTCAAGAATCTTTTCCAGAAGCCTGAGTCCGCCTTTGTAACCGACTGAGGGGAAATACTGGTGTCCGACTCTGTCGATTATCGGGAAGCCGTAGCGGATGTACGGGATGTCCTCATCTCTCGCGATATACTTGAGGTGAGTGTTTCCGATCATCAGATCCACCTTCTCATTCTTGATGAGCTGATGGAGCAGGAAGAGGTCGGAAGGATTCTTTGCATATATCTTCTCGTTGAGACCCTTTGTGATAGCCTCGATCTTGGCCGGGAACTTCTTGCCGGGAGTACCGGTGATGACGTATACCGGAATCATATCGAGGGAGACAAGGAACTCAGTAAGCGATACGAGCTGGTCTGGATCGCCTGCGAGAGCGACTCTTCTGCCGTATGTGTACTGGTGCATGTCTGACATCACGTCGAGAAGCTGACCGCGTTCGTTTGTTATCTCTTCAGGAACGTTCATGCCTGTTTTGATTCTGAGAGTATCGATGAATCTGTCTGTGGCCTGTATGCCGATAGGCAATTCAAGGATTTCGCAGGGAACTTTGCACTTTGTATCAAGAGACTTGGCAGCGGCACCGGAAGCGAATGTTCCGAGAGCTACAGTGAGCTGGCTGTCGCCCATCTTCTTGATGTCTTCAATGCTTGTTCCGCCGTTAGGATACATTTTGAACTTGCCTGTCATGGGGCCGTTCAGAACTCCCGATGTGTCGGGGAACATGATTGTCTTGATACCCATCAAGCTTGTGAGTCTCTTGATTTCCTGCATGTCTGAAGGCTCAACGAAACCCGGGATGATGTTGACTGTCTTGTTCTTCTTTTCAGCTGTAGCCTCGGATACAAGCTCGACGGTCTTCTTGAGCATGTTCGAGAAGCCTGTGACATGTGAACCCACATAGCTGGGGGTGTTTGTGAATATCACGTGCTTTCCGGCCGGGACTTTTCCGCTCTCATGAGCCTTTGCGCTGATCTGGTTCACGTCGTCACCGATTGTCTCTGAAAGACATGTCGTGTGAACGGCTATGACGTCCGGATCATAGACTGTGAATATGTTTCCGATGGCTTCAATCAGGTTCGCCTGTCCGCCGAAGACTGAAGATCCTTCTGTGAATGCGCTTGTCGCAGCCATTACGGGTTCCTTGAAATGTCTGGTGAGCATACTTCTGTGATATGCGCAGCATCCCTGAGAGCCGTGGCTGTGCGGGAGACAGTTCTTTATTCCGAGAGCGGCATACATTGCGCCGATCGGCTGGCAAGTCTTCGCCGGATTGATGACGAGAGCCTCGCGTTCTATTATACCTTTTGGTGTGTGTCTTAGCAGCATATTAAATCACCTCCTGACGGTGTTTGCTTATTCCCATGCGTAGGTTGCCGCGAGCTGCGGTTCTGCCTGCCAGGGTGCCTTTATCAGTTTCCAGGGTGTTGCGTTTACCATGCGGTCAATTTCCTTGTAGAAGTTGATCGCGCCGATGAATCCTGCATACGGGCCGCTGTAGTCGTAGCTGTGGATCTGCTTGAGCGGAATACCGCTCTTCTGGATCACATACTTTTCCTTTACGCCGGCTCCGAAGATGCTGGGCTTGTACTTTTCGATGAGGACTTCCGCTTCATGATGGTTCAGGTCGTCGATGACCAGAGAATTTTCCTTCATGTCAGGCATCATTCCTTCATAGTAGCCCATCTTGAGTCCCTTGGCTTCGAGCTCCTTTTTGCGCTCGTCGCTGAGACGCTGGCTGTAACGGGTCGGATCCTTTTCAACCTCGATTTCTTCGATATTTCTTGAATCGGAGTCAACCTTGATTGTCGGGATCACATGACGTCCTTCGTAGTCGTCTCTGTGAGCGAATTCGTAGCCTGCGCTTATGACTTCCATTCCAAGTTCCTTGAAGAGATCCTGGTAGTGGTGCGCTCTGGAACCTCCGACGAAGAGCATTGCAAGCTTTCCTTCGCAGCGCGGACGATACTTCGCAACTTCCTTGCTTACAGCTTCCATTTCCTTGGCAATGAATTCTTCGGTTCTCTTCGTGAGTTCGGCATCTTCGAAGTATTCGCATATTTTGCGCAGGGACTTCGCTGTTGATTCCGCACCGATGAAGTTGACCTTGAACCATGGAATGCCGTACTTTGTTTCCATCATGTCCGCAAGATAGTTGATCGAGCGGTGGCACATGACCAAGTTGAGGTCGGCTGTATGGGCGCTTGTGAATTCGTCGTATGTCGAGTTACCGCTGAAGGTCGAGTGCAGCTTCATTCCGCAGGCTTCAAAGATTCTTTCAATTTCAAACGCGTCACCGCCGATGTTGTACTCACCGAGGAGGTTGATTTTGAACTTGCCTTCCTTCGCCTTATCGTTGAGACCGACAACGTCTGTAAAGACCTTGTTGTTCGCGATATGGTGTCCGGCCGACTGGCTGACTCCCTTGTAACCTTCGCAGCTGAATCCGAATATGTTGACGTCCGGATGGTTCTTTTCAGCTTCGCGGGCAACTGCGTGCACGTCGTCACCGATAAGACCTACAGGGCATGTCGCGAATATGTCGAGAGCCTTCGGCTTGAAGATCGCGAGGGCTTCTTCAATTGCCTTCTTGAGCTTCTTTTCACCGCCGTATATGATGTCTTCTTCCTGCATGTCTGTCGAGAAGCAGTATGTCATATAGTTCGGATCTTCAGGACTTGTCGGCCTGGTCTGGTTTCTTCTTGTGAGCCATGCATAGTAGGAGCAGCCGATAGGGCCGTGAACTATATGCAGAATGTCTCTTGTCGGACCGAGTACCACGCCTTTGCATCCGGCATAGGCACAGCCTCTCATGCTGATTATGCCCGGGATTGTTCTGGCGTTCGCCTGAATTTCAGGAACCTGTATGTTTCCGTCACATTCGCCGTTGCACTTGTTCAGAACTATCTGCTTTTCGCGCTTGCGGGCTACTTTGACAGGATACTTCTTGAGAAGTGCCTTCTTTACCTCTGCGGCATCCGGGAGAGAGTTATTTGTAGTTTCGCTCATAGTCCCTTCCTTTCTTATGCCTCGTCGAGGACGGCATCACCGTTCTCGGCGGTTCTTACTCTATAGGCATCTGTTACAGGCATTACAAAGATTTTTCCGTCTCCTGATTTGCCTGTCTGATTTGTTTTGATTAAGACCTTTACGACCTTTTCCACCAGCGCGTCCGGGACTACGAAGGTAAGAAGTCTTTTCGGGATCAGCCTCTGGCTCTGACCGAGCTGGGCTATTGCTTCTTCATATCCGCGTTCTGCGCCGCCTAACACTTTATAATCAACAAGACCTTTGCCTCTTCCGAGAGCTTCCTTGGCTGTTACTGAGCTTATGCCAGCGTCTGAAAGAGCTCTCTTGGTCTTATTCATCATATTCATTCTGATGATAGCCATTACCTCCTTCATACTTTGACAACCTCCGTCTTTCCGTCCGGTGTTTCCTTGATGCCGGAGCTGATTGTGTATACTTCTTCAACCGGGGAAACGAATATTTTGCCGTCTCCGAATGATCCTTTTTCGCCTGATCTTGCAGCTTTCATGACTGTCTTGACGATGAAGTCTTTGTCTTTGTCCGGAACTACTGTCATGAGGAGCTCTTTCGGGATTTCGTCATAGACGATTTCGCCGATTTTTATACCGCGCTGTTTACCGCGGCCCACTACGTTTATTTTGGTGACGGCGGGGAAACCGGCTTCCATAAGGGATTCCATTACGGAATCGGCTTTTTCGGGTCTGACTATTGAGCGGATCATCAACATGGCTTTATCTCCTGTTTTGTGGTTTGTTTATCAGTTTGCGATTCCGTATTCGATGAGGAGCTTTTCGAGTTCGTCCGTGTGCATCGGCTGCGGGACGACGTACATTCTGTTGGCATCGATCTTTTTGGCGAGCGCTCTGTATTCGTCCGCCTGTGTGTGTGTCGGATCGTAGTCGATAACTGTCTTTCTGTTGATTTCCGCTTTCTGAACCATGTTGTCGCGGGGGACGAAGTGGATCATCTGGGTGCCGAGCTTCTTGGCGAATGCTTCGATCATGGCTCTTTCATTGTCAACCTTACGGCTGTTGCAGATGATTCCGCCGAGTCTTACTGCGCCGGCTTCAGCGAACTTCACGATACCTTTACAGATATTGTTTGCTGCGTACATGGCCATCATTTCGCCTGATACGACAATGTAGATTTCTTCGGCCTTGCCTTCTCTGATCGGCATTGCGAATCCGCCGCATACAACGTCACCGAGAACGTCGTAGAACACATAGTCAAGCTTCTGGCTGTCAGCATATGCGCCGAGCTGCTCAAGAAGGTTGATTGAGGTGATGATTCCGCGTCCTGCGCAACCAACTCCCGGCTCGGGTCCTCCGGATTCTACGCATGTTGTATTTTTGAAACCGATTTTTGAAATGTCTTCCAGTGAAACGTCTTCACCTTCGTCTCTCAGTGTGTCAAGAACTGTACCCTGATGAAGGCCGCCGAGGAGGAGTCGTGTCGAGTCTGCTTTCGGGTCGCAGCCTACAACCATGACTTTCTTGCCCATTTCGGCAAGTCCTGCGACTGTATTCTGGGTTGTCGTCGACTTCCCGATACCGCCCTTTCCGTATATTGCGATCTTTCTCATCTGTCTGTCTCCTTTATGTGGTTGTTTCGTTTTGTGATGGTTTTCATATAGCCTTAACTGTGCCAACTGCTTTTCTGGAATTTGTAAGTGCTTGATATCAGGCTCAAGTAAAAAAATGAAAACCGGGATTTAGGCTTGGCAAACACAAAAAAGTAAAATGGAAATTTATTTCACTTTATTCTTTGGTATTTTTTCTTAAATTTCTGCTAATAGCCTCAATATTAATGAGTTTTAGCAGCGGTTGAAAGCTCTTTCTTGCTAAAATGTAGAAAGTGAAATTTATTTCACTCTCGGCGTCTTATTTCCATTTCTCCTGTTTTGAGGCTGAGTTCCTATCAAAAGACGGACTTTTCTGAGTTTTTATTTCAATTTTCAGATATTTCATGGAAGAAGTATCTGGTCGGGTATGTGAAATTTATTTCACTTTTCGGATGTCAGGCTTCTGTTACAAATGGAATAATTTTAGATTGGGCTTTTTCGCTTCTTTTTCTAGAATTCCTTGGAGGAGCGTGCTATCTTTATAGCCATTAAGGCTTTCTGGAATATATTTACTTGATGGGGGGCTTATGATTGTCAAACTTGAAAAATTTGCCTTGGCCTTGACACTGGCCGCTTTTCTTGTTTTTGTTTCGCTCTACGCTTCAGATAAGCAGCAGATCGATAGCGCCTATGCTCAGCTTGTGAAAGACGGTATGCCGTCCTCATTTTCAGCTCTTCTAGTCAAGCCGCCTGTCGATCCCTCGGAAAACGCGGCTCCTTTGTATTTGCAGATATTTTCCTTGATGGAGTCCAAGCCGATTGCTCCTCTTTCAGATTTCTATGGATACACGAACGGCAATTTCTCAACCTGGAGCGAGGCGAAAGCTGCCGAGGCAAAAAAGATCCTTAACTCTAAAGATTTCGAGAAAATTGACATCCTTTTTCATGAAGCCGCCAATAAAAAGACTGTAGTTTTTGAACGCGTATATGACGGGTTGAACACTGAAATGCCGGAACTTAATAAAATAAGAGCAATGACTCGTCTCATGTCCACGAGATCTACTTCTCTTGCTCTGGCTGGCAGACAAGATGAGCTCTGGCGTCTTGAGGCAGATAAATTGAAATGTATACAGTCTTTCTACAAGGATCCTTTTGTCATCTCCCAGCTTATCAACATCGCATGTATTGCCATTACAGTCGATCAATACGACAATCTGCTGGCGTCCGGTATTTCAGAGAAAGATGCTTTGATGATGATGGGGCTAATTGAGAAATTGGATTGTAAACGTGCTTTACTCACTGCTCTTGATTCTGAGAGTCTTGTCTGTAGAGAATATATGAACGGAGATCATCAATCTAAGAAATTCAAGGCTGATATGGGGCTGATTTATGGTGAGAACAAGATGCCCGCTGAAGCTGTTATGGACAAAGATTATCTTTTTTATCTGACTCAGTTTCAGTCCTTCAGAAAACTGATGCTTCTTCCTTACTGGAAGGCTGCTCCTTCTTTGCTCTTGCTTAAAAGCAATCTCAAAAAAGTGGATAAGGAACTCCTTTTATCTGCAAGCTATCTTGGACTCGCATATGATGTCAAACTCAAGGAGGCGCGTATTCAATCCGAAATAGATGCGTCAAGATTGAAAATGGCTCTCTATGTCTGGAAAGCCCGTCACGGCAGTTTTCCTGATAAACTTGAACAGCTTTCTCCTGAAATCATAAAAGAACTCCCGCTTGATTCGATCAACGGAAAGCCTTTTACCTACGCTAAGAAAGACAAAACTTTTACAATTTCCTCCGAATGGCTTCTGGAAAGACAGAAAAAATACCCGTAAACTATACAAAATCGTTTTACTGGAGAGTTTGGTGTTTCTATGATTTTTCTGCCTGATTATTTCTGGTCTATTGTCCTTTGGACTGTCGTTTTGACTTTTTCGGCTTTTGCCGTGTTTATCGGATTTTTTATGTATCAAGGTTCGTGGCGGCTTCGTTTGCTTCTTGTTCTTCCGCTTCTGTTCTCTCTTTTCTTCATGATTGTGCCTGCTGTAATCTCTCAACAGCATTTCTCATTTAGGGCTCATTTCGATGAAGCTCTTGAAAAGGCAAGGCAGAAATCCGAGATTCTCAAGCCTGATGATTTTACTCAAGCTCAACTTCGGAATCCGGATGACAATGCAGTTCTTTACTATGAAAAGACCAGAAAACTTTTTGATTCCCCTCCTGCTTCGAAAATTATTGAATACTACTACACAGAGAATAAGAATCCCGATCTTTCCGCATGGACTGAACTGGAACGCAAAGACGCTATGCGTCTCATTAATGCTCCTGAGATAAAGACTATCATTAATCTTTTTGCAGAAGGCGCTTCAAAAAAGCAGGGGATTTATCCGCGTGATCTGAAGCGTTTGAAGCTTCCCGGTGACGAAGATATTTATCCGCGTGATCTTGACCGTCTGCTTTCCTGTACCGCGTCTGCCATGTGTCTTTCAGGCAGAACTGATGAGGCTTCTGCTTTGATACTTTCATTACTGGATGTTCCTGCTCAATTTGAAAAAGATCCATCTTTTGTGATGCAGCTTAGTCTTTTCAGATTAGTCTCCAACACTTGTGCCGCCGCTTCTGCGCTTGCTGTTTCTCCTGATTTGTCGGAGCAAAAGAAACTTGCAATGATCGATGCTCTATCTGATCTCAAGAATAGAAAGTCACTTATTTACGCCTTTGATTTTGAGCGTTCTTTTGTCGTGAATGCTTTTGCTTCAGGCATTAACAGCGAGGCTTTCCTTGCTCTCTGGAAAGAATTTTTTAAGGACACTAAGGGGTCTTTTCCTCTACGCATGGCTTATTCAATGCTCTATACTATGGATGGCGCTGCTTATCTGGATTACAGCTCAAAAATAAGGAATTTATTTTTACGTCCATATTGGGAAATTGAGAAAGAATCTGAGGCATTGCGTGCCTCTATGCGAGCCGAGCAGCCTTTTTGTCTCTTGAGTAAAATATTGCTTCCTGCTGTAATACCTGTAATAAGAAAAACAGCCGGACTTGAGTCCGAAATCGAAGTAAGCAAGCTGAATCTTGCTCTTAACGTCTACAAAAAGCGCAATGGCTCATATCCTGCAAAACTGTCTCTTTTAAGCCCCTCAATTTTGAAGGAAATTCTGCCTGATCCGCTAACTGGCAAGCCTTTCATGTACAGCAAGACAGGAGACTCCTATAAACTTTCCTGTGTGTGGTTGGAAGAGAAGAAAAAGACGGCCTCTTCAGCCGCTCCATCTGCTTCCCGCTGAGTATTTCTGCTTGATGAAGAGCTCTTTATGAGGCATATTATCAGGATGAACCCATTAATTTACCCTGTGAGTTAACAATGACTGATATCCTGCCTGCCTGGTTTCTGCCGATTCTGGCCTCGGCTTTTGCGCTTGGTTTTTATGACGTATCCAAAAAACACGCGGTACGTGAAAACTCCGTCATGCCGGTTTTATTTTTCGCTACGCTCAGCGGTTCGCTGATATACCTTCTCTGCCTGACTATTTCCGGACAATTCTTCAAGAGTGCCGACTGTACTATGTGGCAGTGGAATCTTCTGCTTGCCAAGTCTCTGCTTGTGAGTGCAAGCTGGATCTGTGTCTATTACGCGATGCGTGAACTGCCTATATCTATTGCGTCGCCCATACGAGCCTCGGCGCCTCTCTGGACATTTATCGGCGGACTTCTCATTTTCAACGAAATCCCTACTTTATTGCAGGCTGTCGGCATGATCTCGATTTTCGCCGGATACTATACTTTTTCACTGCTCGGCAAAATGGAGAATATTTCCTTCTCGAAACACCGCGGAATTCATCTTATTTTCCTCGGAACTCTGCTTGGGGCGATATCGGCACTTTACGATAAATACTTGCTTGGAATACTCCAGATTCCGAGAAATACGGTGCAGTTCTGGTTTTCGATTGACCTTGTTTTCATACTTGGCGCGGCGTGGCTGATTCGCCGTTCATTTTTCAAAGATGGACGTCCCTTTGTCTGGCGCTGGACAATTCCCGTCACAGGGATTCTGCTGATTCTTGCCGACTGGCTCTATTTCTATGCCGTCAGCGTACCTGAAATCAAAATATCGATACTTTCTCTTGTGCGCCGCTGCAATTGTATTGTCGCTTTCGCGATCGGCTTCTGGTACTTCCGCGACGTCAATCTCAAAGGCAAGCTTATTGCCCTTGGCTTCATTCTGCTTGGTGTCATTCTTCTTGCCCTCGCAAAATAGACGGTCTCTTTCCGACAATTAAAAAACGGCAGCCGGATTGTCCGGACTGCCGTTTCGATCTTCTGGAAAATGCTTCAGCTTATTTGTACTTGGGAAGCATGTCGCCGTGAGCCTTGATGAGCTCGTCGCACATCTTCTTGATGTCGTCGAGCGAAAGCTCTGCGGCGGTGTGAGGATCAAGCATTGCTGCGTGATAGATGCTGTCCTTCTTCTTGTTTATAGCCGCGTCGATGGTGAGCAGCTGTACGTTGATGTTGGACATGTTGAGAGCTGCGCACTGGAGCGGAAGAGCTCCGACATGAGCGCCCTGAACGCCGTTGCGGTCTACAAGACACGGTACTTCAACGCATGCATCGGACGGAAGGTTTGTGATGAAGCCATTGTTGATGACGTTGCCGCCGATTCTGTAGGGAATATCTGTTTCGATAGCTTCCATGATGTATGAGCCGTATTCGTGTGAGCGCTTGTGATCGAGAACCGGATTTGAGGTGAGTTCTGCGCTTCTCTTCTTCCAGTCTTCGATCTGCTTGATACAGCGGCGCGGATACTCATCGAGCGGAATATTGAATTCTTCGATGAGATGAGGATAATTGCTCTTGATCCAGTACCATGTGTATTCTGCGTTGTGCTCGGATGATTCGGTGATGTAGTAACCGAATTTGAGCATCATTTCGAGGCGAACCATGTCGTGATTCTTCTTGGCGCCTTTCTTTCTGGCTTCCTTGAGAAGAGCGGCGGCGCGCTTCTTGATTTCAGGATAGAGGTCTTTGCCTCCGTCTGTGATTTCAAGCAACCATGCCATGTGATTGATACCGGCAATCTTCCACTGAAGCTTCTTGACGTCATTTTCCATGCCGAGGTTCTTGAGCAGGCCGGTAGCGCATCCCTGAACCGAGTGGCAGAGACCGACTGTCTTCACATTTGTATAGCGCTGCATTGCGCCTGTGAGCATAGCCATCGGGTTTGTATAGCTGAGGAACCATGCATCCGGACAGACTTTTTCCATGTCTTTTGCGAAGTCGAGCATGACCGGGATTGTGCGGAGAGCTCTGAATATACCGCCGATACCGAGGGTGTCGGCAATTGTCTGACGCAGGCCGAATCTTTTCGGAATTTCAAAGTCGATTACAGTTGAGGGCTCATATCCGCCTACCTGAATCGCGTTGACAACGTAATTTGAGCCTTTGAGAGCTGCCTGTCTGTTGCCTTCGCCGAGGTATGACTTGATCTTGGCTTTGCCGCCGTTGATGTTCTTATTGAGAATCTCAAGCATCTTCTGGGATTCTTTGAGTCTCTTTGCGTCGATGTCATAAAGTGCGATTTCCGAGTCGCAGAGTGCGGGAGTAAGCATGGCATCGCCGATAATGTTTTTGACGAAGACAGTGCTTCCTGCTCCCATAAATGTGATCTTAGGCATCTAGTATATTCTCCTTTGAGATTGTTTTATATTTGGTTAAAGATTGATTTTCTTGAAGTGCGGGAGGTATTCCTTGTTCTGCTTAAACATCTCCGCGACCATCTTTCTGATTTCAGCAAGAGAGAGAACTGAGGCTGTCAGAGGATCGTTTGCTATTGACTGATAGACAAGTTCGGCATCTCCGCAGAAACAGCCTTCGACAGCCATCATTTCGTTTGTTGCGCTGAGGCTCGTTATCGGCACGACAGGCAGCGGGAGCGCTCCGACATGTATCGGCTGGAGTTTCTTTCTGGAGGCCAGAACCGGCACTTCAACGCAGCAGCCCTGAGGCAGATTTGTTATGAGGTTTGTGTTCGGCACGTTACCGTTGAATCTGAAGAGGTCGCCGCCTGCATAAGCATTGATGATTGCCGAGGCATATTCATGGCTGCGCTTGAGCTTTTCAGCAACTTTAGTCTTATCCTTCCAGTCGGGACTCTTGATCCACTTTTCAAACTCTTCTTCCCAGTTGTCTTCACGCTTGCGGTATTCGTTGAGGATATAGGCGTGATGTCCGGGATTCCAGTTGGTTCCGTTCGTGCAGTATTTTTCGATGAGGTCTTTGCGTTTTCTGAACCACCAGTTGTATTCGGAATTGTGTCCGCTTGACTCTGTGACGTAGGAATTCAGCGCAAGGAACATTTCATTTCTTACCTGTTCCTTGTTGTAGATTTCCTTGTCTGTCTTGACGAGTTTCTTGAGGGCAGGGTACATATCCTTGCCCTTGTGTGTGTACTGTGTGTACCATGCCAGATGGTTGATTCCAGCGCAGGTGTAGTCGATCTCGTTTCTCGGTATTTTCAGCCAGTCAGCAAGCATTTCCGCAGTGCCCTGAACCGAGTGGCAGAGGCCTGTTACATTGATGAAGCTTTTTCTCTGCATCGCGTGACAGAGCATCGCCATCGGATTGGTGTAGTTGAGCATGATTGCTTCGGGACAGAGCTTTTCCATGTCTTTGCAGATATCTAGCATTGTCGGGATCGTTCTAAGTGCTCTGAAGATTCCTGCCGGGCCGCGTGTGTCGCCGACGTTGATGTCAACACCGTATTTTGCGGGAATAAGAATATCGTGCTGCCAGATGTCTGTGTTTCCGCAGAGAATTGTGATGAGAACCGCGTCCGCTCCTTTGAGGGCTTCCTGACGGTTTGTGGTTGCTTTGACCTTGGCAGGGTATTTTCCTGCGTCTACAATTTTCTGACAGGATTTCTTTGCCATATCAAGACGTCCTTTATGGATGTCCATGAGTACGATTTCACTGTCGGCAAGAAGTGGATAACTGAGAAGATCTTTTACAATTGTTCTTGTAAAACCGAAGCTGCCTGCACCGATGAATGCAATCTTAGCCATAGTCTCTCTAATCCCTATATTTTGTTGGGGTGATTTTTCGTATATAAATATTATGCCATATTGAAAAAGCTTCTGCAAGCATTATCTGTATAAAAAAGATGCTAAGGATTGTATAATTGTGCTTTTTGATGAAATACATGAAAAGGGTTGCGGCGGAGTTTTTATGCTTCCCGGCAAGCATTTCGCCATATCATCCTACATATTCAACGCAGGCTCGGATCTGAAGGACAGTTCGGATTACAGCTGGGACGGTTTGAAGCGCGGGAGTGTTGAATTCGGTATCTGGCAGTATACGATATCCGGATGCGGCATGCTTGATTATGAAGGCAAAACTTACAAGATCATGCCCGGACAGGCTATGTTTGTGCGTGTTCCTCATGCCCATCGCTATTATTATTCCCCGATTACATGTGATCCTTGGCGTTTTATTTTCGTGTCGCTTGGCGGTCGCGAGGTAATGCGCACATGGCGTGAAATAGAAAAGAAATACGGCTTCCTTCTGCAATTCGGCGAGAACTCTAAGACTCTTCAAACTTACATGGAAATATACAGACTGATTCCACAGTCTTCGGAGTTGTCAAAGTTTCAGAATTCCTGGATGGCTTACAAGTTCATGATGAGTATTTGCGATGACCTGACTCCCGGCGGCGAAACTTATCACAGTACTCAGCCTGACTTTATGCGCAAGGCTGTCAAATTCATATATGCAAATATCGGCAGAGCTCTGACTGTGGACGAGATTGCCGAACATGTAGGACTCAGCCGCTTCCACTTCTCAAGACTCTTCAATAAATATCAGGGAGTCCCGCCCGCAATGTTCATAAGAACAGTCAGACTTGAATTGTCTTATAAGACTCTTCAGTTCGAGCAGAATCTTACTGTCAAGGAAATCGCCGAAAAGTGCGGCTTCACCGACAGCAGTCATTTCTGCAAGGAGTTCAAGGATCAATACGGTTACACTCCCGGATTCTTCAGAACCACAAAACTCATGTAGAAGTAGCTGTCTTCCGGCAGGCGCAAGCAGGGTCTTTGCATTGATAGACTTCCACGCTTGCATGGACAAGTTCATGCACTTC
>JAKJHH010000106.1 GCA_022703965.1 Verrucomicrobiota bacterium
TGACGTGCAGAGTGTAGCCAGAATAAAGATCAAGTCACAGAACGCCCTTGATGCATCCGCCCTTGCCGGTGCGAAATGGCAGCAGGAAAGCCTTAACATGATCGGCGAATTGAACATCATCAAGGCAACAACGGTGCTGATCACCGACTTTATCGGAGCTTCTCCAAGTTCATACATGAGCGCTCCGAATCCGGCTGACCTTCCGACAGCTCTTGCGCAGAGAGACTATCTTGAATCCGTGGCCGGATTGCTTACACAGACTCAGGCTCGTGTAAGCTTCGTCGGTCCTATGGTCGGGTATGGTGCCGCCCAGCAGGCAGCTATGCAGAACGGTTTGAGTTATAATGATCAATACGGGGGGGCAACAAAAGATCTTCTTGCCAGACTTCTGTTCGGTTATGTAAACGATACGCTTCCTTCAACCTATATGGGCTATTCATGGCAAAGTCCATACTACAACATGCTTCTCAGCATTTATGCCGAAGGCAAAGGGATCGCTGTTAACAACAGAAACAAAGCCATATTTGGAAATCCAAGGCTTACATCAGAACCAATCACTCCATTTCTCTATCTACTCCAGTCAAAGAGCTTTTACTATGCAATTAATTCCAATGCATGGTGCTATTTGAGAGATGATCTCCGTCGGAATTTTTCAGCAGGATGGTGGGGAAAGTTGGAGCTTGCGGAAACCCCTACTGTAGTAACCGGTGCCGAATATCTGCCCTTGGGGGTTACTTTTAACGCTGAATCAAATGCTTATAACACAATGGTTAACAATGGTTTTCTTCAATATGTTACAGATCATCAGTATTCCAGTACAGCTCTGCCAAACTTACGAACAGAGTATGATGCCCACGACGCATGGCTTGAAGATAGCATTACCAAAAATTGGTACAGAAATAGCTTGGACACAGATGATAAATTCGATCCGCTTCCACTAATCAGATGGGCTCTTTATGATTCAAGTGTATGGGGCACTCGTAGCGAGTCCAATATTGAAACATGGGAAAACTGGTTCAGATCCTCTGTTAAGGACGGTTATACTTACTATGGCCCTATCGCTCAGATGGAGTCCGAAATAACCCCTGTTACTCTTTCAGGGAACATGAAAAATCTGACAGGCTCAGTGAATATTTGGGGGATGCTCTCCGCTTCGGAAATTCAGGGACCTCAATTGGAAGTGACTATAACAGGCAGGCTTCCAGAATCAAAAATGTCGAATACTGGCAGCGAAACAGATTCCGTCAGCGTGTCGAGGCCTACGCAACCGCAAAAGTATTTGGCCGTTTACAGACTGATGAAGGGTATTTCCGTCCGCACTACTCAAGCATTGTATTGCCGGTCTTTGACAAGGTTGCTCTTATCCCCAGAGCATGGGAATCAAGGGCTGATATTATTGATTCTTTTGATAATCAATTCTATTACTTTTTGACTGAATTTCTGCCTGTTCTCGGCACAACAGATGATCTTGATGATATACCCGGGCTTATGAGTTCAAATGAGCATTGGCAGCAAGGAATGTTTGATGGCTATTACAGTGCACTCCAGAAGATCAACGATCCCTCATGGCGTCAGAAGGGGATTGACTGGCTTGAAACGGTCAATACAAATCCGGACACCGGCGAACAATACACAAATGAAGATACCTGTGATGATTGGCCGAGCGGAGGCAGCAGCGGAGGAACTGTTACAGCTCCGTCCAGCGGACTCTAAGCTCTTCGCTCGCGTCCGGCAGGAATCAAGCGGACTTCCCGGCAAAAGCCGTTCCCGCAATGTTTTGCAATATGAAAAACCAGCTCTCGCTGTCTCTGTCTCATTTCGCGCAGCCAGATCGAGTCTTTTACTTCAATAAAAATTATTCCGTCCTGAAGCAAGACCGGGTGGCAGTTTTTTGATATATCAGGGCCGACAACATTAGACCAGCTTTCACGGAGCTCAAGGAATTTTAATGATTCGTCTGTGATGGCACGTTTTAAAGCTTTTTCCAGTAACTTGGCAAGAGGTATGGGCGAGGGCAGGTGCTTCAAAATTTCACGATCCCCACGACTTTCATCGTCGTACCATGAGTCAAGAAGTCCCCTGATCTGACGTTTTCTCTGCCAGTTGAATTTCTTTTTCATATGCGGTGCGGGCATCTAGCCCGCGCTATAATGCTCCTCCAGCACAGAATCGTACGGGAATCGTAACGGTGTAGAAGCAGAATTTAAAGGGGGCAATAAGCCCTTTAAATGAATGTCTGGCACCTTGTGCAAAGAGCCCGAAAGGCGCTCCAAAGCTCATTTCTCCCAGGCCGATAGGAAGGAGAAATATTTCGAGGAATGATTTACCGGCCATTACACATCCATAGCCTGCACTCTGGAGACCGCGAAGCATATAAGGCGCCGCAATCGCCGCTCCCTGCATTGCTATAGGAGCAAGCAGAGAAATTGAAATAGGATCCATTGCTTTGGTTTCCTGAGCCGGGAACATGAAGAAAAAGAGTCCCAGCAGCAATGTGACAATAACAAATTTTCTCATTGCAGCTCCTTGCTGTTAGTTTTTCTTGTTTTTGAAAAGATAATATTCCACGGAATCCACAAGGGCTTCCCATGAGGCTTCTATAATATTTTCACTGACCCCGACCGTTCCCCAGCTGTCGCCCTTGTTGTCCCCGGATTCAATGAGAACTCGGGTTTTTGAGGCTGTTCCGTCATCTCCTTCAAGGATTCTGACCTTGAAGTCCTTAAGGCCTATTTGCGCTATTTCAGGATAGAATCTTATCAGTGCCTTGCGAAGCGCCTTGTCCAGAGCATTGACAGGACCGTCTCCTTCTGCCGCAGTCAGTTCATGTTCTCCTTGAACATTAACCTTTACCGTCGCTTCTGAAATGCACGGCTTTTTATTCCCGCGTTTCTCAACTATAACTCTGAAGCCGTCCAGTTCAAAGAAGGGGGCGTGAACGTCAAGAACTTTTTTCGCCATGAGGTTGAATGAGGCTTCGGCTGCTTCATATTCATAGCCGCCGTTCTCTTTCTTTTTGAGCTCTTCAAGAATTTTCTTGAGTCCGTCTGGATTATTTTCAAGATCAAGATTCTGCTCATGAGCCTTCATGACAAGATTACTGCGTCCGGAAAGATCGGAAACCAGAATCCTTCGTCTGTTACCGACCATTTCAGGCTCAATATGTTCAAAAGTATGAGGGTTTTTTTCCACTGCATTGACGTGCATGCCGCCCTTGTGCGCAAAAGCGCTGTTTCCAACATAAGGCAGACGTGTATTGTGTTGCAAATTCGCGAGTTCATCGACAAACATGCTGGCATCCCTGAGATTTTTGAGATTGCCCGGAGGTAGACATATCTTTCCCATTTTCAGCTCAAGAGATGGAATTATCGAGCAGAGGTTGGCGTTGCCGCAACGTTCTCCGAAGCCGTTCATTGTGCCCTGAATATGTACTGCGCCACTCATTACCGCCGAAAGTGAATTCGCTGCGGCAAGTTCACCATCGTTGTGACAGTGGATTCCAACGTTTGTGGTGACTGGCAGTTTTGAACGAACTAATGCCGTTATTTTTCCGATTTCATCAAAAAGAGTTCCCCCGTTTGTATCGCAGAGAACTACTGTAGAGGCTCCGTTCAAGGCAGCTGTTTTTAATACTTCAACAGCATAATCGGCGTTGTCTTTGTAGCCGTCAAAAAAGTGTTCGGCATCGAAGATTACTTCTCTGCCGTGGCTTTTTAGATAAGCGCAGGAATCCATGATAAGTTCAAGATTTTTCTGCGGGCTGATTTTGAGTACTTCATTTACATGCAGCAGCCAGCTTTTCCCGAATATTGTACAAACAGGTGCTTCCGAGGCAAGTAACTTCTGTATATTCTCATCTTCTTCAACTGCGACTTTGGCTCTTCGAGTACTGCCGAATGCGGCTATTTTCGCATTCTTCAGCTTTTTTTTTCGCATTTCTTCAAAAAATGCCATATCCTTAGGATTGGAGCCCGGCCAGCCGCCTTCAATGTAACTGATGCCGAGCAGGTCAAGTCTTTCAGCTATGCGTATTTTATCGCTCTTTGAAAAGGACACTCCTTCTGCCTGAGAACCGTCTCTCAGCGTAGTGTCATATATGTATATTTTGTTGCCCGACATTCTTCCTCCGGAAATTTAAAACTATGATCTCAATTTCATGCAATATAAGTGCCAAATCAGGAAAAACAAATATATGCCTTTCCTCTTGATCTCTGATTTGCGGGAATCTATCTGTCAGGAATGCGTTTTCGCCTCGTTCCAGAAGCGTTCCATGAGAGGCAGATTATCATGCGACATTTTCTGTTCAAGCTCTGTCATTTTCTTCTCAATGTACTTGAATCTTTTCAGAAATTTTGCATTAGCTCCTGCCAGAAGCTCCTCTGCACTGGCGCGTCCTATGAAACGGCTGAGATTGACCACTGCAAAAAGAAGATCTCCAGTCTCTTCATCAATCTCATCTGCTTTGTTGTTGCGGAGAGCGACTCTGAGTTCTTCGAGTTCTTCTTCAATCTTATCAATTATCTGATCAGCCTTGTCCCAGTCGAATCCGCATTTTGCGGCTCGTTTCTGCATCTTTTCGGCTTGAAGAAGGGCAGGGCAGTGCCTTGGAATTCCATCAAGTACGGAGTTCCTGTCTTTCTTCTTTTCTTCTTTTTTTACCTTTTCCCAAAGTCCTATGACCTCCTGCGAGGTATTGGCATTTGCCTCGCCGAATACATGCGGATGACGTCGTATCATTTTTTCAACTGCGCTTTTAGCCACATCCTCAAAGGTAAAAGCGCCTCGCTCCTCCGCCATTACCGAATGCAGAACAACGTGCATCAGGATGTCGCCGAGCTCCTCCTGCATTCCTTCTGCATCTTCGTCCTCGATGGCGTCGAGGAGTTCTCCGCATTCCTCCATAAGAAACGGCTTTAGTGTTTTATGTGTCTGTTCCCTGTCCCAGGGACATCCCTGAGGACTCCTGAGTGTTTTCATTACGGAGAGAAGCTGGCGGACTTTATCTTTCTGCGAATCGCTGTTCATATACATTCCTGTTCATGTGTAAATTACGGTAACTCCGTCACCGCCGGGCAGGTTCATCTCTTCTCCTGTCCGGAATGATTCAATATACTTTAACTTTTTGAGGTAATCCCTTACTCTTTTCCGCAAGATGCCATCGCCTTTTCCATGTATTACAAGTATCGAGGCAGATGGATTTGCATTTATCGCTCTGTCAATCTCCGCAATTGCGTCTTCTGCAAAATATCCGTGCAAATCCAGCTCAAAATCGAAAAAAGACGGATGTCTCCTCTTTTCTGATTTATTTTTGCGCTGCATGCTCAATTGCGTAATTCCTTTCTCTTGCGTATTTTAGACTATAATCTACTGTCTTGACGCTAAGATTACAGCGAAAAAACTTAAAAAAAATCTTATTTTGTGTTTGCAAAGTATATGGCAAAGGTTATTTTATAGGACTTTCCAAAATTAAATGAAAGTTTTGGAAACGGGGGCGTAGCTCAATTGGTCAGAGTGCCACCCTGTCACGGTGGATGTTGCGGGTTCGAGCCCCGTCGCTCCCGCCATATTAATAATATGGCACAGGCTACCCGTTATAAGTACAAGTCAGGCATCCGCAAGGATGCCTTTTTTGTTTCCATCGTTACTGTCATGATTTGCGCCGAGAATATATCTTCTTATGAAATGAAACAGCGCCTGCTTAAGAAAATATCTTTCAGGACTGGTTTGACTGCATACACGGTCCTATATTACTGGATTATATGATTGAGCTGTTAAAACTCTCACGGAGCGCATATATATCATGAGTAACAGAGCATTTTCCATGTCATGGAAGCAGTTGCTGTCTTCGCAACGCCTCGGCAAGGATCAAAAGAAAAAGTCTGAAGATGGACGCTCTCCTTTTCAACAGGACTATGATCGCATTGTCTTTTCTTCTGCATTTCGCCGTCTTCAAGATAAGACTCAAGTTTTTCCTCTGGCATCAAGCGATTACGTCCGTACTCGCCTAACTCACAGTCTTGAGGCGTCTTGTGTTGCACGATCTCTTGGAAATCTTGCAGGGGTGCATATTTGCAAGCATCACAAGGTTGACGATATTGTTTCAAGCGATATCGGCGCAATTTTAGCGGCAGCAGCTCTGGCACATGATATCGGGAATCCCCCTTTAGGACATTCAGGTGAAGATTCCATTCGGCATTGGTTTGCAAATTCTCGCGTAGCAGCATCTTTCAAGAAAACTCACAAGATGCAGTTGACCAAAGCGCAGTTAGCGGATATTACTCATTACGAAGGAAATGCTCAGGGCTTCAGAGTTTTGACACGCTTGCAAATGCCGGACAATCCCGGAGGCATGCAACTTACTTCGGCGACTTTGGCGGCTTTTGTAAAATATCCCGTTGAATCGTCATGTGTCGGACAAAAAAAGATTCCTTTTTCTAAAAAATTCAACTTTTTTCAGTCTGAAAAGGAATACTTTGCAATGGTGGCTGCTAATACCGGATTAATTCGCCTGAGTAGCGATGGCGCTTGGGCTAGGCACCCGCTTGCGTTCCTTGTCGAAGCTGCTGACGACATTTGCTATACTATTGTTGACTTCGAAGACGGTCATAGTTTGAAGCAAATTACATATGCCGAAATAAAGGATTTATTTATAAAGATTATTGGAGATCTCGACTTACAACGTCTTTCTGAGATGAGTGATAATCAGCGCAGAGTGGAATTTCTTCGGGCTTGTTGTTTGGGAACTCTTATTAAGCAACTGAATGAATGCTTTATTGAACATGAAACTGACATCCTGTGTGGTAAGCTGACAAAGAGTCTGACGGAACTTATTCCTGCTGCGGAGACTCTGAAAAAAATTAAAACCCGCAGTGTTAATGATGTTTATCAATACCGCCCGTCTGTCGAGATTGAAGTCGCGGGATTTGAGCTTACTTCCGGTCTTCTGGATGTCTTTGTTGAGTCAATAGAAGAATACTCTGCCAAGAGAAACAATGCCTCTCCACGAAGCAGAAAATTGCTATGTCTTTTGCCAGATCAATTTAAGAAGACGGATGCGGATCCTTATCAGAGATTGCTCGGAATACTGGATTTCATTTGCGGCATGACTGATTCTTATGCGGTATCTCTTTATAAGAAGATCAAGGGGATCTCTCTGCCCGGACAGTGAACTCTAAGACTTGCGTCATAAAACAATTAACTTTAGAAAAGGAGAATGTCTGTTTTATAAATGTTTTCTCTCAGGGTGACATTTTTTGTCAAAATAACCAAAACAATTTTAATTCAGGATTAGTAATCTTATGAAGTTACACTTTTTAGCTGCGGCATTGCTTTCTTCGATTGCAATGACTTGTTTGGCGGATCTTGATTCGTCGAAAGTTTTTATTTCCGGCACAACAAATAAATCTGCGCTTTCCTACAAGGCAGGCGAGGAAATGGAATATACCTTCAAGGCAGAGCTTGGCGATCAGAGTGCCGACGGTCTTTTTCTGAAGTGGAGCCGCAATGGTGACGACGGCGTAAAAGATGGAGGAACCGCTCCGGCTAATCAGCCTCTTGTGGTTAAGACAAAAATTGATAAGCCCGGCTTTGTCAGTGTTAACGTGTATCTGGTTGATAAAGAAGGCAAGAACATCAAACAGGAATATCTGGATTGGGCTAAAAAGAAGCAATCCCGCAACGTCGGATATTATGCGGGAACCGCTGTAGACCCGGAGTCTCTTACAGATTGCGGAGAACCGGGCGACTTTGATGCTTTCTGGACAAAACAGAAGGCGCGTCTTGCCGCAGTTCCTTTCAAAGACAAGGTCGAGCTGAAAAAACTTAATACAATCAACAATGCTGACATCTATGCAGTTTCAATTCCGTGTGCCGGACCTCGTCCTGCAACTGGATATCTGAACGTACCTGTGAACGCAAAGGAAAAATCACTGCCCGCTATCATTTCTTTCCACGGATATGGAACAAGTATCCACAATCCTCCGGGCTGGGGCAATCCCAATGCATTGACATTGAATATTAATGCGCATGGTCAGGAACTCGGCAGGGATGCCGCTTATTACAAAGAGTTTTTTGAAAGCATCAAGTCCAACGGAAAAAGCTATGCCTTCGATCCTGAGCAGAATGCGGATCCTGAGCAGGCCTTTTTCAACGGCATGGTTTTCCGTGTTCTCCGTGCTATGGAATATCTGAAGAGCCGTCCTGAATGGAATGGCAAAGACCTTACTGCTGAAGGTGGAAGTCAAGGCGGACTTCAGACCATGTGGGCAGCTGCTCTTGATCAGGATGTAACTGTAGCTAAACCTTCTATCACATGGTGCTGCGATCTTGCCGGAACGACAAAGAAAGGTCGCTATTTCGGTGGCTGGCGCATTCCTTATGTCCCCGCAATCGACTATTATGATCCGGTGTTCATGGCTAAGCGCATCAAGACTGCCCGTGTAGAGATTACCCGTGCAGGTTTAGGCGACTATACATGTCCTCCGTCGGGACTTGCTATTTCTTACAAGAATATTGCTTCTCCAAAGAAGTCAATCCGCTGGGTTCAGGGGAGCGATCACGGCTTTGTCCCGGAAAAGTCAGAAGTAATTGTCTGGACTACAGAAGAGAAGAAGAAGTAAGTAGTATAAAATTGATATTTCTGTGCATATTGGGCTGAAATAATCAATAAACCAGAGGCAGTGCAGTTCGAATTTCGATGCACTGCCTTTTTCGTGCTTCAATATGCTTTATAAGAGTCAATAAAGGGGATTCTGACAAGCTTATGCGTTACGCCTGTATTCTTTCGGACTCATTCCTGTGTTTTTCTTGAAGGCTCTGGAAAAGTAGCCGGCGTTTTCAAAGCCTGAGAACTCTGCGATTTCGGACAGGCTCATATCTGTATCTTTAATCAAATTCTTTATTCTTGTCATTCGTAATTCGGTCATATACTGAAGGGGCGAGATGCCGTAAGCTTCCTTGAAGACACGGCATTGATGAGCGTAGGAGAGTCCAGTTGTTTTAAGAAGCTCCTGTACCGGACTTGAAGCCGATAACGGTTTTTCGGATTCCTGATTCAGCAATCTCCTTATTTTTGAAGCGATTGCTCCGCAGTTGTCTTCTCCTTTTACAGCTTCAGTTTCCGGAGTCAGTATTTCCAGAAGAAGCTCAAGCAGGAGACCGCGGCAGAGCATCTGTTCGCGTCCGCTTCCGCTCAGGAAAAGGTTTTCAATTCTCCTGAACAGCTCAAGCACTCTTGAGAAGTTGTGAAGTTCTCCGTAAAAAACTTTCTGCGGCACGAAGTCCGGAGCGTGATGATATAAATTCTCCTGCGCTTTTGCCGGAGAATATGTCATTATCGGCTGCGAGAACGCTCCCTGCCATATCCAGTCGAAGTGAATCCAGAAACGGTGTCCTGACGCTTTAGCGCTTTCTCTTGTAATGTGCCTCAAGCCCGGAGGAATTATGATGAAGGTTCCCGGACGGCACTCGAATTTCTCGTTTTCCGTTTCCACCCTGTAAGTTGAGCCTGAAAAGAGTACAAGCTCATGCTCGTAAATTACACGCATGGCCTCAACCCAGCCAGGAGGATGAGGCGAATCTCCGGCCAGTCTCAGACAGGGGGATATCTTGTAAAGCCATTCGTTCATATATAGCTGTCCATATCATTTTTGTGTAAGTAATAGCACTATTTTGAAATTGTTTCAAGCTGATTTTAAAGATATAATTGATATAGATAAATCATTAAAAGGAAATATTATGAGCTGGATGAAAAAAGCATATTCCCGTCTTCTTATCGACAATCATATAACGGATCTGAAACCTGAATTCATGAGCCGTTTCGAGCCTGCCGAATACGTGCGCATGGTGAAGCTGTCAGGTGTGGATTCTTCGATGGTCTATGCGTGCTGTCACAACGGCAACTGTTATTATCCGACAAAAGCCGGACATATGCATACGGGCTTGAAAGGACGTGATATTTTCGGCGAAACCGTTTCGCTTCTCCGCAAGGAAAATATCATTCCTGTCGCCTATTATACGGTGATTTATCACAATGAATCCGCAAAAAATCATCCTGCGTGGCGCTGTCGTGACATCAACGGCAAGGAGCATAACGGACGCTACTGGTATTCCTGTCCGAACAGCGACGAATATCTTGCTTACGTAAAAGCCCAGCTTTCGGAAATTTCAGTCTACGATGTCGCGGGATTCTTCATCGACATGACTTTCTGGCCTATGGTTTGCAGATGCGAAAACTGCCGTGCAAAGTATCTTGCCGAGACAGGAAAAGAGCTTCCTCTGACTATTGACTGGGCTGATCCTGAGTGGGTGATTTTCCAGCGTTCACGTGAGCGTTGGATGGCTGAATTCGCGGCTAAGATCAGCGAACATGTCAGAAGCCTCAATCCTGACTTTTCGGTCACGCACCAGTTCTCGCCGGTGCTTCACGGCTGGGGAATGGGACAGAGTTCTGGAATCGCGCTTGCCTCGGATTACGCGTCAGGCGACTTCTACGGCAACAAGTATCAGCATCGTCTCGGCGCAAAGATTTTCGATGCCTATTCAAAGTTCAAACCTTATGAGTTCATGAGCTCAAGATGCGTGAACCTGCACGATCATACTTCCACAAAATCCGAGGATGAACTTTATCTTCATGCCGGTACCACTCTTGCCAATGGAGGAGCTTATTTCTTTATTGACGCTATCAATACGGATGGCACGCTCAATGAAGATGTGTTCCGCAGGATTGCGAATATCGGCAAACGTCTCAAGCCGTTCAAAGATTTTGTTCAGGAAAAGACTCCAGAACTCAGCGCTGTTTGCGGACTTTATTTTTCGATGTCTTCCTGCGTGAATCCGGAACTTTCAGGCGTAAAACTCGCAGATATGCACGAGGCCGGAAACAATAATATGTCCGTCCGTGAAAATATTCTTGTTACAGAAGTGACCGGAACCGCCGTTGTGCTCAATCACATGAAAGTGCCGTATAAGATTCTTACTGATCTTTCCAAGGACTTCAGCGGCTTGAAGACGATTATTATCAATAACGCCGCATATATGTCCGAGGAAGAAGTTTCGCGCATCCGTGAATTTGTGAAGAACGGCGGAACTCTGATCGCGACAGGTCTTACATCACTTTATAAGCTCAACGGCGAGAGCAGCGGAAACTTCCAGCTTGCCGATGTCTTCGGTGTCGATTACAGCGGAAAGAAAGCTGAACAGATATCCTATCTCAAGTGCGGAAATGAGCTTATTTCCTGCGATATGAGAGCTCCGCTTGTCAAGGCTTCGAGCGCAAGAGTCCGGGGCATTGTCAACCGCACTGATTTCCCTTGCAGCGATGCCGAGGCATATGCTTCGATCCACTCAAACCCTCCCGGCTACGACAGCGAATATGCAGGGCTCACGGTCAATTCTTACGGCAAAGGATGCTGTATATATCTTGCTCAGTCAATTCTGCGCAAGCAGCAGGATTCTCAGCAGGAATTTGCCAAAAAGCTTTTCGGCGAATTTCTGCCTCAGCCTTTCAAGGGATCGAAGAATCTACCGAATTCTCTTGAGCTTACAGTCATGAAGACGGAAGACGCTTCGTCTCTCATAATAAGCCTTGTGAATTATCAGGAGGAGCTGCCGAATATTCCGCTTCAGAATCTTAAAATCCGCTTTGAACTGCCCGAAGGATTCTCATTCAAGTCGATACGCAGAGTTTTCGATTCTTCTGAGGTGAAATTCAGCAGAGAGGGCGCTCTTGTTTCTTTTGAAGTCCTTTACCTCGAAAATATTGAAATGTTTGAACTTAAATAACCAAAAACAGGCATCCCCTAAAAAGTAAAATGCGAAGCATTTTAAGAGGGTAAAGGCGTTCACGCCTTTCCGCCGAGCGGCGGAGGAGCGATCTTCTTTCCACACTCAAGCTTCGTCTGTCTAATTACCTTTGGGATGAC
This sequence comes from Verrucomicrobiota bacterium, assembly GCA_022703965.1. Classification (GTDB taxonomy): domain Bacteria; phylum Verrucomicrobiota; class Lentisphaeria; order Victivallales; family UBA1829; genus JAKJHH01. The sequence goes on from JAKJHH010000106.1 coordinate 11,922, forward strand.
AATCCAATCAAAGAAGGAATTAATGATATGTCAGTAAAGTCTCTTGCAAGTGAAGCCCTCAATTCGGGTAAAGGCATTCTCAGACTGGCTCCGAACTGGGTACCGAGATCATTCTGTATTCCCGGTCGAAGAATCAAACTGCATCCTGATGACTATTATGCGCTCGGCGGCGAGCGCGGCGGCATCGATGAGCGCTGGTTGTCCTCGACAACACCGGCTGACAACGGACCTTTGACCGGAAAAAATGAAGGCTTGAGTAAAGTTGTTACAGATGGCGGTGAAATCCTGCTTCGTGAGGCTGTTTCCGAGTTAAAGTCTGAAATCACCGGAGAACGCATCTGGAACAAGTACGGATGCTGGCCGGTTTACTCAAAATTTTTCGATAACCTTGGGCCTCTTCCGCATCACATTCATCATTCGGACAAGTATGCGGCTCTTGTCGGACAGCGCGGCAAGCCGGAAGCCTATTATTTTCCTCCTCAGCTCAACAATCACGGAGGACGCTTTCCTTACACATTCTTCGGCTTCGAGCCCGGCGTAAGCAAGGACGAAGTTAAGGAGTGCCTGAAGAACTTCACTAAGGGCGACAACAGAATTACCAATCTTTCGAGAGCATACCGTCTTGAGCCGGGAACCGGCTGGGATGTGCCTCCGGGAGTCCTGCACGCTCCGGGAAGTCTCTGCACCTATGAGCCTCAGGTTGCGTCCGATGTCTATGCAATGTATCAGTCGCTTGTCGACAGTCAGATTGTGCCGGAAGCTCTGCTCTGGAAGGATTGTCCCGCTGATCGCAAGGGCGACTTTGATTATCTTGTCGAAGTAATGGACTGGGAGCTCAACGTTGACCCTGAATTCATGAAGCACCGTTTCATGAAACCCCTTCCTGTGAAAGATGAGAAGTCCATGCTTGAAAACGGCTATTCTGAGAAATGGATCTGCTACAGATCAACGGCGTTCAGCGCCAAGGAACTCACAGTTCTGCCTGGTAGGACCATTGAAATAAAAGATTCCGCGGCTTATGGTATGATAATGATGCAGGGACATGGAAAAATGGGAGTCTGGAGCGTCGAAACGCCTTCTCTCATCCGCTACGGACAGCTCACAAATGATGAGTTTTTCGTGACGGAAAAAGCGGCAAAAGAAGGCGTGATAATCACAAATTCCTCCGACCGCGATCCTCTTGTCATGCTGAAGCATTTCGGGCCGGAAAATCCCGGAACTTGAAAAGAATTCGCTCTGCCATGTGGCATCGCTTAAAAAGGAGATGGTATGAATAATTAGCTGGG
>JAKJHH010000107.1 GCA_022703965.1 Verrucomicrobiota bacterium
GCCCACGCCTATCTTTTTGTCGGCCCGCGAGGTATCGGCAAGACGACAACCGCAAGAATCTTTGCCAAAGCTCTTAACTGTGAAGCCCCCGTAGACGGCGAACCTTGCTGCAAGTGCCGCTCATGTCTTTCTATAGCGGACGAAAGCAGTATGGATGTCATCGAAATCGATGCCGCCAGCCAGAATTCAGTGGATAATGTTCGAGACCTGCGCGAAGAATTGATGCATGTTCCGGTCAACAGCCGTTACAAGGTTTATATAATCGACGAAGTTCACATGCTTTCAAAACAGGCATGGAATGCTTTGCTGAAGACAGTGGAGGAGCCTCCGGCTCACGTTAAATTCATCTTTGCTACTACTGAAGTTCATAAAGTGCTTCCGACAATTATTTCACGTTGTCAGCGTTTTGATCTGAGACGTATTCCGGCCAGACTTATTTCCGAGAAACTGATGAACATTGCAAAGGCTGAAAATGTGAAGATCTCTCCGGCGGCTATCGATGCAATCGCAAAAGCTGCCGACGGCGGTATGCGCGATGCTCAGTCTCTCTTGGATCAGATGATCTCATTCTTCAGCGCAAATAATGAATCAGGAGTTCCTATTTCTGAGGAACAGGTGCTTTCTCTTTTCGGCCTCACCGCCCATGAAGACATGGCTCGCCTGATTAGCGCTATGCTGGAAAATGACAAGGGACAGCTTATTTTTTCGATTCATACGCTTGCGGCAAACGGCAAGAATCTTGAAACTCTCTTTGAGGATATTCTTGTTTATTTGAGAGGTATTGAAGTTTGCGCTCTGGTTAAACAGCCAGAATCTGTATTAGATGTCGGAACTGAAACTCTCGCTGCTTACAGAAGATATGCGCAGCTGGTCAGACCTGCTCTTGTCAGACGTCTGATTGAGTCCCTTGCCGGAGCCGCTTACATGCTTCGCGATGCTATAAACAAACAGATTTTCCTTGAAAGCACAATTCTCAAGGCAATGCGTAACGCTCATGCCGTGCAGATTGAGGATATTATAGTAAGAATAAATCAGATACGCAAAGGTGGCGGCCTTGAGGTTTTTGACAATATGGTCATGCCCGAAGCCGCTCCAAGACAAAGCTTGCCGCCTCCGGTTCCGGCTGTTCAGGAAACAGCTCCGGCTCCTCTTCCGCTTGCCGCCCCTGCGCCCGTTTCAGTTAAAAGCGAGCCTGTGTGTCAGCCAGAACCTGTTGTTCCTGTTATCCCTGAACCAGCAAAGACAGTTGAAACAGAGCCGACTCCTGCAGTTCCTGAAAAGTCTGAACCTGCACCAAATTTACCTGAAGTGAAACTTGAAACTCCTTCTGAATCTCCGAAAGAAGATCCCGTGCAGGCGGTGCTTGAATCCGCGAAAGTGGAAGTTCCGGCTCCTGTGTCTTCAGCTCCGGCGACTTCCTCGGAAGAGCTGGAGATATCGGACGATGATGAGCTTCCCGAAGATGAGCCTGTTCAGGAAGAGGCCGCTGATTCCGAGCCTGGCGTTACACATACTGAAGAGCCGGAACTCGAAGAAGAAATGCCTATGAGTCCGCCTCCGGTTCAGGAGCCTTTGCGCAGGAATGCGGTTCCTCTCAACAGCAAATACGACTGTGTGGAAATATGGCATCTTCTTACCGATGATATCGAAAAGAATATGAAGAAGCCTGTTTTGAAATCCTTTATGCTTGAAGGCGCTCCCGAAGCTGTGGGCGAAACAATGCTGACCGTCTGCTATGACGAGGAATTTGAAAGAGACCATGCTTTGGCAGTCCGTAAAGAACTTTCTCTGATTAATAAGCGTCTTCAGGAAATCAGTGGCGTTCATGGTGCGACAGTGAACATTGTGCTTCGCAAGGGGATTGCCAGTCCGACCAAGCGCGAGACACCAGAAAAAATGAAAGAGTTGCGGCTTGCCGCAGAAAATAATCAATACGTCCAGTCTGTGCTGAATCTTTTTGACGGCAAGATCGTGGATGTCCACGGATAAAAACGGAGTTATACTATGTTCGGTAATCTAGGTGAAATGGCCGGGATGCTCAAAAAACTGAAAGACGCCCAGTCGAATATCAAAAAAGCTCAGGAAGAAATGGCAAAGATCGAAGTGACTGCCAAGAGTTCCTGCGGTTCCGTAGAAGTCGTTGTAAAGGGCGATTTCACTGTAAAAAACGTTATTATCAAAGAGTCTGCCGCTGGCGATGTGGAACTGCTTCAGAACGCTGTTGGCGAGGCATTTAACATTGCTCTTCTTGAAGTCCGTAAAAAGGCTCTCGAACAGCTTTCAGGCGTTACCGGCGGTCTCAATATCCCCGGACTCTTCTGATAAGAGGGAGACCTTTTCATGGCGCTTTCAAGCTATCCGCCTGCATTGGAGGCTCTGATCGAGAGCCTGAAATCTCTGCCCGGAGTCGGCAGGCGCAGCTCTGAACGCATGGCGCTTTCCATCATGAAATGGCCTCAAGCCCGTCTTGAGCTTCTTGCCGAGTCCTTGAAGAACCTCCACTCGAAAATCGCTCATTGTCCGCTTTGCGGCAACTTTTCAGAGCCCGGACATCCCTGTATGATTTGCAGCTCTTCTTTGCGCGACAAGTCTGTGATTTGCGTTGTTGAGGATGTGGCTCAGATAAGGACAATGGAGAGCGGTTCCTTTTTCAAGGGACTCTATCACGTGCTTGGCGGTCATCTTTCTCCGCTTGAAGGGAAGGGGCCTGAGACTTTGAATCTTGCTGCTTTGTCCGAGCGTGTCAAAAGTGCCGATGTCCGCGAAGTGATTCTTGCCTTGAGTGCTGATATCGAAGGACAGGCGACCTCGATTTATATAGCCGAATTTCTGAAGGACAGCGGAGTTACAGTAAGCCGTCCGGCTCAGGGACTTCCAGCCGGTTCCGATATTTCTTATGCCGATGCCGCGACCATTGCGGCTGCCATGAACGGACGCGTTAAACTTTAAGGGTTCACAGGGAAAATATGATAGGACTTCTCCGCGAAATAACAGAAAATCTTGAGCAGTATTTTGTCGAGCTCATTCGCGAAAAGCGCCATGATCCCAAGGATGTGCTTATCCGGGGAATTCTCTTTCTCGCCTCGCGCTTTTATCGTCGCGTTGTCCAGTGTCGGCTCTGGCTCTATGAAACCCGTATCATCCGCAACCGTGCTATCGGCTGTCTTGTGGTCAGTATCGGAAATCTCACCTGCGGCGGAACTGGTAAAACCCCCGTGGTTGAAGTTTTTGCGAAGACTCTCAGCCAGAAGGGACGTCGTGTTGCCGTCCTAAGCCGCGGATACAGAAGCCGTGACAGATCGCTTATTACCAAGTTGAAACAGAAGTTCTCATCCAAACAGAACAAGGTTCCGCCGCGTATCGTTTCCGATGGTAAAAATCTTCTTCTTGACTCCATAAGTGCCGGGGATGAGCCCTATATGCTCGCGTCAAACCTGAAAAATGTCGTTGTCCTTGTCGACAAGGACAGGGTGAAGTCCGGCCTTTACGCAATAGAGGAGTTCGGAACCGACACGCTGATTCTCGACGACGGATTCCAGTATCTGAATCTCAAACCGCACATCAATATAGTGCTGGTTGACGCGACGACTCCTTTTGACAACCACCATGTTCTGCCGCGCGGCCTTCTCCGTGAGCCGATTAAGAATCTGAAGAGAGCCGACTATATTTTTCTTACGAAATCAGATGGGAGCAACAGGCTCCGTCATCTTAAGGAATTCATGAAAAAGCACAATCGCCGTGCTGAAATCATTGAATGCTGCCACAAGCCTCTTTACCTTGAAGATGTCTATAACCGGGGCTTCAAGCGTGAGCTTGGCGCTCTGAAAGGCATGAAAATAGCCTCTGTAAGCGGTATTGCCAATCCAGCCAGCTTTGACTCTTTTCTTGTCGAGCTGGGCGGAACCATTGTGTATCGTGAGCATTTTGCGGATCATCACCGCTTTTCACAGCAGGAGCTTATTGATTTCATAAATCAGTCTCATTCACATGGAGCTCAGATGATTGTAACAACGGAAAAAGACGCAGTGCGAATTCCTCGTCTTGACCGTCGTGATATTCCGATATACTTCCTTCGTGTAGAAATAGATATTCTGAGCGGACAGGAAAACTTTGACCAGTGCATTTCACGAATCTGTTTCCTTCGCGGTTCACAGACTCTTGCCCCCGCAAGAAAATATGTGCCGGGTGTTGATGAACCGGAACTTGAGCGTAGCGGTTCAATGATCTTCGAGCAGGATTGAAATCTGTTATCTGCGTATCAGGAGTATGATACCGGCGGTAAGAAGAATTATTTCAGCGTAGGAAGAGGCCAGTCTGGCGACGGCTCCTGTTATCAAGACATCATGTCTTACGCAGCGTTTGTTGAACCATGCCGCGAATATCCAGCTTATCGCAATTCCTGCAATTGCTCCCGGAATACATGACAGTCCTGTTGCCAGAATGATTATTCCGGTACTCAGCCATATCATGTCAGTGTTGGAATCCTCATCAGCCTGAGCCTCAAGATGTGCTTTGACGGCGAGTGAACCTGCAAGCACTGTGATAATCCAGAAAACTCTGTCATAATACATGAGCATTCCGAAGCAGGCGGCTCGGTATATCGTAGTGAATATGAGCGTAATTATTCCAAGATTGCTCCTCAAGCGTTCCTGACCGCTTCCCAAACTTGCGAGAGCATCCCCGAAGGACAGTCCGGCCAGACGAGATTCAAGAAATGCCGTCATCATGTTGAGATTTTTTCCTCCGAACGCGTATTCTATAAATAGAACCGCAAAGGCAGGAAAGATGACCGATGCCGACGGATTTCCGGGAAACACTGAAGCTATCCAGCCGGCTGTGTATATCAGAACGCCGAGAGCGGCTCCGACTGCCGGATAGTATACTCTGAGTGTCGACTGCATGTGAGTGTCTTCAGGAATCTCCTGCACTCTTCTGGACAGCACCGGAAGAGGCATTTCAAAAACCTGATGCCATGCATATACAAAGTTGTTTATAATATTTCTTGCCATACCGCCATCTAATACGTCTTGATTATCCCTTAACTTACACTCCAAGTCACAGAAGAAAAGAGAAGACTCTGATTTTTAGCTTGCATATGAGGCTTCTTTAATATATTATTTTGCGAAAGGGGAGACTTACGTGCGAAAAGTCAGGCTGATGGTTCTGGGGATAGTTGTAATCTGCGTCAACATTTTTCTGATGCTTGTGAAAATTGCGGCAGGTATATTCGGGAACTCCTATGCGCTTATAGCTGACGGCATTGAATCCGGCTGCGATATTTTTACTTCCATGATAAGCTGGATTGGCTTTCATCTTTCGCTCAAACCTGCCGATCACGGACATCCCTATGGACACGGCAAGATTGAATCGATAGCCGGAATTTTTTCAGGACTTTCTCTGCTCGGTGCCGCAGGAGTTATTGCGTACAACTCTGTGCTTGAGATACAGAGTCCTCACGGCAGTCCGGAGTGGTTTACTCTACCTGTTCTTATCCTTGTTGTGATTATCAAGTGGACTTTATCGCTCAAGGTAAGAACCATAGGACGGAAATATGAGAGCAATGCGCTTAAAGGCGACGGTTGGCATCATCTTTCAGATGCCTTGACTTCACTTGCCGCCGCCATTGGTATTTCAGTCGCTATGATTATGGGAAATGGATATGAAGCTGCTGACGACTGGGCTGCTCTTCTGGCATGTCTGATAATCATTACAAACGGCGGATTGATTCTGAATTCTTCCTTTCACGACCTCATCGACGGTACTGTCCCTGATGAATTTTATGAGTCTGTCCGTTCTGTCGCCGCTGCAATTCCCGGAGTGGAGAACACCGAAAAATGTCGAATTCGCAAAAGCGGCATAGACCTCTTTGTTGAAATGCATGTCCGTGTTAAAGCTAGTCTGAGCGTAGGTGAAGGACACGATATCGGTCATCGCGTCAAACGTGCCTTGATCTCCGCCTCGCCTAACATAAAAGACGTAGTAGTCCACATCGAACCGGCGTGAGGATCTTTCGTGCAACTTCTTGTGGCTTTTATGAGCAAAAGGCAACTCAGAATTGAGGTGAAATAACGACAGAAACATGCCTCCGCTGACTTAGTTTTCCCTTCCCATAAACAGGAAAGATTCTTCAGTTCCTCTATTTCTCCATTGAAAATCTGACAGAAGCACAGTATCTTCTTCAAATGGAAGATTGGGGGGGCTGTTCTTATTTTTGTTAGTGCTAATGTAGCTCAAGTTTATACGTGCCGACTCTCGGATAAAATGGAATGGAACTGATAAAAGAAAAATAAATCTATAGACGGAAAAGAAAGATTTTTAGAATGACATTCTAAGTCTGAATACTATCATGAAAGACAATGGGCAGACAGTTAAATTTTTGCTGATACTAAGCGTATTGTTGCTCGTCGGATTTTCGGCAACAAGCTGGATCAGCTATCATGTTTCACATAGAACTTTGCGCAGTCAGATCATCAATAACGAACTTCCGCTGACAAGCGACAATATCTATTCCGAAATTCAGCGCGATCTTCTCCCTCCGGTTTTCATCGCTTCTCTGATGGCAAACGATTCCTTCCTCCGCAATTGGATTATCAATGGCGAGAAAGAGACTGACAGTATCACCCAGTTTCTTTCCGAAACTCAGCGCAAATATAACACTTTCACCAGCTTTTTCGTTTCCGAGCGCACCAGACTTTACTATCAGTCCAAGGGTATTCTTAAGACTGTAAAAGAAGGCGAAGCTCAGGACAAGTGGTATTTCCGTGTTCGCCAGATGAAGGAAGATCACGAAATCAATGTCGATCCCGATCAGGCGAATCAGTACACAATGACAATTTTTGTCAATCACAAAGTTTTCGACTTCGACGGCAAGTATATTGGCGCAACCGGAGTCGGCCTTAAGGTCAGCGATGTCAAACAGATAATCGAAAGCTACCATAAGAAATTCAATCGTATAGTCTATTTCATTACTCCCGATGGAAAAATTGTTTTGTCTATCAATGAAAATGCCAATAAAGACATAAAAGAACTCCCCGGTATCTCGAAAATCGCTTCACAGATTATCAATTCCCGCACTGCCAGCCTTGAATACACGCTGGATGGCAAGACCTTTTATATCAACTCCCGCTATATCCCTGAACTTAACTGGATTCTTATAGTCGGAAAATCTGATGAGCACGTAACAAAGGACATCTTCCGCTCCTTTATGCTCAATCTCTTCCTCTGCGGTCTTGTGACCATTATTGTGCTTTTCCTTGTCTATCTGCTCGTAAAAGCTCACCGTCGGAAGCTCAAGGAGATGCTTACAACTGAGCTTGAACTTAAAGACCGAAATAACGAACAGCAGACCGAAATTGAAAAACAGCATCAGCTTCTCCTCGATCAGAATGCAAAACTTATCCAGATAAATGCGTCCAAGGACAAACTTTTCTCAATCATTGCCCACGATCTGCGTTCTCCGCTTGGCAATATGACTCAGCTTGCTGCGATGAGCGCAGACAGTCTTGCGGACGGACATATTGCCAAGGCGATGGAATATCTGACAAATCAGAAGGAACTTTCTGTTTCCACCTTGAAGCTTTTCGATCATCTTTTTGACTGGGCTCAAAGCCAGATGTCGGAAATGACTTGCAATCCCGCTGATTTCCACCTCAATGACTGCCTGATGGAATGTCTGACCTCAATAGAGGGGCAGGCCAACAAGAAGCATATCGCTATGTCCCTGCAATGCCCGACTGATATCCGTGTCAATGCCGATCGCAATATGCTGATGACAATTGTCCGAAACCTGACCACTAATGCCATTAAGTTCACTGCTTCCGGCGGGAAAATTGACGTTTCTGTGCGTGAAGGACACCGGTATCGGCATCAGTCAGGAGCGTCTGGAAACTATCTTTGATTTTGTGCATAACAAGAGTTCTCTTGGAACTGACGGCGAGCAAGGCACCGGACTTGGACTATCTCTCTGTCGAGAACTGATCCACAAAAACGGCGGCAAGATCGAAGTCGAAAGCAATCCAGGCTTCGGCAGTACCTTCCGCTTTACTCTCCGCAAAGCATGAAGGTTGCTTTTATGAAGAGTAAGATACTTTTGGTTTTCTGCTGCTTCGCAATCCTCGCTGATTCAGCCATTGCGGATTCTGCAAAATCAATAAAGGATGACTATGATCTGATGGCGCATCAAGCTTGGACTCTAGTGTGGTGTGATGAATTTAATTATGAAGGACATCCCGATCCAGCAAAATGGGACTACGAAGAAGGCTTGGTTCGTAATAATGAGAAGCAGTATTACACCCGCGGACGTCTGGAAAATGCCCGCGTTGAAAATGGCTGTCTTGTCATCGAAGCTCGCAAAGAAAAGTGGATTCCTAAAAATCAAAACATGAACTCAAAGCATGCCGAATATACCTCCGCCAGCATTATTACAAAAGAGAAGGCGTCCTGGCTTTATGGAAGAATTGAAGTCCGCGCAAAACTTCCCCGCGGTAAGGGTGTCTGGCCTGCCATATGGATGCTTGGAGACAAGAAGGACTGGCCGGACTGCGGAGAAATTGATATTATGGAATTTGTCGGTCATACACCTGATAAAATTTATGGGACAGTCCATTACAGTCATGATGACAAACATCTGAGTAAAGGTGAGAACTTGACGGTTGCTAAACCTTGGGAGGATTTTCATATATATGCTGTAGAATGGAATTCTGAGCGCATTGATTTCTATTATGATTCCAAGTGCTACTACAGTTTTACTACTCAGCAGGCATTGGAACAGGCTTACAATCCTTTCCAGAACAAGCAATATCTTCTTTTGAATCTTGCTCTTGGCGGCGAATGGGGGGGAGATATTGATGACAGTATTCTGCCTCAGAAGTACTATATCGATTATGTCCGAGTTTATCAGCGAACTAAAAATTCAGTTCCGAAAGACTGATTGTTGATAATTCCCTGCTTTTTGAATATTTTGCATGCACTGATGGTGGAAATTACAGTTTATGTTCAGGGCTGGCAGAATTTCATAACATCGGAGGAGATGAAATCACATGGTGCGTTATATCTATATATTGGGTGCTGGCATATTTCTTTGTGTCATGTCAATATTTTGCATGCTCTTTTTTGCCAAAGACAACTATATCTATCGATATGAATACAAGTATAATATTTCATTTTGGGGGAAATATGTCTCATCTCAAAAAGATATTATATTTGAGCAACTCTTGCTATGGAAAGGAACAACAGCTCCTCCTGATATCTCTGCCAACAACTTAGAAACTTTACTATATGATGAAGGAGCTGCATTAAAAAGACTCAGAATAAAGATTGCGGGGAAAGTGATACATTCTGATAATGTTGATGTCAATGAAATTCTTGAATTGGGTGGAAAAATATATAATGAGAACAATGATATTTTTCGATTTACTCTATCTGATCTCAAGGAACCATTTAGCAAGTATTCTCTATCCTGTATTGTCGTCAAGCGTCAAATTGTGTTTTTATCCTGTAGAAATGCTGATATTAATGCCACAGAGAAAGTGTTTTTTGAGTTTGATTCTATAAAATTATCACATCCATGTTCATTAAAGGAAGTAAATGGCCAGCTAGGAGAACCGTTAAAAAGAAACTTACAGCGTAAGATATAGTTCAGAAACTCATGGTATTGAGGGACGAGCTGAAAGTCCAATTCAATGGGGTGGCGTTGTGAGTTGATAAATGAAATGAGAAAAGAATATAACAATCAATAAAAATGAGATAATTTGGGATGAAAATTTTAGACCGCAATGCAAATGTTATACATGAGATAGACAAAGATGAACTCTCAAGGCATACATTTAACGAAAATTTTTCAAGTGTGCTCAGTCTAAAAAATGCTGTATTTGACAATCTTTCTCTTGAAGGATGCTTTTTTACAGATACGTATTTGGCAGGGGCAAGTTTTAAAAATTGTGACTTGTATTGGTCTTGTTTCTATGAAACTAACTTAGAAAATACAGATTTTTCTGGAGCCGATTTATGTGCTTGTGATTTTAAAAATGCTAATTTATCAGGTGCTAACTTGAGTAATGCAAATTTCTCATTTGATAATCTAGGACGTGCTGCACAATTACAAGGGGCTAACCTGAGTCGCATTATTATATGCAATACTAATTTATTAGGTGCAGTATATAGTGCTACTACGATTTTCCCACACAACTTCATTCCAGAAGAACATGGAATGGTTCTGATCCGTGGAGAATGACGATTTTCATTCCGGCCTACCCGAAAATTGGGGGAAGAGAAGTGCTTGCGGCTTGATGGATTTTTTGATTTGGGATGAACTTGGGGAATTGTATCATCTGGATTGTTATTGCCCTAGTCTAGGATAAGGAAATTTAGGATTTGCCCTTAATTATGTTCTTCAAATCTTCAAATTTATTTTGTAATGCAGGTGGACTGCTGTTTGGAGAGACAATTGATCTTGAAAACTTCATTTTTTTACATGGAAGGCTTTTGAGCTATGAAGATAAGTTCGCAAGTATATGTTCGAGGCAGTATAGAAGCGGTAGAGCTCTATTGCCGTGCTTTTGATGCGGAAATACAGCTTAAGATAATGGATGAATCACAAAAGGCTTATGCTCACTGTGAATTATTTGTTGACGGGAAGCTTTTCATGGCAGTCAGTGAAGCACCGGCTACCTGTGATGTGAGCAGAAAAACGAAATGGCAACATATGGCTTTCAATGTCTATGACATGGGGACAGAAACGGCGGTACGCCGCGCATACGATGTCTTGCGCGACGGTTGTACTGTCATTGACCCACTGGGACCGTGTCCCTGGAATCCCTGTTGCTCTAATTTGATCGATAAATTCGGCGTCTTCTGGTGGATTGCAATTTAATCCTGTGGCGAGTAGTTTTTACCAAGTCCACTTGAGTTCATCAAGTTTTTAGAAACGGCAACTGCGCATTCTCCTTTTTTTGTCTTGCCTCAGCTGGAAAAGTGATTTTGCGATGAAAGCTTAGTTGAAGTAACTTAAGAGATCAACTAAGGAGAAGAACCAATGAGAGAGCGTCGGAATTTTACGGCAGAAGAGAAGGTAAAGATACTGAAGGAACATCTTATAGGGCGCGAAGAAATTTCGCTTATTTGCGAGCGTCACAATCTGCATCCTACAATATTTTACCGCTGGCAGAAAGAGTTTTTTGAAAACGGAGCGGCGGCCTTTGCCAAGGAAGGAAAGACAGATCGGAACGAGCGCAGGATTGAAGAACTTGAAGCCAAACTCAAGCACAAAGACGGAGTGATAGTGGAGTTGCTTGAAGAACACATGATCTTAAAAAAAAATCTTGGGGAAAGCTGAAAAACCATTGGGTGGACATGGACGTGCGAGATGAAGTAGTGGACTATATTCATTACTGGCATGAGCGAAGCGATCTTGATCTTAAATTCTTTCTTGAGGAACTGGATTTGAAGGCAAACAAGTTCAATTCATGGCGCAAACGCTATATAGTCCACTGGGAAATAAGGGAGTCGATGACTGAACGAGATGCAGCAATAATACTGCAAAAGGCTCAGGAAAACTATTCATCATTCCAGCCAAGAATAATTTCCGATAACGGCCCTCAGTTTATCGCCAGGGATTTCAAGGAACTCGTCAGAATCAAAGGTATGACTCATGTACGAACCTCTCCTTATTACCCTCAAAGCAATGGCAAGCTTGAGCGTTTTAATGGGACATTCAAGCAGGAGTGCATACGTCCCAAAGTACCGCTCTCAAAAGAAGAAGCTGAGCGTGAAGCCAAGAAATTTGTTGATTACTACAACAACGAACGTCTGCACAGTGCAATAGGCTATATAAGCCCGAAAACAAAACTCGAAGGAAAGGAACGCGAAATATTTGAGCTCAGAGAAGAGCGCCTTGCCGCAGCAAGATTAGAGCGACAGATCAAAAATAAAATCAGACAAGTTGCTTGAAATGTTTTTTAAGCATAATAACAGTATTATTAATAGCTAAGCTGTTTTTCAAAAAGTTCATTTTTCGCTGAACCAAGACAGTCCTATCCGAAAACTCGGGGAGGAGAAGTGACGGGGAAACCATAAATCCCAAGCAAACACAAGACAAAAACCAAATCCCCACCAAATAAATATCTCCTTCAAAACCAAAGCCGATATATGAAACAAGGATTCCCCCATCCTAATCTCATGTATCGGTTTTTTCATGCCCAAAATCCCCCTAAAATCGCATTTCTAAGCCATCCCTTATTCCGATAGCCTTTCGCCCCGTCATTCTTTCAATAGCATATTCCAATTGCTTTCAAAGCTTCCCGTGCCCTGTTCCGCCCCTTAACGCTTCCGCTTCCATGCCCTGTAAAACTTGCTTTCAAAGCTTCCCGTGCCCTGTTCCGGCACAGCCGGAACAATTGGGCACTATGGAAGCAATCCTCTTTAACACTTGCAAGAACAATTGGGCACTATGGAAGCAATCCCCTTTAACATTGGGCACATGCTTTTTATAAGCTCCATGATTGAATATCCGAGCATAGTTTTTGAACTCACGTTCCAATTCTTCAAAATTTTTATTTATATTTTTCTTATAATGAACGCAAAGAAATTATAAGACGTGATTAATAAAGTGCCCCCCATTTCAAGGACAGAATTTCTGAATTCTTAAGTGTTTTTTCTTTCTTGTTCCGGTTCTTCCTCCCGCACGCGTAAGCGACCCCGGCTTGAGAATGGGCGTTTTTGCTCGTCGGAAAGCCGGAATAAGGGCGCTGGAGCGTGCCTCTTCTGATTCATTTTGTATTGTTCTAGGAAGGCATTGACCTTGCCTTTGTAGTATATCTCCGATGGTTTCAGGCCGCTAAAGGCCTGATGCGGACGCTCCCAGTTATAGTACAGGATATAGCTGTCTATTCCGGATTTCAGCGTCGACGCACTGTAGTCTCTAAGGTAAAAATCCTCGTATTTCAGGCTGCGCCAGAAGCGCTCGATCAGAATGTTGTCGAAAGCCCGGCCTTTACCGTCCATGCTGATGGTGATTCCATTGGCCGTCAGTACGCCGATAAATCCTTCGCTTGTAAACTGGCAGCCTTGATCCGTATTGAATATCTCCGGCTTTCCGTGCTTCTGGATAGCGTTTTTAAGCGCGAGTCATCAGTGGTTCGGAAAAGCTCAATGTTGCAGCGGATAAAATCAGCGTTTTCGG
>JAKJHH010000108.1 GCA_022703965.1 Verrucomicrobiota bacterium
TCCACTCAACGGGACATGCTCCGCCGCTCTGAACCCAGTAGGTGTCGAGCTCGCCCTGAAGATATCTTTTGTCGGTTTCATCGTAGAGCATATCGAGAGCTGTCTTTTTGCCGAACTTCTGGAATTCGATATCGTGGTTGTGATAGGTGAGAACCTGTCCTGCATCATAAAGAACTTTGCCTGAAGCATTCAGTGCATTTGCAAGGCTGTGAACATCGGATTCTCCGTTGGCGAAACCGAGGTGAGGCCAGGGATATGCGGTGTATTTGCACTTGAGAGCGGCAAGTCTGTCAACAACCTTCTGGGGCTCTTCGACAATTGTTTTGCCGGGTTCATGTGTGGCACAGCATGTGAGTCCTTCGCCGTCGAGCATCTTGAGAAGTTCTTTTTCATCAATGGGGCCCATGCCTGAAAGCTGAACCGCATCATAACCGATTTTCTTGACCTTCTTAAGAGTTACCGCCATGTCTGCGGGGGTCTTGAGGTAGTCTCTGAGTGTATAGAGCTGAAGCGCTATTTTATCTTTTTTCATGATTCATCAATCCTTATGTTATTTACCGAAAGATTTGCCGAAGTCCGCGCTGGGGGCGGCTTCTACTACTGATTTCTGGTAACGGGAACCTGCGATTTTTTCCTTGAGAATAGTTTCATAATCAAGGCTGTCAATAGGAAGTTCAATGGCTTTGCCCTTCCATGCGGAGTAGAGCATGGCATTTGCAAGCTCAATTGAATTGATGCCTTCTTCTCCATCCGCTATCAGAGGCGTGCCGTTCAGAATAGCTTCGCTGAATGCAGCGATTACCTTCTGATGCATTGCGCCTGTATTGGCGGGGTAGGGGATCTGTATGTCCCACATATCGGGTGTATTGAAGCTTGTTTTGGCTGTGTCGCTGAATTCCTGAACTGGCTTTTCGGAACGGCGGAAAGATATCTTGCCGTCCTCGAAAACAAGACGTCCGCGGTCGCCTGCAACTTCAAGACGGTTTGTGCCGGGGGCTTCACCTGTTGTTGTGATGAATACTCCGGTTGCTCCGTTGGGATATTCCAGATAAGCTGTAACGTTGTCTTCAACTTCGATATTGTGGAATCTTCCGAACTGACAATAGGCTGTCAGCTTCTTGGGCATGCCGAAGAACCATTGGAAGAGATCAAGCTGATGCGGGCACTGATTGAGGAGAACTCCTCCTCCTTCGCCGCTCCAAGTAGCTCTCCATCCTCCTGAGTCATAGTAGTACTGAGTTCTGAACCAGTTTGTGATGATCCAGTTTACTCTTCTGATTTCGCCGAGTTCACCGGCTGAAATGATAGATTTAATCTTTTTGTGTGCTTCATCTGTTCTCTGCTGAAACATAAGAGCGAACTTGAGATCAGGACGCTTTTTGTGAGCGTCAATCATTCTCTGTGCGTCTGCTTTGTGTACTGCAATCGGCTTTTCGCTGAGAACGTGAAGCCCATTTTCAAATGCCGCTATTGCAAGCGGAGTGTGGTCATAATGAGGTGTTGCAATAATGACGGCTTCAACAAGTCCTGACTTGATGAGTTCAATTCCGTCATAGAATGCCTTGGCGCCTGACTTCTCGGCGAACTGATCCGCCTTTTCCTTTTTATGATCGGCTACCGCAACAAGCTCTGCTGTGGATGTGTTTTTCACAAAATCCACGTGGGCGCTGCCCATGTTGCCGAGTCCGATAATCCCTAACTTGACTTTTTTGCTCATCGGGAATTATTCTCCTTAATTTTGATATGTATAGATTATACATCAGGAAAGACTCTATTTATATGTAGAAAATAATCATTCATTTGCAGAAAACAATCATAAGATATCCATATTAATGGATTTGTTTTATTGATTTCAAAAACACATGGTGCTAATTTCATATCTTAAAGCAATCCGGAGGCTAGTTCAATGCGAAAAAATTATTCTGATCTTTTTGAGGCCAATGACGATACAACAATTCTTTTCGGGGATGGCGCGATTACACAGTTTGCCTATCTTCTGGAAGTCAATAGCTTCAAGACAATTGCGGCGTTTACAGGCGCGTCATCCGCCGATAAATGCGGAGCTTGGAGCAGTATTCTGCTCGGTGCCGGATATCTCGATATCAATCTCGAACGCTATAAAGATATTGAGCCGGAACCGTCTATTCAGACTGTTGAAAAAATGATTGAATTTCTGAAGAAGGTAAAACCTGAAGCCGTAATAGCTGTCGGAGGCGGAAGCGTTATGGATGCCGCAAAGGCCGCTTATGCCTCCTATCAGACCGGAATGCCGCTTGCCGATCTTTTCGGAGTCAATAAGATCGCTGAAAAGTTTCCCGGACGCACACTCAAGAAAGTGATTTGTTTTCCGACTAGCGCGGGAACTGGCTCCGAAGCCACACCTTACTCAAATATCGTGGATAAGGAAGCAAATGTAAAGAAGCTTATTGTCGATCGACAGATCATTCCGGAAAATTCTTTTGTGTGTCCGGAGTTTACTGTATCGATGTCCAAAGAACTTACTCTTGCCACTGCCTGTGATGCCCTTACTCACGCTATTGAAGGCTATCTTAACATCAACGTCAAAAACGAGCTTGCAGATGACTGTGCTCTGGAAGCGATCCGCCTTATTCTAGGCAATCTTAAGCAGACGATAGAGGAACCTGAGAATTACATTTGCAGAGAAAAGATTTCTGCCGCCGCAACTCTCGCAGGCATGGTCATAAAGGACAAACCGACAAGTCTGCCTCATCTTGTAAGCTTCTCATGGTTTGGACTCATTCCGCACGGTCTTGCTGTCGCGATAGTGCTTCCTCACGCATGGAAATACTACCTCAGCTCGGAGTCCGTAAAGGAGCGCACTCTCAGTCTGAAATCCCTCTTCGGAGTGAAGGACGCAAGAAAGGCGGAGGCCGTTCCAGATGCTCTGATAAAGTTCCTGAAGGAACTTGGTGTAGAATGCTCTTTAAGTAAATACGAGGGCTTTAGCAAGTCACTTCTTGAAGAGACTGCCAAGTCATCATCTAAAAATAAAGTCAAGCTGGAAACTGCTCCTCTTCCGGTTCCGGCAGACAAAAGCTATGATGTTCTTATCAAAATACTTGACTCAGCATCAAAGTAAAGAGTCATTAGAAAAATCAAGCTCCGTCATTCGCCCCCAAAAACTCGAATGACGGAGCTTTTTTATAGACTCACTATATCGAAAATATCTTGCCAAGGATAAATAATCCGACTCCGGCGCTCATAATTAAAAGGCATGTCATGTGTATCATTGTCAGGTCTCCTTCTTTGTATGAATATATTATACAATGAAAAGAACCTAAATATAAATTGATAATAAAGTTGCTTATTATTGATAAAATCAATAATTGAATTCAGGCAGAAAAAAGGCCGGAATAAATCCGGCCTGAAAGACTAAAAATCAGATCTAAAGCTTACTTCCGCTTGGATGTGACTTTCTTTTCGTAGTCAACCATGTCATTAAGCCATGCTGACCCGACGGGAACGCCTGCTGTTTCGCAGAAGTAATCCCATACTGCGGCAAAAGGAAGTGTCTTTGTTTCTTCCATCATGGCGAGCTTTTCAGCGCCTTTGCCTTCGAGTTCGAGCTTCTTGAGAATATCGGAAGGCTCAAGGAGGGCGATAAGAAGAGCCTTCTGGAGGCTTCTTACGCCTGTAACCCATGCGCCGATTCTGTTGATGCTGCCGTCAAAGAAGTCTGTTGCGAGATAGACTCTGTCAAGAGCATTACCTCTGACTATTTCCTTGGCGAGCATCTGCAGGTCATCGTTCAGGATTACGACATGATCGGAGTCCCAGCGAATCGGTCTGCTGACGTGGATAAGCAGTTCCGGAACAAACGGAAGGACTGCTGAAACCTTGTCATGCACAACTTCTGTAGGATGATAGTGTCCCATATCCATGCAGACAAGTTTATTGTGTGTGATTGCATAGGAGAGATAGAATTCGTTGCTTCCGACAACATATTCTTCGCTTCCGATACCGAAGACTTTTCCTTCAACGGCATCCTTGACTTTGCTGTCGACTTTCTTTGCAAAGATTGCGTCGAGAGACTCAATAAGTCTTTCACGCGGAGCCCATCTGTCGGCAGGAATGTCCTTTGCACCGTCCGGGATCCATACGTTGTTGACGACCTTGCTATTGAGTTTCTTGGCGAAGTCAGCGGCAATTTCGCGGCTTCTGATTCCGTGTTCAACCCAGAATTTTCTGATGTTTTTGTCCGGATGTGACAGAGTCAGTCCTGATGCGGATTTCGGATGAGAGAAGAAACTCGGATTAAAGTCAAGTTTGTATCCGTTTTTCTTTGCCCATGAGACCCATTCAGTGAAATGTTCGGGACCGATTTCATTACGGTCGACAAACTTTCCCTTGCTCTCAAGATAGATCGCATGGAGATTGACGCGGTGTTTGCCGGGAATAAGACTCATAGCCTTTTCAAGGTCTGCTCTGAGTTCTTCTCCGTTTCTTGCCTTGCCGGGGAAAGCACCTGTTGACATGATGCCGCCGGTAAGGGTCTTGTCTTCTTTAACTTCAAAACCGCCAACGTCATCGCCCTGCCAGCAATGGAGAGAGACCTGAACTTTTTTCAGTTTCTCAAGTGCTTTGCTGACATCGACTTTGTACGAAGCATAGACTTCCGCAGCATCTTTGAATCTTTTCTCGACACTGCCTTTTTTCAATACTGGATAAACCATAAATAATCATCCCTTCTTCTTCTTAGACTTTTATGGACTGGAAAAATTTAGCATAGAGGAAAACTTAATCAACATGGACACAATGAATAAAGAAGGGATTTTAAGCAGATTTTTAAGCTTGTTTCGTCCTTGCGGACGTTGATGCGTTTGAATTGAGTCCATAGGCAGAGGCCAGCATGGACTTGTTTTTTGCAGTCTTTTCTGAACTGTCTGTTTTTGAATCCGATTTCGAAGAGATGTCTGCCTTTGCCTGACTTGCCATCGCAAGGGCATCAGCGGCGACACCTCTGTCAGCGCTGGAACTTTCCGAAGGCGCTGTCGCTGAAGCCTGGAGAACGCGAGCTTTGGCCAGAGTCGCTTCAGGATTTCCGGGAACAGGAGATGTATCAACATTCACATGACCGCCTACAGCATACATTTTGTTGTCCGGCCCTTTCTGATACTCGTAAACCGGGCCTCCTTTTGCATAGGCTCCTGCGGTAGCAACATGCTGCATCTCATGATTACGGACTTCTCTGTCACGTGCCTGAAGTTCCTTGAGCGTTTGTTTCTCGGACTGACTCAGATTTTGTCCTCCTGATTCCTCCTGAGAAGAGTTCTGAGAGGAATTCTTACCGTTTTCCCCTCCTGAATTATTTTGCGACTGTGATTTATCCGGGGGAGTGACAGGGACAGTTTCCCCCTTGTTGCTGGCGATGGCAGCCTGTGCCTGAGAAGAGAGATTCAGCTTGACGGGCTCAGTGTCTTTGGACGACGCAGTATCCTCCGGTCTCTGACGGTTTGTCAATGCCGGATTGACATAGCTTGAAACGGCGTCGGATATTGCCGCTGAAGCATATATGTCGGTTATTGCGTTCATTTCACATGCCTTCCAAAAAAATAAAGTCCGATACCTCTTTTCAGAGTTATCGGACGTTCATAAAAATAATTTATAGGGGAAATAAAAAAATTATTTTTTTGTCATGCGTACATAAAATCCGGCGGGAAGTACTTTTCCCGGGGCGGATTCCGGAACCGTCATTTCGCCTGTAGAAAATTCGGCTTTTTCGGTGAATACCGAGGCCAGTATTCTGCGTAGGGATAGCGGAGTAAAACCTTGAGAATGACAGCTGAACAGGATAAAATAAGGCTTGGAAGTATCTGTGATTTCTTTGCAGATTTCGAGCAGATTGTTGATGTCATCCTCAAGTTTCCAGACTTGTCCCTGCGTGCCGCGTCCGAATGAAGGAGGATCAAGTACGATACCGTTGTATTTTCGGCCTCTTTTGATCTCTCTCTTCACGAATTTAAAGACATCTTCGGCAATCCATCTTACGGATGTTTCCGGGATGTCTGGATTCAGCTTGCGAATCTGCATTCCCCAGTCGTTCATGCCCTTGGATGAGTCAATATGTGTGACTTTTGCACCGCCTTGCGCCATTGCGAGTGAAGCACCGCCTGAGTATGCGAAAAGATTCAAGGTTTCAGGATTATGAAGATTGTTGCATGTTTCCCTGAGCCATTGCCAGTTATCCTTCTGCTCTGCGAAAAAACCGAGATGTCCGAAAGATGTAGGTTTTACAAGGAGACTCAGGCCGCCCCATGCGAGTTCCCATTGTTCGGGAACTTTGCCTTTCCATTCCCATTTTCCGCCGCCGCTTCCGCTGTTGCGAGTAAAAATGCCGTCAGCTTTGCGCCATTCCTGTTCTGGAAGCGATGGAGCCCAGAAAGCATTGAGGGCAGGGCGTACGAGTCTGTATTTTCCGGCCTGTTCAAGTTTGCGTCCGTTGCCGGAGTCTAGTAATTTATATTCCATACTCATCAAGAATGGTCTTTCTTAATACGTTTAAAGTCGTTTCGAGTTCTATAAAATATCGCCGAATTGCATCTTTTTCATTATTTCTTGCAGCTTTTTCAAGAAGAGATGCAGCTTCGTAGAAATTTTTAGCACTTAAATTGCCGGCAGCTCCTTTTATATAATGAGCCTTATTGGCAATTTGAGGGATGTCTTCAGATTCAACAAAGTTTTTAAGGGCATTCATTGATTTCGGAATTTCTTCGATAAAGGTCTTTATGATGTCCTTTTCCATTTCGGGATCATTGTCAATCCGGTCTCTGAATTCACTCTTTAAGAATATGTTTTCATCTGCCACTGGACTCTTCTCCGCATTTGGGGGGGCTGTCTGTTTCAAATCAGGAAAATACTTCAGCATCATAGATGAAAGATCTTCCAGACGCACAGGCTTGGATATATAGTCATTCATGCCTGCTGTCAGACATTGGGTTTTGTCTGATTCCTGCGAGTATGCTGTCATTGCTATTATGGGAATACCTTTATTCGCTTCGCCTGCGTTTCCTTGTCTTATCTGTCTTGAGCTCTCAAAGCCGTCCATTTCCGGCATTTGACAGTCCATCAAAATCAGATTGTAAGAATTGTTTTTTATTTTTTCCAGAGCCTCCTCGCCATTGGTGGCGGAATCGGAGGAGAACCCCAATTTTTTCAGCATTGCAACAGCCACCAGTCGATTTGTTGGATTGTCTTCTACAAGGAGAATTTTAGCATTGATGGAATGCACATGTTCCGCAAGGCGGACTGCACTGCTTTTTCTCTGATTGTATTTTTCTCCGAAACCGATAAGTCGTAATAGAATTTTTTCCAGCTGACTTCTGCGTATAGGCATGGATAAATATGCATCAACGGGATTTTCATTCTGTCCGTTTATTTCCTTTATACCTTCGAGTGTAGTGAGAAGAACAATCTTGAGTTTTCCTTCAAGCTGACGTATTGATTCAGCAAAGACAAGGTCTTCTCTTGTTGAGGACAGAAATACAATGTTAGTTTTATCCTGAGATATTGAGTTCGCAATTGCATTGAGATCATTAGGGCTGTCGATCTCCTTTACTGCTTGGATCCCCCATTCTCTCAGAATATTCGCAATATGCTTCCGCAGGGGGGCTTTGATATTGGTCAGTATAACAGAGAATTTATCCGCATGCTTCGATATCGCATGGTGCGCAGGATACTCTTCTTCAGGATTTGCCATTTTTGCTGTAAACCAGAATGTCGAGCCTTTTTTCTCCTCACTATCCAGACCGATTGTGCCTTCCATCAGTTCGACGAGCTGACGTGAAATTGCAAGGCCAAGTCCTGTCCCTCCGTATTTTCTTGTTGTAGAGCCGTCTACCTGCGAGAATGGATTAAACAGATCTTCTTGCTTGTCCGTTGGTATACCTATGCCTGTGTCGTTGACTGAAATCTTGATAAGCCCCTCTTTCAGATTTTCCATTTCTAAACTTATGAGAATTTCGCCTTTCTCGGTAAATTTTATTGCGTTGCCGCCAAGGTTGATGAGTATCTGACGAAGCCTGTAAGGATCGCCGATAAAGATGTCCGGCACTGACTCCGCGACAACGCAGTTGATGTCCAGTCCTTTGGATTGAGCTTTTACCGCAAGTATTTCTGTGCTGTCCTCCAGCAATTCTTTGATATTGAAAGGGATTTTTTCCAGAACCATTTTTCTGGCTTCAATCTTTGAGAAATCAAGGATTTCATTAATTATTGCGAGCAGGGTTTCGGCACTGTCCTTGATTACTTCCACATAGCGGCGCTGGGCTTCCCCCATTTGGCTTTCCAGAAGCAGGCTGGACATGCCGATTACTCCATTCATGGGAGTTCTTATTTCATGGCTCATGTTGGCAAGGAATTCACTTTTGGCGATGTTTGCCATTTCAGCTTGTGCAGCCATGGAATTTGCAAGCGCAGTTGCGTCTTCAAGCTGCTGATTTATTTCGCGGAGATTTTCCTCGTTTTTCTTCCTGTCACTGATATCTACAAAGCTTTCCAGAAGGTAGTCGGAGTTTCTGATTTTTATTTTCTTCACTGTTTTAAGAATCGGAATTTCTATGCCGTCTTTTCTTAAAAGTATCCTGTCACTGTTGTCCATTATTGCAGATGAGTTGTCCATTGGACATTCCCCTGTGTTGTTGGCAGGGCATATGAACTTATGGCAGACGCGTCCGATGATCTGTTCCGGCGGCAGTCCTATCATTTCAGAAGCCGAACGATTGACTCGCTTTATGATGTGAGTTCCTGGTTCTATCAGGAGCACTCCAAAGGCAAGATTGTCCACCAGTGTTTGAAGAGTTTCCGCACTGGCCTGCAAGTCTTTTTCGGCATTTTTTAGTTCTGTTATGTCTTTACTTGAACCTCGATAGCCGGCAAAGCGTCCATCCGGGGTGCAGATCGGCAGTCCATTCGATAAAAATTCCATCACTTTCCCGTTTTTCGTAACAAACTGATGTGAATAGTCTGAAAACCCCTTTTCCATCGATTCAGAACTGTTGAAAAACGCCTTGGCTGCCAGTTGCGCTTGCGGCGGCATCAGATCATAGAAGTGCATCCTGCCGGTTGCCTCGAATTCCTGAAATCCAAGCAGAAGCGGACAGGTTCTGTTTATATAGCGGAAAAGAAGATTTTCGTCCAGTTCCCATATTATTTCGCGACTCTGTGAGGCAATTTGAGCAAAACGTTCCCTGCTCGCATGGATTTCCTTCTGGATAATAAACTCGTCCGTAATATCGCGGAATACTATTACCACACCAGATATTTTCCCGTCAGCACTTCTGATAGGAGCTGCTGTTTGCGCAATCTGCTTCCTGTCACCGTCTTGGCTGACAAGTACAAGATCCTTTTCCTGAGCCGGAACCATATTGGCTATGATACACTTGACCGGATCTTCAGCATGTTCCTCGCTGTTTCCATGGAAAGTATTCAAGACACTGAGCAGATTTTTTCCCCTGGCTTCTTCAAGTGAGTAGCCGCAGAGGAACTCTGCGACTTCGTTCATATCGGTTATCTGTCCCTGTGGGTTTGTTGCAATAACTCCATCTCCGATTGAGCGGAGAATGGCAGAGAGACGGTTTTCGTTCTCGTGAAGAATCCTGTTTCTTTCCGAGACCAGTTTTTCAAGCTCGTCCCTGCGGCTGCTCATGTAATGAAGCATTCCAGAGAGGACAATTGTAAGTGCCAGGCCGCTGATCAGGCAAAGCAAGGCTACTCTGCCTGGATATAAATAGAAAAACGCCTGCCCAGGAGAAATCACAGTAAGATAGGTTTTTCCGAATATGAACACCGGATAGACGGTGCTGAAACTGTCTGTGTAATATGTCGGAATCCTTAGCGTTCTATCTGTTCCAGGAATGGACTCAGGCCATGATACAATTCTTTGAGGTAATTTATCTTGAGATGTTTCGCAGAATGTTATTTTCAGCTGGTTGCTGGAATTCGCCTGAACTGTTTTGCGAAATGTGACATTCATAAGATTTTGAGCAGAAACTTCCGCAAAAAATATTTCTGTGTTTCCAGTCTTTTTCAATGATACTGGGGCATATATGATGATGGACATTTCATGGCTGCTTTCATCCATGAAAGATGAATTCGCCAAGGGCATTCCGTTACTTAGTACTTTTTGCAAGATGGAATTATCTAAAATCATTTTGTTTTTCTGCGGTGAAAGATAGGCTCCGTGATAGTACTTTATTTCAAACTGCTTTTCTTGAAGAATGCTGATGAGTCCATATGCATTTACAATCTCGCTTTTGCCGAGAAAAATACTGAAATTTTCAAATTCTTCATGGGATACATAGTCACTGTCACTTATAAAACTCCCTGTAATATTCAGCATTTCGCGGAAACTTTTCCAGGTCGTCTCAAGTGCAAGAGTGCTTTCTGATGCCATATGGAGAAAAATTTCATTCTGATGAATGGCTTCTTTCCGGCTGATAAGATGTGTTGCCGCAATTGTAATTGTCAGGCCTCCGCAGAAAGCCAGAACAGTGCCGCTGTATTTTACAAATTTGCCTCGCCCTTTGATTCTTGACGCTAGCATATAGGCAATGAATAGACCAACAAGAAGAATCGCATATGGCAACGGCGTCAACATATAATTGAGCGTGTAAGAACGTGCTTCGTCAATCGGCATATCTATGCCTAGAACAAGAATGACTTTTCCGCTGCGAGGATCGCAGATAGGAGCAAACGCACTTAAAAACGTCCCATATTCATCTGAGATCGGTCCCGTACTGACTGCTTTTCCGTCTCTGAAAACTTGTTTCAGTTCCTCCGGTACTTCACGGTATACAGTCCCCGGCGGAGAAGCCATGGCATCATCTTCGCTAAGACTCTCAGGGCCGAAAACATAAACTCCATTTTTACGGGCGATTGTATAGATGCTCTTCTGGCGAATTGCATTGGAATAAGCCCTCAGCTGTGAACAGATACGGTTATAAACAGGATTTTTCCTGTCGTCTTCCGAAAAATCAAGCTTGGCAATCCGATCCGGAGATAGGGTTGAGGCCGTGTGTATTGCTATGTTCATCAAATGCTGATGCAGTGTTCTTTTGGCTTCCATCCAGCCCCAGCGCGAGTACACGGCAACGGCAACCAAGAATACCAGGATTCCAACTGCCATATATATGTATTTTTTTTGAATTCCGCTTTCGTTCATGCGCTGGAAGTCCTAATTGTTCGCTGAATGCGATAAAATACACGCGGGACTAACGAATAAAATAGACTTAATTAGTCTTTTTGAAGAAAAAAGGAATAAAGTTGGTGGCGGCTTAGGGACTTGAACCCCAGACCTGTGGATTATGATTCCATCGCTCTAACCAGCTGAGCTAAGCCGCCACCTTGATTGAGGAGCCTTATAATACAACAGTTTTTTTTCATTGCAAATAAAAAAAGCGAATTTATCTGAAAATAAATCCGCTTTCTAGTCTTAACTGTCTCTGAAATCAGCCGCGAATCAGCTTGAGAAGTTCATCTCTCTTCTGTTCCATTTCGGCCTGATTTTTCGACTCAACTATAAGTCTGACAAGTGGTTCTGTGTTGGATGATCTGACGTTGAACCACCATGTCGGATATTCTACGGAAATACCATCAAGTTCAAACATGCGTCCGTCTGTATATTTTTCCTTGATCTTGGCAAGAATCGGTTTGACGTCCGAAACTTTTGAATTGATTTCGCCGCTGGCATAGTATTTTCTCAGCGGGGCAACCATCTCGCTTACGGACTTATTCTTTTTGCAGACAAGGTTTGCAAGCTTGATAAGCGCTAGCCCCTGTGATTCAGCAACAAAGTTTTCCTTGAAGTAATAGTGGCCTGAGAGCTCTCCGGCAAATACTGCGCCAGTCTCTCTCATCTGTGCCTTGATGAAGGCATGTCCGACTCTGGACATCACTGCTTTGCCGCCGTTTTCTTCTATGCATTCTTTTACAGACCAGCTGCTTCTGAGGTCGTAAAGAATTGTCGCAGGTCCTTCCGAAAGGATGTCCTGAGCGATCAGGGCTGTAAAAAGATCCATCGGAATGATTTCACCCTTGTCATCAACAAATCCGCAACGGTCTGCGTCTCCGTCGAATCCTGCACCGAAAACAGCACCGGTTTCAATGACCTTTTTGCGGAGATCATCAAGCGTCGCGGTATGGAGCGGATTGGCTTCGTGGTTCGGGAAGTTGCCGTCGAGTTCCTTATAAAGAGGTATGATTTCGAAGAGATCTTCGATTCCGGCGATTTCGTATGATCCCATTGCGTTTGCATAATCGACAACAATTTTAAGTTTTTTGTTGAGTTTTGCATGGGACTTCAGAAATTTAGCATAGCCTTCTGATACATCCGCCTGCGAGATTTTGCCTTTATCAGCAGCCGGAGTGAACTTGTCAGCAAGCACAAGTGCTTCGATATCGGCAATACCTGTGAGTCCGCTTATCGGAATCGCTTCTTTGCGGCAGAGCTTGAATCCGTTCCATTCTTTTGTATTGTGCGAAGCTGTAATCATTATGCTTCCGTCCGCGCCGAGTGTGCCGTTTGCAAAATAGGACATCGGAGTTGAGCAGAGTCCTATATTTATCACATCGGCTCCCATGTCTGTAATGCCTTTGGCAAGAGCATTGAAGAGAGGAATTGAATGCGGTCTCATATCCATGCCGACGACGACTTTCTTCGCGCCGAGGAAGCTGACGAATGCTTTTCCTATTTTTTCCGCTGTTTTTTCATTGAGCTGTTCCGGGTATATTCCGCGAATGTCGTAGGCCTTGAATATTCCTGCCATTTTCTGACTCCGTCCTTCCTGAATTATTTTGTTTATATGCAATGAACTTAACGTGAGTAAAATAATGATGAAGAATGCTTTTGTCTATTCCCGCAATACTTTTTTCCTGTTAAATCTCTGCGTAGACTGATAGGATGCATGTAAACTGTTATTGACAGAAATAAAAAAGCCGTCCATTTCGGACGGCTTACTTTACTTTGGCCTTTTGACGATTTTAACTAGTTTGAATTTTTTTTAAAGTTTTTTTGTTTGAGTTCTTGATTTTTT
>JAKJHH010000109.1:0-12689 GCA_022703965.1 Verrucomicrobiota bacterium
TGGAAGCAAGGAAAAACCTCTCCATGATAGTGGGGCGCGATACAGTGAACTTGAACAGGAGAGAAATATCCAGAGCCGCGCTGGAAACTTTGAGCGAGAGTCTTGGAGACGGAATTATTTCTCCGCTTTTTTATCTGATGCTTTTCGGACTTCCCGGCATTTTCATGTACCGGATGGCTAACACTATGGACTCCATGTTCGGTCACAAGGATGAGCGTTATCACGATTTCGGATGGGCTGCGGCAAGATTTGACGATCTTTTAAATCTGATTCCTGCACGGCTCTGCGGCATTATTTTTATACCGCTGGCGTTTCTGCTTGTGAGGGGACGTTTTTTTCCGGCATGCAAGGTTGCGTTTGCGGATAGCGCTAAACATAAGAGTCCTAATGCAGGGTGGCTTGAAGCTGCCGTGGCTGGCGGATTCGGGATACGTCTTGGCGGGCTCAATTACTACGATGGAGAGGCTCAGGAATATCCCGTCATGAATGCTTCTTCTGTCCGCTCGGCGTCTCCTCGGCTTCTCTTTTCAGGAATGAAAATCATCAGTATCGCCGCTTTGGGCGGAGCCTTCTTTTTTGATCTTCTGCTTTTCTTTGTGCTTAATGTTAAGCAGATGTTTTAATTGCGTTTGAAAAAACTTTATTGACATATAGAGTTGTTTCTTGTACAAGGAAAATAGAAAGAGGGGATTCAACCTATGCATCTTGACTTTCAATGTCCGGCTTGTGAGAATGTTATACATTCTGACTTCAAGTTTATCGGGGAGTGGGTGGCATGCCCCTGTTGCTCCTATATGCAGGTAGTTCCGGAACCAGTGATTGTTCCCGGAACCAAGTTTGAATCTTACACGATAAAAAGTCTTTTCAGCACCAATTTCCTCTGGTCAAGCTATATTGTCAGTTCGACAGATCGGAAAGAAAACGGAAAAGATCTCCTCTTCAGGCTTCCCAGTTCTTTTGTGTCTAAAAACATTAGAGACTATAACTCGTTTTTTCGTTACATCAGCGAAAGCAGCCGCTTCTCGGTGGAAGGACTGCCTTTTATGGTTGAGGCATCCGCTAAGAAGGGAAAGAGTTTTTTCGTTTACGAGATTGAATCCGAATCTTTTGACTTGATGGATTATATAATCTCAATCGGGCCGATGAAACCCAAGCAGGGACTTGTAATATGCCGCAATATCGCCGAAATAATGGGGCGATGCTGGAAAAAATCATCAAATCCGCATTTTAATGTGATGCCTCAGAATATTGTCTGTGGCAGAACTTTGCAGGTCAATATTCTGGACTCCTTTATATATCCGTTTCTTCTGGCGGACTCCAAGCTTATTCAGAGCGGTTTCAATCTCTGGGATAAAAACTATATGTGCCCTGAATTTCTGGCGGGACAGCGGAAATTCCTTGATCCGTCCCCGGATATGTATTCTCTGGGACGCCTGCTCTTTTTTATTCTGATTGGAGAGCATCCCTTTGACTCATCAAATCTTACGGAAATGCAGCTTTATTCCGTGCTTGCCAAGTGCGGAATTCCGGAATCCTGCCTCAAACTTATGGTGCGTCTGATTTGCAGTCAGTCCGATGACCGTTACCGTGACTGGGACAGCCTGATTTTTGACCTGAACGCTTTGATTGAGTCATTTAATGCCGAAAAACAGCATATAAACCTGAATGAGTATAAAAAGAAGAATGAGGAGGAGGTTTCCACAGAAACCAGTGGATTGACCGGCTTGACTCAGGCTATCAAACTGGACAAGAAGCAGAAGCAGCAGTTCAAAAAGCAGATACTGAAAATAGACAAGGATCACAATAAGCAGGTTCAGCCGCTTCAGAGCAAGAATCCTCCGTCTTCTGTCATGCTGAAGCCGACTCAGCAAAAAGTTTCTTCCCAGCAATATATCATTCTTGCAGCAGGAGTTGCGGCATTACTGGCGATTCCTCTGGTCTTCTATTTCATATCCAAACCTTCTGCGCCGCCTCCAGCTCCGCCTCCGAAGAAGGCTGCTGCCAATAAGACAACACAGGCAAAGGAAGCGGCTCCTGTGAAAGAAGCCGAAAAAGTCGCGGAGCAGTCCAAGCCAGTGCCTGAACACAAAGAGACTCCGGTAAAGGAAGTGAAGGCTCCTGTTCCGGAGAAGAAAGCTGAGCTAAAAACTGTTTTTGTCGCTCGTCAGTCTTATTCCAGAGATCCTGAACAGGCCGTGAAAGAGATGGTGGCTGATGCGAAGGGAATCTATGCTTCTGATTCAGATCGCATTGAGGAAGTCATACAGCTTTGCGAAGCCGCTTATGAAAAGGCATCTGAGGCTAATAATGACAACTACATGAACTCTATTGACCGTGAACTTTCCCGTCTCAACAAGATGAAGGAAAAGAAGATAGCCGAAATCATCAACAGTCTAGGAAACAAGGCTTCCGATCTGATGCTCAAAGGCAAAGGAGATGAAGCCGCAAACCTGATTCTGGAGTATAACGGCCCGCTAAAGGAATCCAGTCGCATTGCTCGCATGTCTCTTCTCGGTTCGCTTAATAAGAATGCTCCGGAAGCGAAGGAAGCAGATGCGGAATCCTCTTCCAAAACGCCTGTTGCAAAGACCTCAAGTTC
The DNA here is from genome assembly GCA_022703965.1 of Verrucomicrobiota bacterium. GTDB lineage: Bacteria > Verrucomicrobiota > Lentisphaeria > Victivallales > UBA1829 > JAKJHH01. The sequence goes on from JAKJHH010000109.1 coordinate 2,600, forward strand.
CAAGAAGACTAATGATATTGTAATTCGTCGCAAGGTAAAAGACTTTATTGAGAATTGTGACTACGATGCGGCCTTGCAGTATCTTCGTTTTTATAATGAGTCGGATGTCAATGAGACTTCTGATATCAGGACGGAGCTGGAGGCTTCCGTAAAAACAGCCAGAGACCGTATGACAGAACTCATGGAACCCTTTATAAAGTCCTTTGCAACTGCTATGCTGACAATGAATCTTGAAGAGATGAATTCTCTTGTTCGCAAATATGGAGCAAAACGTGATTATATTGTAGCTAAACCTCTAGTAGACAAGTTTCAGTTCAGTCTGGATTCTTACCTGAAAGCCGAAGAAGCTTTCATGGAAGAAATGAAGACTTCCGTAGGCAAGAAGATCAATATAAGTCTTGCCGGAAAGGGCGAGATTCCTGTTCTTATAGCCAACGTATCCGGTGATACCGTTTTCTGTGATGCCAAGGCGTCCCAGATTCCAAGCTTCACTTTCAAGGATCTTCTGCTTGACAAAAAGCTCGTCTATATATCGAAAGACGCTGATCAGAATCTTGCCGCGACTCTTTTCTGCATGAGTGCAGAGGATTATTTGGCTCTCTCGGAATATCTTTCAAAACTGCCTATGGGGCTTGGACAGTTTCTCGCTCCAGTGGTGAATGACTATGCAGCCCGTAATCAGCTTGAACTGATCCTGAAGAATCTTGGTATCCAATTTACAAGACCGAATTATTCGGCGGCAGTGGCGGCAGTCAAGAAAAAATATATCCCGTCCATGGCTGTCGGAAAACTCATCGGAGAACTTAATACCTTCAAAACTAAGTATGGAAATACTGAGTTTGTCAAGAAAAATAAAGAGATCATTGATGCGCTTCAGGAAAAAACAGGTAAAAAATGATTCTTCCACATGCTTGATAAAGCAGGATTATGTTTATATGTTTCATTCCTGAAGATTAATCAGAGGATGAAATGAAAAGTACTATTGACTGTATGCCCTGTTTTATTGAGCATGCTCTTCATGTTTCAAGAATGCTTACCTCCGATGAGGATGCGCAGCTCAAAATTTTGCGCGAAGTCATGCGGCGTGCCGCCGATCTTGATATGGCTACGACTCCGCCCGAAATGGCTCGCGAAATACATAAAATTATCCGCGAGGTCACCGGAGTCAAAGATCCTTATCTGGATGTCAAGGACAAATCCACCGATTTTGCCCTCGAACTTCTTCCTTCCCTGCGCAAGGATATCGCTGATGCCGCCGACCCGTTTGAAATGCTTATCCGTGTTGTCATCGCGGGGAATATCATTGATTATGGAGCCGACATTCATTTTAAACTTGAGGATGCTTATGAGAAAATCCGCCAGGCTTTTCAGGCTCCGCTTGACCTTGACTCTGTTAAAAAATTGAAACGCTGTCTTGATTCGGCCTCAAATATATTGTACATATCAGACAACTGCGGAGAAGCCGTTTTCGACCGTCTCCTGATAGAGCCCTACGCATCAAAGCTGACTCTGGCTGTCAGAGGCGCTCCTATTCTAAATGATCTCACGCTGAGAGAGCTTGAGGTTTCCGGGCTTGCCGGACTTCCTAAACGCGTCATTACAACCGGCGACTGTACTCCAGGTGTATCGGTAAAGCATTCGTCTCCGGAATTTCTTGAAGTCTTCAACAGTGCTGACCTGATCATCGCCAAAGGGCAGGGGAATTACGAGTCGATGTCAGACACTGATCGTCCTATATTCTTTCTTTTCCGGGCAAAATGCAAGGTAATTCGAAGACTTCTGGACAACGTCCCTCATGGTAGTCTGCATGTGATTTCAGCCAATATCCCCTGAGCTTTATTCTTTCGTCTTCGCGGTGATGTCGTTTATCACAAGAGCCGCGAGGGCAAAACCGAAGGGGGCTGTAACCTGTATCAGACTCCCATTGATTCTGGCTTTTTTAGCGCAGAGATTGACTTCTTCTTTATCCGGACAGGCGCATATGGTGCTTCCGCAGAAACTTTCGGATTGAGGTTCGGAGGGAAATTCCTCGCTGTAGACACAAAGGAACTTCATTGGAGTTCCTGCTTTGCTAAGCAGTTTTCTGACATTTCTTGCCAGCGGACAGTGTTTTGTTTTGTCGAGTGGCACTGTTCTTATCTGAGTCGGATCCACTTTAGCCGCCGCTCCCATTGAGGCAAAAAGAGTTGCGCCTGATTCCTGAGCTTTCTGGATCAGCAATACCTTGTCTTTCAGGCTGTCGATGGCATCAAGGACGTAGTCATATTCTTCCAGTTTGAATTGATCGCATGTTTCGGCGCTGTAAAGCACTTTATGCGCAGTGATTTCCGCTTCAGGATTGATCTCTCTCAGCATTCCTGCGAGAGCTTCCGCCTTGGGGTGCGCAATGTTTTTCGCAAGTGCCTGTCTCTGTCTGTTTACATTCGTTGGACATATCAGATCTGCGTCAACTATTGTCAGGTGGGATATTCCTGTCCTGATAAGCGCTTCCGCACACCACGAACCTACTCCGCCGACTCCGAAGAGAATGACTTTGCTGTTCTTCAGTCGCTCCAGAACACGGGCGCCCAGTACAAGTTCTGTTCTATGGAAAAACTGCTTTGCCGTAGCTATTGACATTTCTTTGATACCTTAGTAAAGAGATCATAATTTAATAATATACAGTCATCGCCTCAGTTTTTCCAGAGCAAATCCATTCTATGTATTTTCGAGAACTTCTTTAATTAGTCTAAGTTTTGTTTCTGCATCAAGTTCCTTACTGTAGCAAATGTGACGGATGAATTCCAATCTTGTGTTGTCTGGAGGAATTGACTCATGTAGGGACGGCAAAAGCTGTCTCTGAAATTTTTGCAGTTCATGTTCCGCCATGAAAGCTTTAATATGGGGGAATAGTTTTTCCCATGTCTCTTGCTCGACTTTTTTTATTGTGCCGGAAAGATATCTGGCAAGGTTGTTCTGACGAACTCCAGTTAATGTCGCAAATGCGGTTTGGGTTCCGGCGTGTTCTATGGCTTTTCGCAATGCCGTAACTATTGCAGGAGATAGTTTCATAAGGTGCAGCCCGAATTAATGTTGACTTTTTCATTGTTGCCAAGAATGAGTTTTGAAGCTCCGAGTATTGATTTAAAGGATAAAACTAATGCTGATATTGATTTTTTCTTCTGTTTTTTGTGAGGACCGGCATAAACTTTTGAAAAATACTTGTTCATACTTGTAGCCCCCTCTTTATTTTGTGACTGCATTCTTTCTCCGCAATGAAGTCTTTGCAATGAGATTTTTAACAGTCAAAGAATAAAAAATCAAAAAAAAATGGAAATATATCCTTGTATTATCCTTTCAAGGATAATAAAGTTTGTTAGTTACTGATAGATGCACCTGTTTTCCTAATATATGTTTTAGTCCTAGGAAATATCTTATTGCTAAAAGGGTTATCTGCATCTACTCAGCCTATTGCTATGGGGGCTGTTTTTATGCTGTAGTCTTTTTATATAATACATGTTTATCCTAGACTGTATTTTGGGGTTGTCTTGTTTATGCTTCCGTATGAATTGATTAAAATACAACTGACATGGAGGACATTTATGAAGTTGACTGCTGGACGGAGAATTTTCTTGGGCTTTATGTCCATACTGGCCATTATTTTTATACTAGGGGTGGTCGTTTTCATTCAGATGAGGAAAATAAAAAAAGACATTGTCATTCTCAGTAATGACGCGCTTCCGGGCGCTATGTATATAGGCATTGCAAACGGTGAAGTACGTCAGGGAGTTCTTCTTACGCACAGACATCTTCTGGAGACCGACCCCAAGGAGATCGCGGATGTAGAAGCCAGAATTGCCAGAGGGGGACAGACAATTAATGAGACTTTGGCTCTCTATGAGAAACAGATTTCAAACGATGAAGACAGAAAAAATTTTGATACACTAAAAAATGCTATCGTAAAATTCAGGAAGGCTCGGGAAGATATTCTGGTATTAAGCCGACAGAATAAACAGGCGGAAGCCATGGAGATTATGCGCAAAGAACTTGATCCCAGTATGATAGTTGTTATCGACACCCTTCGCGCAATGGTCGATTGGAATAAAAAATATGGGGAGACCGTCGGTAAATCTGCCGTCGCTAATTCAAATTTTACAGAGAAGCTTGTCATTTGGGTCGTTCTGGGATCAATCCTCATGGGGTTGGGGCTTGCCTATTTCATTGCCCGTGCAATCAACAACAGGCTTAACAGTCTTGCCATGGGCTTGAGCAGCGGTTCGGAACAGGTTTCCGAAGTGTCAGGACAGGTTGCTTCTGCAAGTCAGATGCTTGCGCAGGGAGCCAATGAACAGGCATCCGGCATAGAAGAAACCAGTGCCACTGTCGAAGAAATAACAGCGATGATAAAGAAAAATTCGGAAAACGCCGGACATGCCAGCGAGATTGCCAAGGAAGCCGGTGTCCTCGTTTCCTCAGGTGTGAAATCAATGGATCGCATGAGCGAAACCATGGACAGCATCAAGAAATCTTCCGATGAAACCTCCAAGATTATCAAGACTATTGATGAGATCGCTTTCCAGACCAATCTCCTTGCCCTGAATGCCGCTGTAGAGGCCGCCAGAGCAGGTGAAGCCGGAAAAGGTTTTGCCGTTGTCGCCGAGGAAGTCAGAAACCTTGCTCAGAGAAGCGCTGAAGCAGCTAAAAACACCTCCGCGCTTATAGACAAGTCGAAAACAGTGGCGGAATCCGGGGTGAATGTCGCATCTGAACTTTCTAAGGCACTGGGCGGAATTCAGGAGATCGCTGGACGCGTCGAAGAGCTTGTCGGAGAGATTGCTCTTGCTTCCAAGGAACAGTCGGTCGGTATTGAGCAGATTAATACCGCGGTTGCCGAAATGGATAAAGTTGTTCAGCAGAATGCCGCAACAGCTGAAGAAAGCTCAAGCTCATCTGAAGAACTTGCGGGGCAGGCGCGCCAGCTTGATGAAATGGTTGCGGAACTCTATATATTCGTCAATGGACACCGCAATTCATCTGCGCAGGAGCTTTCATCTGGGACTCATCGTGCCAAGCTAAGTTCCATTCCTGCAAGAACAAGATCGGAGCCTGCGTCCCTTTCTGTGAAAAAGCCCAAAGTGATCAGCGCAGCGCCCGGCAATGGCAAAACATCAGGGAAAAATTTGAAGGCGGAATCTGTTCTCCCTTTGGATGACAGTGATTTTAAGGATTTTTAATTAAAAAAAGGGGGGAATATGTTTCAGGATTTATCAATAGTTCCGGCTGAAACTGGACACATTTATCAGATCATAAGCAAGTTGAGAACTAAGGACAAGGAATTCATGTGGACTTTCAGTGGATGTCGTCCATATGAGTTCCTTACAAAGTCTTTTTCCATGTCTCCGATTTCATTTACCTGTTTAAGAAGGAGAGTTCCTATCTGCATATTCGGAGTTGCATCGGCTCAGATCATGTCAAGAACTGGCAGTCTGTGGCTTGCTGCTTGTGACGATGCCAGTTCAGTCAGAACCGGGGCTGTAATTCTCGGAGGGCGGAAATATTTTCAGATCTTCAGAAAGCATTTTGACATTATTGAATACTTTGTCGAAACGACAAATCATGATGGTTTCAGAAAATTGAGTAAGATCGGCTTTAAGAAATCAGGAGAGATTTTTCCCGGTAAACATGGTAAGGCGTTTCACCGTGTTTTTTTGGCAGGACATGATGCTCAGGAGTTTCTGTTTTCCAGAAAGATCTCAAATACAAGCAATGCCCACAGCTGATAACTGTAGTCACGTTTGCCGGACTGATGCAGATAAATCATTTCCTCAAGTCTCTTTTTATTCAGAAATTTTTCGCCGACTGCCAAGCCGTCGAGCAGGCAGCTTTTCAGAAGCTCCTTCCATTGATTTCTGAACCAGAAGGACAATGGGACTCCGAAGCCGCGCTTTTTGGAGCAGAGGATTTCAGGTGCAATCAGATCTTTGAAGGTCTCTCGAAGAATATATTTGCCTTGTTTCCTGTTCAGTTTCCATTTTTCAGGAAGCGCTGCGGCAAATTCGACGATTTCCCGGTCAAGGAATGGACTTCTTGTTTCCAGTGATGCAGCCATCGAAGCAGTGTCCGCTTTGACTAGTATGTCTCCGGGCAGATAGCATAAAAGGTCGAGTTCCTGAAGTATTTCCGTGCTGTCCCTTGAACTGCATCTGGAAAGTATTCCCGATAGCTGTTCTCTGCTGCTTTTGAAGGGTTTATGAGGTATGAATTTTTCCGCGTAAAGCTCATTTTTCTGTTGATCCGAAAATCTTACCGTCATATCATGGTAGCGATGACGGTATTCCGCCCCCATGGATTTGACTATTCTTTTCAGACGGCCTGTTCTTGTCCGTTCGTCCGGCTCATGGAACAGTATTGCAGAAAATGCCTGAGATAATGCTTTGCGAAGCGGATGCGGAACAAGGTCGAATGGCCTTAGTGCTTTCATTGCTCTGTATCTGTCGTATCCGGCGAAAAGCTCATCCGCACCGTCCCCGCTCATGGCAACGGTGACGTGTTCTCTTGTGAATCGGCTCAGCATGAAGGTCGGAAGCAGTGAGGCATCTGCAAAGGGCTCCCCAAGATTGCTTATCAGCCTTATCAGCGCGTCGAAATCCGCAGGATTAACTGTCTGCATGTGTTTTGACAGTGTTCTGCCACTTATGTGTTCAATGTGTGATGCAGATCTTTTTATCAGTTCGGATTCGTCATATAGAGGGTTCTCGAAGGCGATTGAGAAGCTTTTGACATCCGTTAGGCATTTCTTTGCCATGAGCCCGCAGACAATGGCTGAGTCAATGCCGCCGGAAAGGAAGACTCCGAGAGGAACATCTGATTCAAGACGCTTTTCGACAGCTTTTTCCATCAGTGTTCGCAAATGCGTCGAACTCTCCTGAAAGTTCATGGACGTTTTTTTGTGGAAATCAGGTTGCCAGTAAGTTTCGATCTTATACTCTCCGCTTATGGTGTCAAGTTCCATTGTGGAGGCCGGCATTAGTTTGAAGACTTTTTTGTAGGCTGTGTCCGGAGCCGATATATATTGCAGAGAAAAATACTCATGCAATGCCTGAAAATTAAGTTCTTCGGGAAAGTCTGGATGCTTTTTGAGTGAGGATATTTCGCTTGAAAACGCAAAAATATTCTTAGTGTAAAAATAGCAGATCGGTTTTTTCCCCAGACGGTCACGGGTCAGAATCAGCTTTTCTTTTCTGCGGTCATAAACTGCGATTGCGAACATCCCTTCCAGACGGGTCGCAAAATCTTTGCCGTATTTTTCATATAGATGTACGATTACTTCCGTATCGCTGGCAGTTTTGAAAATATGCCCTTCCGCTTTCAGTTGGTCTCGGAGTTCACGGTAGTTATAAATTTCGCCGTTAAAGACAGTCCATATTTCGGAGCTTTCGTTGGAAAGCGGTTGACTGCCTCCGCCAAGATCGATGATCGAAAGGCGGCGATGTCCCAGTCCTGTATTTTCGTGAATGAAAAGCCCGGAGTCATCCGGTCCCCTGTGAGTCATGGAATCCGTCATTCTGCCTAAAATTTCTTTTGATGGTGTTTTTCCATCAATGTTTACGATCCCTGAAATTCCGCACATAGACTTTGCTTTTCAGTATTTATGTTGATTATTTGTCTCTTCAATAGTATATTATGGGCTTATTATCCCGGAGTACAAGCGTTATATGTCGAAAAATATAAAAGTAAAAGTTACAATAGCAATCCTTAAACCTCTAAGAAAAATCATTTCAGGCATGCAGCATTTTGCTGACTTCATGGATGATTATATCAAGTCGGCTAAAGAAGATACCTATGAAATAGTCGACAGAACTATTGACAGAACACAGGAAATTACCGAAAAAATTGAGCTTGCCAACTTCATCAAGCTTCTTACCTTCCTTGTCGTTATTCTTTCCTTCGTGACTCTGTTTTCTTCTGCATACAATACGATGAGTCTTATTCTCTTTGACGACAGAGTAGATATTTCAGCGATGATTATCGGCTTTGCGATTCTGCTTGTCAATATCTTTTATTTCGCATGGCAGGCCTTGCTGATTTTTCAGTACAAGCCCTGTCCGGCTGCTTCGGACGCGGATCTTCCGACATGTACAGTCATTGTTCCTGCTTACAATGAAGGTAAGCATGTTCTGATTACGATTGACAGTCTTCTGAAGAGCGATTATCCGGTTGATAAACTGGAAATCATTGCTGTAAATGATGGAAGTAAAGATGATACTTGGGAATGGATGTCGAAAGGCGCTGCCGAATCAAATGGGCGCGTCAAGGCAGTTAATCTTGTTAAGAACGGTGGTAAACGCGGTGCTGTCGGTGTCGGGGTAAGAATGGCCATGGGCGATATCGTTGTCACTGTCGACAGCGATTCTATCGTTACTCCGGTCGCTCTCCGAAATCTCATGTCTCCCTTCGTCGGAGACAAGAAAATTGGGGCTGTTGCCGGTAATATCCGTGTTCTCAATCTTGACGAAGGTATACTTCCAAAGATGCTTGACGTCAACTTCGTATTCAGTTTTGAGTTTATCCGTTCTGCTCAGAGCGTTATCCGTTCTGTTCTCTGTACGCCCGGCGCTCTCAGCGCATACCGCAAGAATCTGGTCTTGAATGTGCTTGACGAATGGCTGACTCAGAAATTCTGGGGCAAGCCAGCAAATATCGGTGAAGACCGCGCCCTCACCAATATGCTTATCCGTGACGGTTATGATATTGTGTTCCAGCAGAACGCTGTAGTTTATACAAATGTTCCCATCACTTATAGAGGTCTTTGCAAGATGTTCCTCCGTTGGGAACGTAGTAATATCCGTGAAAACTTCTCGATGTGCTCATTCGTTTTCAAGCGCTTTGACCTTGAGGATGAAAATCTCCTCGGCATACAGATCAACATTATTATGAGTCTTCTCTGGATGATTACTCCTCTTTTCTTTATTCTCTTTTCTCTTTATGCTTTGCTGATTGCTCCTGCCGCGTTCCTTTACGGTTCGATTACGATGATTATTTTCTGGTCGACCATTCCGGCTTTCGTTTACGCCAGCCGTTACAGTCGCAATGAAGCGCTCTGGTCATATGTTTACGGTGTTTTCAACTTCTTGGCTCTCTCATGGGTCGGCCCGTATTCTCTGATTACGATTTTCAACTCAGGATGGCTGACTCGTGATGCGGTTAAGTCAAAAGCGGTTCCGCCTCCGCCAGCTCCGACTCCCGGCGGCGATTCCTCCGCTCCGGCTGCCTGATTTTTCCGACTTGACTTGTCTCCGCATGATTGCCATTGTATCTTGTATGGATAAAATGATAAGCCAATATTCAGGGGATTGTTCATCTTTATGCTTTTGAATTCTACTACGGTTTTTATAAGTGGAGCTGCAAAACGTGTCGGACGCTCTTTGGCTCTTGCCTTTGCCGCAGCCGGATCAAAACTGATTATTCATTACTCTAAATCTGCCAGTGAAGCTAACGCTCTCCTGAATGAATTGGGCGGTACTGCCAAGGGACACCGTACTGTATCTTGTGATCTTTCTGATGTCGCTTCCGTTGAAAGTCTTAGGGAGACTTTATTTCTTTCCGACATTCTTATTAATAATGCATCTGTTTTTGATATGAAATCCTTGGCGGCAGAGTCCTATGCTGAGGCTTTGAGACAGTACAATATCAACTTTTTCGCTCCCTTTGAGATGATGAAAATTTTCCGTAGCGGATGTCTTGAGCAGAATTCAAAAGGATTGGTAATCAATATGCTGGATCAGCGTATTGTAAAGAATGATCCGCTTGGAGCCTCATACAGCTTGTCAAAAAAATCTCTTGCGGAACTTACTTTGACGGCGGCTTTGCAGTGGGCTCCAGATATCCGTGTGAATGGGATTGCTCCAGGCCCTGTGCTTCCTCCTGTCGGCATGGAGAATTCCAGAATGGAAAAAACTTTAAAAACGCTTCCGCTTCCGCATCCGGTGGATATCAATGACATCTGCCGCGCCGCTCTTTTCCTTGCCGAATCCGATTCCATCACAGGCGAAATCATCCACGTAGACTGCGGCCAGCACCTGATCGGCTGAGTGATGATTATCTCTGGCTT
>JAKJHH010000109.1:12729-12980 GCA_022703965.1 Verrucomicrobiota bacterium
AGAGACTGGCGGCGTTCTGGTAGAAGTTCAGGATTCTGGCGGTTTCGGCGGCGAAATCGGTGTTGACCGACAACTTTACCGCTTCCTGTTGGAACTTAATGGCGTTCGGAAGGTTTCCGGAGGCATACCAGGCACGGGCAAGCGTGGCAGCAGCTATTGCTTTATCTTCCGGAAGTGAGGTCTTTTCATAGGCTATATTTGCCACATCAAGCAATTCTTTGAGAGGTAGATAGGAGTAGGGGACTCCTTCA
>JAKJHH010000010.1:0-23598 GCA_022703965.1 Verrucomicrobiota bacterium
GGGAGCCATGAACTGTCCCTTCTTGATATTTACGGGAAGCCCGCTGTTTCCGGCTTCCAGCAGCAGATCAGTCTGACGGCAAAGAAAAGCCGGAATCTGCAATATATCGACTAGTTCAGACATCGGCTTTACCTGATTTGTTTCATGCACATCGCTTAAAACAGGAAGATTCAAACGTTTTTTTATGGAGGCAAGGATTTCCAGCCCTTTTTCCTGGCCGGGTCCGCGGAAGGATGAGCCGCTGCTTCTGTTCGCCTTGTCGAAGGAAGCTTTGAATATGTACTGAATATCCAGTTCGGCACAAACGCCCTTCAGGAATTCAGCGATTTCCAGACAGATTTCCGGACTTTCGGCCACACAGGGACCGCCTATAAAGAGGAGTCTGGAGCCTGAACCGCCGACAGAAAGAGATCCGATTTTGACTTCGTTCACGATTAAAGGCCTTTCTCGGCAATATATTTTTCGGCTTTTTCGAGATCTTCGGGCGTGTCGATGCCTATGCTTTCCAAGTTGCTGACATGCACATAGATGCGGATTCCGTTCTCCATTGCGCGAAGCTGTTCGAGCTTTTCGCACTTTTCGTAGTCGCCTTCCGGCAGAGAAACGAACTTCGCAAGAGTGGTTTTTCTGTAAGCGTATATCCCCCAATGTCTGTAAACCGTTGTTTCCGAACCGCCTTCACGAAGATAAGGAATCATTGAACGGCTGAAATACATGGCATAGTTATCTTTAGTCATCACAAGCTTGACGATGTTCGGATTAGACTCGACTTCCTTTCTGAGACAGGGAACCGCAACCGTAGCCATTTCAAGAGCAGGATTCTTCTTCATGATTTCAGCCAACTCGGCGATTACAGAAGAAGGAATCAGCGGTTCATCACCCTGAACATTGATTATAATATCAGAGTCAAGCGAGGCTGAGGCTTCATGAATTCTATCGGAACCGGAGGGATGATTCGGAGAAGTCATCACGGCTTTTCCGCCGAAATCTCTTACGACTGAGGCCACACGCTCGTCGTCAACGGCGACAATTACATCTTCCACACCCGAAGCGACTGCTTTTTCCCAGACTCTCTGGATAATGCTTTTTCCGGCGAGTTTTGCCAGGACTTTCGCAGGGAAACGTGTACTGCCATATCTGGCAGGAATTACAACTGCGGCTTTGGAGGATTTCATCACTTTGAGTTTCCTTCCATTCTGAAACTGTCCTTAAGCTCTTCAACGGTAACGGACACCGTTCCAATTTTTCCGACGACAACACCGGCGGCGTGATTGGAAATTTCAGCTGCTTCAATCGGATCGGCACCGCCGGCAAGAGCAAGTGTAAAGGCGGAAATAACAGTATCTCCTGCACCTGAAACGTCGAATACTTCACGAGCCTTTGTCGGAATCACAACAGGTTCCTTGTCCTTGCGGAAAAGAGCCATGCCCTGGGCTCCAAGAGTGATCAGGAGACAGTCAGGCGTCCATTTTTGCATAAGAATATCAGCGACTTCCCTGAGATTCTTGTCCTCGGAAACCGGACTGACGGGATCGTAACAGTAAATCCCGGCAAGCCCGAAGGCTTCGGAACGGTTGGGTGTCATCAGAGTGAGGTTTTTGACTTCGAGGGGATGTCCGGGATGAGGATCAAGTGCGGTAATAACTCCAGCGCGACAAGCCTCATCGGTAACTTCCTGAAGCATTTCGGCATTCAGCATGCCTTTTGCGTAGTCCTCGAAAATAATAGCATCGACAAGCTTGTCTTTTATGAGTCTTTTGAGGTCGGCGACAAAGCGCTTGCGCAGCTCGTCTGAAATAGGGAAAACATCTTCATGATCTATTCGGACAAGCTGCTGTGAGCCTGCAATGACACGCTGCTTTTCAGTTGTCTTGCGCCCTTCATCATCATAAACAGAAGAAGCATCAATACCGTAGAAGCCAAGCAGTTCGCGGACAGTTTTACCGTTATCATCGCTGCCTGTAACACCTGCCGCGTAAACGGAACCGCCGAGAGTAACAACGTTACGCATCACGTTCGCGGCTCCGCCGAGACTGTGTGTGCGCTTCTTGACTCGCACAACAGGAACAGGGGCTTCCTGAGAAATGCGGCTTGCGCTTCCCCACAAATAAACATCCAGAATAAGATCACCTGCGACGGCAATTTTTCTGCCTTTGCAGCTTTCGAGTATGCTCTCGAGCTTTTCAAAACTCAGCGCCATAGATTTTCAGACTTTCTGCATATATTTAGATTCAAAAAAGTAAGAGACTTAAATTCCGTCGGCTTTTGAGATTGCGGCATTTATGCTCGCGGAAACATCAAGCTTTTCCTGATTCACATAGCCTGTTTTCAACTTTTTCCAGTGATTGAGAATCTTTTCATAGCCGTTGAGAGTACGATAGATATCACGGATCTGATCTCGATCCATATGCTCTCCGTTCTCTCTCATATAGTTTGCAATAATATCGAGAGCGTTTTTCGCAAGAAGTACTTCGGAATCAGAGACAGATTCGATTTTACGGGCAGCCTCCACCTCCGGACGCAGTTCATCGAGAAGTCCGACAAGTTCCTGATAGGCTATCTCACGCTCCATCAGAGTCTCCGAACGCATATGCCTCGGAACCCATGTGACAAGAGCAATCTGAAAAACAATCAAAAGAGCAAAAAGAAAGAGGGCAAAGACTGTAACATAGTCTTTTTTCCTCTTTCCGCCGGTATGTTGCGACAAACGTTGTATATCCAAGACAGTTTCCCTCCGGAAAAACAGTAAAAATTCAGCTTTTAAGATAGCCCGGAAATGGCTATTTTTCAAAGCCTGAGCGTTTTTTGAAGCAAATTTTAACTTAAGCCTACTTGATTTTTATGTTTTCCTGCCTATTCCTTTCATCAGCGGGAAAAATCCGCTACATCTTTAGGAAGGGGTGATAAAGCATGGATTCAGAAAAGAAAATGGACATCAAACGTCACGTGATGGGAACAAGACTTCATGACTTCACAAAGGAGGAACCCTGGCGAATATTCAGAATCATGGCGGAATTCGTAGATTCTTTTGAGACAATGTCTTATCAGGGACCGCTCATTACTATCTTCGGATCAGCAAGAACCAAACCTGAAAACCCCTATTACCAGAATGCGGAACAGCTTGCGGCCAAACTCGTCGAGTACGGCTACGGCATTCTCACAGGCGGCGGTCCTGGCATAATGGAAGCTGCCAACAAAGGTGCTTACGAAGCAGGCGGCGTATCAGTCGGCTTGAATATTGAGCTTCCGATGGAACAGAACGCAAACAAGTTCCAGACAAAAGGAATTGACTTCCGTTACTTCTTCATCCGCAAAGTATGCTTTCTCAAGTACACAGTGGGAGTCGTGGTTTATCCCGGCGGCTTCGGAACTCTTGATGAATTCTTCGAAGTCGTAACCCTGATTCAGACAGAAAAAGTAAACCGGGTTCCAATAATTCTTGTCGGCAAAAAGTTCTGGGATCCGATGGTAATGTGGATGAGAGAAACTCTTCTTGAACACCACATGATCTCTATCAGCGACATGGAACTCTTTAAAGTAGTTGATTCCGCCGACGAAGCACTGAAGATCATCGTCGAAGCCCATAAACACGGTATAATGAACACAGTCAAGGACGTATAAGAAAATTTCAGAATTCAGAAGATCGCATCAGAACGATGCGGTCTTTTCTTTATTTAACGCCAAGGAGAACGGGTAAAATGGAGACCTTTATCGCCGCATGCGGACTCATATGCAGCCGCTGCGATGCCTTCCGGGCAACAAAAGAAAACAGCCAGGAAAAACTGGAACTTGTTGCAGCAGATTGGAGAAAACGCTATAACTGTCCGGATATCGCAGCAGAAAATATCCGCTGCAACGGATGCATGACAGAAGGCGGCCCAAAATGCGGTCACTGCGAGAAAGGATGCGGCATCCGAGCCTGCGCCATATCCAGAAATCTTTCCACATGCGCCGAATGCGGAGAATTCCCCTGCAAGCAGCTCTCAGACCTCCATGGCTTCATGGGCAAACAGGGAGAACATCTGAAAGCGTTATTGTCTCAGATCAAAGAAATCAAAGGCATAATGCACAGCGCATTCTGATCAACTTAGAACAGTTCCAGAGATTTGAGTTCGCTTCCATCGTCCAGTTTCAGTATTTTCAGCGAATTCCCGTCAAAGAAAGCGAAACTGGGCGGATTCCCGCCTTTAGGCAATGATACGGAACCGGGATTCAAAGCGATAATCCCGGACTCAAGTCTTTCAAGCTGAAAAAGATGGGTATGCCCATACACAAAAACTGACGGAGGCTCAAGCGGAGGCAGCTTATCCGAATTCCAGAGATGTCCGTGAGTCAGGAAAAACTTCAGATTTCCAGCCAGAATAATTGAGTAATCCGACATCATCGGAAAATCCAGCATCATCTGATCAACTTCGGAATCGCAATTCCCTCTGACTGCAATAATTTTCTTTTTGTAGAGGTTCAAGTAAGCCGCCGTCTTCGGAGGTTCATAGTCAGATTTCAAGGGATTGCGCGGCCCGTGATAGAGAAGATCTCCAAGAATCGCAAGACAATCCGGTGCAAGATCTTGAATATGTTTATCCAATAGTAAAAGGCTGTCCGGAGATCCATGTATATCTGAAAAAAACAGTATCTTCATAAGTCCCTTATTTGAATAAAAGCAGGCTCTCTTTTGGAGAGCCTTGCATGGGAAGCAACTCAGTTGCCCTTGGCGGCGCAAGTGAAGGATAAAACAGCGCTCTTGAGGCCGTTGACACGGATGCCGGGCTTGCCTGTCATGACAGACTTATCGGCTGCGAGCTGATACTCACGCTCAAAAAGCAGGGTTCCTGCTGAATCATAAATCGCTCCATATATGGCAGTTGAGCTAAGCTTAAGTTTAAGTTTATAGGTCTTGCCGTATTCCCACTTCGGATTTATGTTCTTGTCTATGGATGTCTTGAGTTTCTTGTCGCCGGTAGATTGAGCATTCCAGACAGCGTTATTCATCTGTGAAAGCTCCATGAATGGAGTCTGCACTTTATCGTTCGCCGGTCTTGCTACAAGAGAAAGAGCCCAGTAGTTTTTTGCATCCTGCAACACCATTATGCCAATAGTCTTCCAACCGTCGGCAGCCGACGCCTCTGGGGTTATAAAAGCTTCCACTTCAACGTCATTTGAAACAATTGCCCCTGCCGGAAAGGCAAAAAGCGCGGTGCCTGGCGACGTAGCAATAAGTTTCTTGGATGCAATTGTCCATGAGTCAGCTTTGTCGATCTGCCATGAGCTTGCCGGAAGGGCTCCGTCTGCATACTTGGAGAAATCGTCACTGCTTACAAAATTTCCTGCTGAAAGAGTCACTCCGCAGAGAATCGACATCACAGCAACTGCGGTTTTCGGGATCATTCCTGTCTTCATCATTATCTCCTTTTTTAGGTTAAGATCCATGATTTCAAGGCATTATAGCGGCTCTGAAAAAGCAGTTCAAGAAATAAGAGATAAAAAATGGAAATTTTATGTTTTTTTCATTTCAATGACTGGACAGATAAACATCACCTGTTATATTAGTTGAATCTTAAGGTTGTTATCATGACTCGAAAAGTTACCATCTCTTTTTTTCCAATTGAACTCGTTTCCGTGCGATGCCCGGCGACAGAGCTATCTCTGTGCGTCGGGCTTCGTCTTTCCTGAAAAATATCCGCAACGGATATTGTGTCGTCCCTCTTGTTTTCCTTAGCCTAAATCATTAATAATACGGAAATTTGCGTACAATGAAGAAGACTGAAACTGCTACCGCATTAAAAGGCTCACAGATTGTTATAAAGACCCTCGAACGTCTCGGAACGGATGTCATATTCGCTTATCCCGGAGGCGCTTCCATCGAACTGCATCAGGCTCTCAGCGAATCAAAAATAAGAGTTATACTCCCGCGTCATGAACAGGGAGGCGCTTTCGCTGCCGGAGGCTATGCCAGAGTCAGCGGCAAAACTGGTGTCTGCATGGCAACCAGTGGCCCTGGCGCGACAAATCTCGTCACAGGGATCGCCGACGCATATATGGACTCCATTCCTGTCGTTTTCATCACCGGACAGGTCAGCTCCACTCTGATCGGCAGAAATGCTTTTCAGGAAACAGACATTATCGGCATGACTCGTCCGGTCGTCAAACACAGCTATCTTGTCCTCAACATAAAAGACATCCCGAGAATCCTTGCCGAGGCTTTCTATATAGCCAACAGCGGACGTCCGGGGCCTGTTGTCGTTGACATTCCCAAGAATATTCAGCAACAGACTGCTGTTCCGGAATTTCAGGACATCAAGCTCAGGACTTACAATCCGTTCTGCAAACTGAAAAGCTCTGACATCGAACTTGTCCGTCAGGCAATTTCCGAAAGCAAGAAGCCCTGTATATATGCGGGCGGCGGAATAATCAGCGCCGAAGCATCACATGAACTCCGCAAATTTGCAGAACTCTATAATATTCCGGTTGCTACAACCTTGATGGGCATAGGAGCCATACCGGAAACACATCCGCTTTCGTTGAAATGGCTCGGCATGCACGGAACAGTTTACGCCAACAACGCGGCTAACGAAGCTGATCTCCTGCTCGCATTCGGCGCAAGATTCGATGACCGCGTCACAGGCCCGGTTCCGACATTTGCGGAACACGCTAAAATAGTTCACGTTGACATTGACGTTTCTGAAATCAACAAGAACAAGCGTGCAGACATCGGTATTGTCGCGAACATAAAGGATTTGCTGACAGCCCTTAACAGCGATCCGCTCCGTCAGGACTACAGCGAATGGCATGCTCAGATTGCGGAATGGAAAAAGAAGTATCCGCTTACCTATAAGCATAATAAGGAACTTCAGCCGCAATACGTTATCGAAACGCTCTGCCGTCTTACAGAAGGCAAGGCGGTTATCGTTCCCGGCGTCGGACAGCATCAGATGTGGTCGGCTCAGTATTATACATATTCGGAGCCGCGCCAGTTCCTTACTTCCGGCGGTCTCGGTTCGATGGTCTTCCTGCCGCAATGGGCGCAAAGGTTGCCTGTCCGGAAAAGACTGTTGTCAATATCGACGGCGACGGCAGCTTCCAGATGAACATTCAGGAACTCGGAACCATACATAACGAAGATATCGATGTCAAAATGATAATCCTCAACAACCAGCATCTGGGCATGGTTGCGCAGTGGGAAGACCGTTTCTATGGGAGCAGACGAGGCAATACAGTTCTCAAGAACAAGAAGGTTGCGAGACCTTATCCTGATTTCGTTGGAATCGCCAAAGGCTATGAAATTCCAGGTATCGAGGTTTATGAACGCAGTGAGCTCGAAGCAGCGATTAAAACGATGCTCGAAACTCCCGGTCCCTTCATCCTCGACTGCCACACAAGCTATCAGGATCACGTTCTGCCGATGATTCCTCCGGGAAAATCCTACAAGGGCATCATCACAGAATAAAGCGCGTCAGCCTTTATACGAAAAAAGCCGTCAGGAAACTGACGGCTTTTTTATTGCTCAAAAGTTATGGCGAAATCATTTCCGCGGAGCAGCGCAGCTTTCTCTAAGGACAAGAGACACCGGAATTCCGGCGCTTTTAAGTATCGTCGGAGCTGCCTCGGAACCTAGCATGGCAAGAACTGATTGAGGGCAGTTATTCCCATGATATCAGTAGGCTGATGAACCGTAGTCAATTCGGGCGTGATCAAGCTTGCGATTGAAATATCCGCATAGCCTGCAACGGAAAGATCCTGAGGGACTTTTATCCCGGCGGTTCTCAGAATTTTCAGAAGATCAATTGCAACTGAATCGTTCACGCATAGCACGGCTGTCGGTGCTTCCGGAGATTTGAGAAGATTCATAAGCTGCTCAACTGCTTCGGGAACGTCCAGAAGTGAAAAAGCAGCTTCAATCACTGAAGCGGAACAGTCACTGCGGGACGCAATAAATGACTCAAAAGCTCTCCTGCGCTCAACGGAAGTACTAAAGCAGTTTTTCCCGGAAATGTGCAGAAAACGACGATGTCCCAATGAATAAAGATAGTCCATCATGGATGTAACTCCGGCGATGTCATCCGTTTTTATGCATGGAGAAAAGTTGTCCGGACGGGTATCCAGGTATATAAAGGGGATGTGATGATTGTCCAAAAGTTTTTTTGCGGCATCACTGGCTTCGGTGGAAGGAACAGGAACAAGAATAACTGCGTCGCAGTTGAATGAAATCATGTTCTGGAGAGCAAGCATCTCGCCCTCCTCCGAGTCATGGGAAAGTCCGATGACAAGAGTATATCCTGCCTTGCGCAAAGATTCCTCAAGCGCCTTGATGATGCCCGGAAAAAACGAGTGATCCATTCCTCCGGTGACAAGACCGACGATCTTGGAACGTCCTTTAAGCAAAGTTCTGGCGGCGAAATTAGGAAGCCATCCGAGCCTTGCGGCCGCAGTCTGAATCCGTTCAACAGTGGAAGGACTGATTTTCACGTCGCGGTTGTGACGATCATTGAGAACATATGAAACAGTGGTGTAGGAAACTCCCGCTTCACGGGCTATGTCTTTCATTGATACTCGTTTCACGAACCTTCCTCCAGTTGATATATAACAATATATCGCAAGATGCAGTCTTTTAAAGAAGATAATCTGCTTTTCGACAGAGCCTTCAAAGAAAGTTTCAGTGATGTGAGACAGGGATGTGGAGGCGGAAGGTCGAGCCTTTGCCTTCCTCACTGTCGAAGTCAATGTATCCGCCCATGCGCTCGGCAAGTTGACGGGATATAGCCAGCCCAAGACCGCTGCCTCCGTATTTTGCCGAAATTGTGGCATCAGCCTGCGAAAACGGCGTGAAAAGGAATTTAGCGACTTCCTTCTTTATGCCGATACCGGTATCAGCCACCTCAAACAGCAACATGCTCTTTGAGTCCGGATCAGGTTTGCAGGTGAGTTTCACAGAGCCCTTCCGCGTGAATTTCATAGCGTTGCCGACAAGATTCATCAGAATCTGTCTGAGACGCAGGGAATCTCCGCTTATAACGGGCTGAACCGAGGGCAGAATTTCAAAAGTCAGATTTGTTCCTGATTCCTGAGAAGCCGGAATAAAAGGGCTGATGCAATCATGAACAAGCTCAAAAACCTCAAGATCGGCATAATTGAATTCTATATTGCCGTGCTCAAGACGTGTGAAGTCGAGAATGTCGTTCACCAGCATTAGAAGATGGGAGGATGCGGCCTTGGCGATATCGACATATTCCTTTTGGGTCTCATCAAGCTTTGAATCCTTCAAAAGACTCAGGAAACCGCCGATGGAATTCAAAGGAGTTTTGATATCATGAGAAACAACGGCAAAAAAGCGGCTGCGCATTCTGGCATTGTTTTCGGCTTCTATTCTGGCCTCCTCAAGCACGTCAAGCGCTTTTTTATGAGCAGTGATGTCCCTGAAAAACCATATGCGTCCACTGATGTCGCCGTGGTCGGTGCGGACGGGGGAAATGTAAACTTCATAATAATTGCTGCCGACAGCAAGCTCTTTAAAAATCAACCCCTTTGAATCGGACGCCAGTGAAGCAACTGTCTTCGAGAACTCTGCTTCCGGAGGAAGCGCAGAAGAGGCATGATTGATAAAATCAGAACCATTGAAAGAATCCATTCTGGATTCTGTAAGTTTCCAGATTCTGAGCAAAGCTGCGTTGTATGAGAGAATCTTGTCATAGGAATCGACAGAGAGAATGCCGTCCGGCGAATAGTCGTTGACGGCGGAAAGAGTAGCATTCTGGAGGACGATCTGCTCACGGGCTCTGGCGAGAAGCTTTTCAATCTGAACTTCACGCCAGATTTTTTCGACAGTTGAGGGCAGCACATCAAGAAACTCTGAATTTTTGACCAGATAATCTCTTGCGCCGCGTTTAAGCATTTTGACGGCAAGAGATTCGGAGCCCTGTCCAGTCGCAATAATGAACGGAATGGAAATGCTGTTGGATTCCATCTTGTAGATAAGATCTTCGCCGGAGGAATCCGGAAGAACCATATCAAGCAGCATGAGGTCGGCGGAATTACTGGAAAGCCAAGCAAGTGCATCAGCAGCCCTGTAGAACTGGACACACTGGTATTTCTCACGGATAAGGCGGCGTTTGATGAGCTCATTAAGTCCAGAGTCATCTTCAACAATCACAATTTTGAGCGGCGAATCAAGTATTTCCTGCATCGACAAGATCTCCGAAAACCGGCGCTTCGCAAACTGAAATGAAAGCTGCCAGCTTATTTATGGTATCGACAAAACGAGTATAGTCGACCTGTTTTTTCAAATAGAAATTGCAACCGAGCCTGTAACACTGATCGACTTCCTCTGGCCTGTCGCTGGTCGTCAGCATGATTACAGGAATCTTCCTGAAAATACAGGATTCCTTCATGTATTTCAAAACCTGAATTCCATCCTTTTTAGGCATTCTTATATCAAGAAGGACAACGAGCCTGTCTGTCTTGGGTATCTTGTTTAAGGTGTCACGTTCTTCGAGAATGTCCAGAAGCTCGACACCGTTTTTAGCTCTGAAAAAAGCCGCGTTCAAACCGGAACGCTTCAAATTCGTCCGGATAAGATGAGCTGCGGCATCATCATCTTCGGCGATGAGAATATTGAGTCCTGCTTCAAGTTCAGCCATAGTTCAGTGCTCCTGCTTAAAAGAGTCTGTCGGGAATTTCGATGCCGAAAGTACTGCCTTCGCCGGGCTTGGATTCCACAACCCAGGCACGTCCGTCATGGAGATCAAGAGCGCGGTTCACAACAGCCAGGCCGATACCGTCGCCTGCAACCTTCTCGTCATCGACGCGGAAGAACGCATGGAAAATTCTGTCATGATATTCTTCCGGAATACCAATACCGTTATCCTTGACAAAGTAACGCACAGCATCCTTGTCACGCTCTGAATAAATCCTTATCCTGCATGGTCTAGCGGGATCACGGTATTTGATGGAGTTGCCGATGAAGTTAGTGAATACCTGTTCAAACTGAGCGGGATCGGCAAAACAGTCGTCCAGCTTGTCTACAACGATTTCAGCCTTTGCCTCGTTGATCTGAAAAGCGAGTCCGCCTGTAACATTTTTCAGAAGCTCATTCATATTGACTTTTTGAATCTGAAGAGATTCACGTCCCATTCTCGAAAGCCTGAGAAGTCCCTCCAGCAGGAGTTCCATGCGTTTGGAGCCGCTGATGATATAATTGAGAAAAAGGCTCAAATCGTTTTCCAGAATATCGCGCACGGCGTTTCTGTCGATACTATCTTTGGAAAGCTCATCTTTCAAAGAAGCGCATGAAACTTTGAGCTCTTCACTGAATCCCTGAATGCTGATGAGAGGAGTTCTGAGGTCGTGAGAAGCTGCGTAAAGAATCTGTTCAAGCTCCTGATTTTTTCTTGTCAGAGCGGTATTCTGCTGAATGATGGTTTTATTGCGTTCGACAACCTTCTGCTCAAGAACCTCATTAAGTTTTCTGATCTCATTTGCGTCCTCATGAATTTTCTCATCCCTCAGTTTTATGGTTTCCTGCATTTCGTTAAATGAGGCGGCGAGGTTGTAAAGTTCATGCGGAGAACGTATTTCAATGGGAATAGAGAAGTCGCCGGAACTGATTCTGCGAGCCCCCTGCTCCATGATCTTCAGACTTCCGGTAATGTTCCTGAAAATACCGAAAGATACCATTACAAGGAGCACCAGAGCAAGCAGAACAGCCAAAGCAGTGAATATATAAAATCTCTGTATAGTCAGGTTGTCGCTTTCAATCTTGGCTTTTATGCCGTCAAGAATAGCAATAATGGTCTTGTGAACGGAAGGATGGAAACGCTCTTCGATATTGAGTATGTACCCTGCCTCCTTCGGCTTCTGAAGCTTGCAAAGAGAAATGGCTTTGCGATAAGCTTCGCCCTGACGTTTTTTATTGTTGATGAAACTGTTGTCGAAAACGGGATTTGCAGCGAGTATGCCGCCCGGCATTTTCCACCGTTTGATATCGGATTCCCAGGAAGCAAGACTGTCGCTCCATTTGTTCACGTTTTCTTCCAGTTCCTGAACGGCCTCTGAATTCAAACGTTTGTTGGTGCCGTCAGCAACAGCCCGGATTTCAGAAAACAAGCTACTCTCCTGTTCTTCGAGAACGAGGAAGTCATTTATCATTTTATAAGTGCTTTGGAGCTGAACGATTTCATCTGAAAGCATTTTGTGCGCGTAAAAAATCTGAAAAAGAACCAGAGCAACGAAGACGAGAAACAGAAGACTTATAAAGCCCAACTGATTTTTAATACTAATAACGGACATTTAAGAGCCTCCGCTTAATTTGGAATGAAAATGGAATCGGCAGAATAAGTCTTGCGTTCATCCATAAATTTTTCAAACTGCCCGAGCCCCTGCTTATAACGTAAATCGACAGGAGCAAAGAACATTGATTTTCTATTGTAATCAGAATCGGTCATCTGAGATTCAAAGTAATTATCCAGATCTTCCCAGTAAGTTCTCTCATTCGCATAAGGCCCACCGGGACTGATGCAGATGAGGTTTTCCGGAAGAGTCTTGGACATCCACAAAACCTTGACTTCATCCTCCTTCAGATTAAGATTTGCGAAGAAATCGCTGATTTCAAGCCAGTTTCCGGCAATTATGTCGGCTTTTCCGGTGAGAAGCATTTCGGCCGCATCGCCGGAGCTGCCCGCAAAGAGAACGGAAGAAAACCAGTTTGCCAGAGGCATTCCGAGCTTGCTTTGAAGGAATTTTTCAGGAATAATGAATCCGGGCATGGAATTTTTATCGGAAAAAGCAATGATCTTGCCTTTTGAATCAGGAAGATACTTCAGATCTTTCGTACTGACGATGACAGAACGGTTCAAGTCCCGTTCCTTGTTTGAAAGTTTGTGATAAAGCAGAGGCTTTGCGCTGGCCTCCTGCTGAAGTTTGACGAAGGAAAGAGGATCAATATAAAGCAGATCAATTGTTCCGTTCAGAAAGCCGCAGATAGCCTCATCAAATGAATTCGCGTAATAAGGGAGCAGCTCGAATTTGAATTTGCCGTCAAGATGGTTGAAGAAGGGTTCCCAGTCAACGCTGGATTTCCCTTTGGAAAGCTCAGGAACAATCCCGATACGTATACAGATATCGGGACGAGGTTCCGGCGGCTTGCTAAAAGAGGCCAGACTGTAAAAAACAGCTCCGGCCTCAATCAGCAGGAAAACAAGGATAAGAGCAATTATCCTGATCCGGTTCACTTGTTCAACACAGCACTGATCTTGTTTTTAAGGTCTTCGGGCTGGAAGGGCTTCACAAGGTAGTTTGTGGCACCGGCCTTGATAGCCTCCATGACCTGATTTTTTTCAGCAACCGAAGTACACATGATAACCGGAAGTTTGATGGATTCCGGAATGCTGCGTATTGCCTTGAGAGTTTCCATGCCGTTCATTTCAGGCATATTTATATCACAAAGGACAAAAGTGAAATCGTAGTTGTTTTCTTTGAGTCTGTCGAGCCCTTCCTTACCGTTACCGGCCTCGATTACATCGACAGCCGGGTCAATTTCGGTCAGAACTCTTCTCTGTATCTTGCGCATTGTTGACGAATCGTCAATAAGAAGAACCTTCATACTTCCTCCATAGAAACTTCAATATTGAATTTACCCCATTCCGGAAATTTCATCGGGATCAGCAGCCAGGGATTACTCTGTTTGGCATGCATCTGCTGATTCTGTCCGATGACGACAGTAGGAAGAGCCAGACTTACGTGAAGCCCTTCCAACTTAGCCGCAGCCGCGCCGGCTATGATATTAAGAAGTTCGCCGAAACCATCCATAAGGTCAGTATTCGGTTCTTTGATTTCATCCATAAGAAAAGCACCGACGGCTTTCATACCGACATTCAGATCCATGGTCATCAGTACGGCGCCCTTGACGCCGCCGGTCAGACCGATAACGCCAATAAGCTCATAAGTATTGATGAAACCGGCCTCCCGAAGCTCAAGCTTACCGTCACGGACGGGCTCAACTCGGCACATTGACTTGAATGTAGTCACCGCCGCTTCAACAAAAGGGTTCACATATTCTATTTTCACTGCATCACCGATTCCTGTTTGTACGCTGAAAATCCGTTCTTGCTTATTATTACTATATCAATTCAAAAAATAAAGCTGTCTTATCTATAAAATCGCTAAGATTTTATGAGTGTCGCTAAAAACTACAAAATGAAGCAAATAAAGACAGGGTTCGGAAGAGGCGGAAAAGACACCGCTTCAAAAATCCTCCCGTTTCCAATGGCATATATACTGCGAATCAAATGGAGGATCATCAGACTGAAAGGGTCGGACTTATTATGAAACTTTACTGGAAAATACTTATTTCTGCGATAGTCGCAATACTTTTTACGTCATTCAAGACTTCTGCCCAGACGAGCGGCGACATGAGTGTAAAAGTAAACAATCCGGCTGGCACAGCGGTATCTCCGGCTCCTCAGCCTGCCAATGGAAACGGCAATGGAAACGGCAATGGCGGAATAGGCGACATCTCCGCCTCCTTCGAAAGTCTCAGCGCAAGAATAGACGATGCCATGAAGCGGCAGGAGAAGCTGGAGCAGCAGATGGTGGATCAGATCAATCTTATGAACAACATAATAAAAGATCTCGCCGGATCTGAAAAAAACCTCAAGGGCTTCAGCAGTCTCGGCAGAATTGAACAAATGGAGCTGAAAGCAGATCTCTACTCCATCGAAAGACAGTCGCGCAGGCGCATCGAAGGCGAATTCGCCAAACTGACAAGCATGGTGGAAACATGGGAAGCCTGTAAAGCCGAAATCAAGGAAAACCGCAGAATCCTTGCTCTAAAAAAACAAATCAACGATCTTAAAAACAGTATTGAAAACAACAGCACAAGCATAGCCAAAAGCAACGACATTAAAGACATTGAATACTATGAAGTCAAGCAGGCCATGCCGCTTACCGAGATCAGCGCAAAACCTGAAGTCTACGGTAATCCCGACATGTGGCAGAACATATACAACGCAAACAAGGAAAAGATTAAGGATCCGTCCAAACCGATTCCGGCGGGAACTAAACTCGTAATCCCCAATGTAAGCGTAAAACCGGACTTTACAGGAATCTGATTAAGGAATTTTTGAATGAACAAGGCAGCTGGTTCAGTTTTAATAGTTGACGACGATCCGCTCGTCCTTATGAACTATTCCGACATCCTTGAAGATGCCGGATATGTTCCTACTCCGACAGGCGGAATAGAACAGGCCTGGAATACCGCTCAGCACAGAGATTTCGATGTCGTCGTATGCGACCACGACCTCGTAGACGGCAAGGGCAGCGACCTCTTGAAGCAGTTCATGGCATCGGCTCGCAATTTTCCTGTAATTTATCTTAGTGCCGCAAGGCCTGAAGTACTTGAAGAAGTCAGAAAGATGCCGATAGTAAAAGAAGTGTTGACAAAGCCTGTAAGTCCTGATAAGTTGCTGGAAACAATCAGGAACTACGCAAAAAAAGAAACATCTGAAAAGCTTTATCCGCGCCTGATAGCAAAAGAAGAAAGAGACATGCTTCTCGAAAGCACCGGCAATGTCTGATAAATATATGGAGAAATCGACATGGCAAATTCTAAGTCTATATTGATACATTCGTTGATGCTGGCAGGTGCGGCGGCATGCGCCACCGCCATCCTTTATTTCGTCTTCAAAAGTGAAGGCGAGTACAAGACCGTCGCCTTGAAAGCCAGCACTGCCGACATAAAAAAGCTGGATGAAAAACTGGACGACGCCAGAAAATCCCTTACAGACAAAAAGGAAATCCCGCATCTCCTGAAACAGCTTGAATCCTTTGAAGAAAAACTCCTCAACAGGGATCAGATGAGAAAGCGTCTCATCCTCATGGGCGATATCAGCCTCAACTCCTACCGCAAGGAGAAAAATTCTCAGCAAAAGCAGCTTTTCTTTGAAGCAGCATCGAAATATTATTTCAGAGCAGCCGAATACGCCGCCGAAGAAGGAAGTCTGGAAGACAAAAACTCTATCATCCGCAGAATAGCCAGACTTTCGCTTGAACACAGAGAATGGGCTAAAGCCTTGAAGCTCTATGAGCAGTCTTCCTCAATTCATACCGAACCTACGGAGCAGTGGAAGATCAAAGTCGAAATGGCTGAATGTTTCAAGCAGCTCGGTCAATACTACAATGCAGTCCAGATACTTTCACAGGTTGCTGACGACACTGACGACAGAGAACTCTGGGGACAGGCTCAGAGAATCAAAGCCGACATTCTTCTCGAATCACTGACTGACAAGAAAGTGGAAGAATCCCTCGCAAGCAGAGACGCAGGCACAAAAGCACAGAAGAAAAACACTGAGCAGGAAATCCAGCAGGAAACAACACCCGCACCTGAAATATCGCTCAACAGAGAAAAAATATTCGCAGGTTGCATCGAACTTTACAATGACGTCCTTAACAAGCTGCCTCCCGTAAGTGAACAGACAGCCTATGCAAGACTCGGCCTGCTGAAAATAGCCGTCATGAAAAAGGATACTACCGAATCATATCGTCAGGCCAACCTCATGCAGAATTCTCCGGCTCCCTCCAAGTTCAAGTCTGACGCACTTATGCTGATGGCCGGACTCGAAGAAGAACTCGGAAACACCAAGGCCTCGGTGAAAATACTTGAGACATGTCTTGTAAGATATCCGCGCACCAATCAGGCGGTAGCGCTTTTCATGTCTCTTTACAAACAGTACAAGAAGCTCGAAGACTGGCAGAAGGCATTTGCCATGGCGGAAAAGGTCTTCATACATTCCGACAACGCCCACATGCTCAATGAAATGATGGATGACCTCTTTCTGGATAAGAATCCTATGCTTTCTATACTCACAAGCGAAGCTGACTACAAGGATGACACCATTAAGAGAATTAAAGGCTTCTTTGAAACCTGCCGCAGCAACAATCCGCTCATCTGGCGACAGCTCAAGAACAAGTCTGATTTCCTCATGGCGCTGCTCTATTTCAACGCCGGGGAATACAAGAAGAGCCATGAGCAGCTGGAATACTGCCGCGCAAATGTCGGCAATAACAAGGAGCTCGCGGAAAGACTCAACTACCTTGACCTTCAGATCGCGCAGAAGTCGAATGCCAGTCCGGCGATCACGCTGATAAGAGCCAAGCGCTATCTCGCGGGAAGCCCGGACGGCAAATATTATCAGGAAGCCCTGATGGCAACTCTTGACTCCTACTTCAATATGTCTCTTTATAATGAAGCACTGGAAACCTCAAAGAAGATATATATCGACGACCTCATGCAGAAGAAACTCGGAAAGACCAATCCGTTCTGGCTCAGAACTGTCGCAAGAATCGGCGAATCCTATCAGATGATAGGAAAAACCGACACCGCAAACACGATCATAAAGAACAATTATTATGAACTTCTGGATCAGCCTTTCGCTCCCGATGTTTTTCTTTCATGGGCAAAAGACGCTCAAAAACGAGGCCAGACCTACGAGGCGATACGCCGTCTTGACGTCGTAATTCCAAAAACCGTGGAAGCTTCCGAAAAAGCGGAACTGCTTGTGGCACGTTATCTGCTGCAACTCTCAGTCGGAAGTTACAAGGACTTCGAGAATACGAAACAGCTTCTGGACGCTGTAACAAAAAGCCAGAGGCTGACACCGGAACTGAAACAGACACTCAGGAGAAAACTCTATGAAGGACTTCTTGAATATTCTTTCAAGACGAATTCAGCAGATACGCATCGTCTTGTCGATGCCGCTGTCAAAGAGTTCACTGATGAATACTGGCCCCAGCACTGGATTCTCAGAAGTCTCTCAAGCATGTTCGCCTCCGGCGGTCTTGAGAAGCTTACAAAGAGCCATGAGGAAACTCTTCAGCTCGGAGCATCTCTCAAGAATCAGAATTCCGAAACCATCAACTTCCTGAAGAAACAGTTGGATCTGATAAAGAATCTGGTAGCAATCGAAGAATCAGCCGAAAAACTCAAAGCCGAAAGGGGTCTCTAAAATGTTTAACGATATAATCTCAAATATAGAAGAACAGGTCAAGCATTGCCGCAAGCTCCTCGGAATCTTCCAGGACGAACGCAAGCTCTACCTCGAAAAGGGTTCTATCGGACAGCAGGAGATCTGCGAAATTCTCGGACGCAAGAAAATGCTTGTCGAAGCCTTTGAAAACCAGAGACAGGCGATGCTTTCAATCGAAGAGGAAAACAGAGCGGCCGCAATACCTGAAAACATCAAGGACAAAAGAAAAACTCTTGTCCGCGAGCTGGCCGGACTCCTTGAACAGCTTATCGTAATCGATCAGGAAAATGAAAAAATGCTCCGCAACATACTTTGCTCCGGAGGCGCTCCGGCACAGGCTCAGCCGAAACAGGCAGCCATGCCCCTGAGACAGCGTCCCGCGCTTCAGAGACAACTCCCTTTTGTTCCGTTCGCGGAACAGGCCAAGCCCCTGATTCCGCGGGAAACACCTAAGCTTCAGCCAATGCAGTCGGCTCCCGTCAGACCGACTCCCGCACAGCAGACAGTAAGAGCAACAGCTCCTGCCGCGGCAGCTCCGCTTCAGAGCTCTGTACCTAAAAGCAACATAAGACAGTATATGGAGGCAGGAAAGCTGCTTCAACTCTCATCCAAGTATGCATAACAACGGCACACAGACAAAACCTGTTTTAACCGACGAAGCCAGGCTCTCTCTGGAGAGGGCCTTTCATATTTTTGAGGAACAGGGAAAAACACTTGAAAAAGCTTATGCCGAACTTCAGAGAAAACTCAATGAAGCCCAGTTAAGTCTTGCCGAAAAAAACCGTGAACTCGCTCAGAAAGTAACGGAAATCGAAAACATGCGGGAAAGACTCGCCGGCATCCTTGAATCAATCAACGATGCAGTATTTCTTGTCGACACCGCAAGCGGCCGGACAGATATGGCGAACAAAGCTGCCTCGGAACTCTTCGCAAGCATGGAGAAAGCAGAAATCGCGCTCCTTCAGAATCCCGACATTGATACCATGATCAAAAGCGGCAATACCGTTAAAAACTCAATGGTAATCATCAAAGGACGCTACGATAAGTATAACTTCATGGTCTCCGTAATTCCACTGCATGACCAGGGACCTGTAAGCGGTGTTCTTGTGACTATAAAAGATCTCAGCGAACTGGCCAGCCTTCAGGAAAGAGTCAGCCGTGAAGACAGACTTGCGGCTCTCGGACGGGTAGCGGCAAGTGTTGCTCATGAAATCAGAAATCCTCTCTCGGCCATAGAAGGTTTTGCCGTTCTGCTTCAGCGCGACCTGAAGGACATGCCGAATCAGCAGAGACTCGCCGCAAAAACAATTTATGCTGCCCGACAGTTGAACTCGGTTGTCAGCAACCTCCTGAATTATACACGTGAAATGAAATCTGACGCAGCCTTATGCGATCTGCGTTATCTGGTAATGGAATCGCTAGAATTCGTTCGTCCCATGGCTGACGACCACAAGGTTGAAATCAAAATCGAAATGCCTGCTTCCGCCATGCACACGAGAATTGATCCTGTTCAGTTCCGTCAGGTTGTATCCAACATCACTGTCAACGCTGTCGAGGCCTGTCCGATGCGGGCAGGCGGCAAAATACAGATCAGCGGCAAGCTCGAAGACAAATATCTCTTCATTGAGATCGAGGACAACGGCGGCGGAATCCCGGACAGCAAAAAGAAAAAGATTTTTGAACCTTTCTTCACGATGAAGGAAGGCGGAATAGGACTCGGACTGGCTCTCTGCCAGAGAATCATAGAATCCCACGGCGGCGAAATTTATGAATGCGGAGAAGACGGCAAAGGAGCAAAATTCGTCATAAAACTTAAGCAGGAAAATTCAGAGAAATGATTGATAAAGTACTTATAGTCGACGATGAGTTCCTCATCAGACAACTGCTTGAGGAAACAGCCGCACGCCGCGGAATAGAAAGCGTCACGGCAGGATCAGGCGAGGAAGCACTCGAGATTCTGGCAAAACAGGACTTCCAGATGGCTTTCGTGGATATGAAAATGGCCAAGCTAACAGGAATGGACGTGCTGAGATTCGCCAGAGAAAAATGTCCGGACATGCTGTTCGTCATAATGACAGCCTACGGTACAATAGAAACCGCCATTGAAGCGATCAAGCTCGGAGCTTTCGATTTCATCATCAAACCGTTCTCGCCCGACCAGATGGACATCGTCATCGAAAAAGGCAGACTCTGGTTGCAGATGAACGAGACAAACCAGTATCTGCAAAAGGAACTCGCCGGAAGCAATACCGATGCGGATGATCCAGCGATACGGGCTGTCGGAAGCTGCGATAAAATGGCTGAAATACATCGGCTTATCCGCCGCGTCGCAAACACGGACGCGACTGTTCTCATAACCGGAGAAAGCGGAACAGGCAAAGAAATGATAGCCTCGGAACTCCGCAACATCGCAGATCCGGCGGAAAAGAAGCCATACATAAAGATGAATTGCGCGGCAGTCCCTGAAAATCTCCTTGAAAGTGAACTTTTCGGACACGAAAAAGGAGCCTTCACCGGCGCGACTGAACGAAGAATAGGACGCTTTGAGCTTGCTGACGGAGGCACTCTGCTGCTTGATGAAATAGGCGAAATCAGCATGGCGATGCAGTCCAAACTGCTCAGAGTCCTTCAGGAATCCGAATTTGAAAGAGTCGGCGGAACAAAAACTATCAAGGTAAATGTCCGCGTCATAGCGACAACAAACCGCGACCTCAAAGCGGAAGTCGTAAAAGGAAATTTCAGAGAAGACCTTTTCTATCGCCTTAATGTATTCCCCATACATCTGCCGCCCCTCAGAGAAAGAAATGAAGACGCGGTGGAAATCGCCACCTACTTCCTGAAAATTCAGGAAAAGAAATTGAAAAGACGTCTGGATTTCGCTCCCTCTGCCATTGATATAATAAAAACATATCGCTGGCCGGGCAACATACGCGAGCTGAAAAACGTAATAGAAAGAATCGCGATTCTGGAAGACGGTCCGATGATAGAAGCAGCCGCCTTCCCGCAGGATATCTCAAAAGGAAAGAATATTCCGCTTCAAGGTAGTTCGGAATCAGTTCAGGCACAGGATTCAGGTAATGAATCTCTGAATCTTGCTGAAATCGAAAAGACCACCATAATGAAAGCGCTCAAGAGAACCGGCGGAAACAGAACAAGAGCGGCGGAACTCCTTGGCTTTACGCCGAGAACGCTCAGAAATAAGCTCAAAGAATACAATGACCTTCCGGCCGAATATCTGGCGGACGGTCAGCCGTCAGGCAACTGACAGGCATAATTTCATCAAGGAAGGACAAACCATGGAAGACAGGGAAGTGACCGTTAGAGAAGCTACTATATTTGCCCTGGATAATTCTGAAAAAGCGTTCGAGGAATTCAGAAAATGCACCAGAGAGATAGGCGAATGCTTCGACACAGGACGCGATGAGGAAGCCTTTGCGATCATCAAGGAGACTTTCTACCCCGGCGTAATCGGACTGGCTCAATTCTGCCATTCCATGCTTGAAATGAATCACGATGTCCTTGGTAAAGAGCTGTCGGAACGTCTCTGCTCAGACCTTGCGCAGATTAACGAACTTCTCACGAACGTCGCAAAAGAAACCGAAAACGGGAATTTCACCGAAATAGGCGATGTACTCCGTTTCGACTTCATCGACGTCATTGCGTCTTTGAGCAAAAGCTTTCCCGAAATCAAGGAAGCATTCAGAACGTCCACCAAACCGTCTCTGGATGAATATTGAAATACATCCCTGAGAGGACTGGAAAGCGATGACTGATTCAAGCGAAAAAGCCTGTCTGATAAAGAATCTTGAACAGCTCGCTCCGTCCTGCCCTGAACACTCGATGCTCGAACTTCTCGCGCCAGGCACAACCCGCATTCACGTTGAAAAACAGCCTGCCCCCGAACAGTTCCCGCTGATTTACGCTGAAGGATTCAACGGAGAAAAGATAACTCTTCACAGTAAAAGAGACCCGGTCGGAGAAGCGGAGCGTCAGATTGAATTCTGGATGAACAGCGAAAAACCTGACAGCAGCGGCACGGTGATTGTTACAGGACTTGGCGCGATGCATCACCTGAAAAGTCTCCTTAGCAGGCTAAAACCAGGCTCCGGAGTTTTTGCCTACGACTGCGATCCTCAAGGAGTGAAACTGATCCTTGAATCAATGCGACTTCCTGAATTCACAGCCAAAAGTTCCAGTCTGAGGATTTCATTCAGCAGAGATCCCCAGCAGATAGCTGCGGATTTCAGCAACTTTTTCGGCAGACGCAGAAACCTCAATCTTTCGTTCTTCTGTCATCCGGCGATAAGCGGACGAGCTTATGTGGCGGAATACAGAACTATTGACAAGGAGCTGCTTAAAACCGCCCGAAATATAGCGATAAACCGGGGAACTCTGGCCTCATATCTGTCTCAATGGACGGAAAACGCCTTCATCAACATGTACAATTACCTGAAATCCCCTTCCGTTGAATGTCTGAGAGACCTCTATAAAAACTGCACAGCGATTGTATGCGGAGCAGGCCCTTCCCTTGAAGGCGCTCTGCCATATATAAAAGAGAATCGTGAAAAGCTTGTGATTTTTGCGGCTGGAACAGCCTTGAAACCCTTGAAAAAAGCCGGTATTACGGCGGATTTCGCGGTAGCTGTCGACAGCTCGCCAAAAACATTGCCGCAATTCTCCGAACTTGATGTAAAAGGAAGCATTCTGCTTGCACATGGACAAATCATTCCGGCACTTCCGGAAATCTATGCAGGATCAAGTATATTTTTCTCAGCCTCGATACTCCCGGGTTTTGAAAGATGGCTGACAAGCGCAATTCCCCCTGCCCCTAGAATTCGAGTGGCAGGAACGGTTCTTTCAAGCGTTATAGAACTTGCCGCATTCTCAGGTGTCTCGAAAATGATTCTCTGCGGCAGCGACCTTGCATTCAAAAGCGATGGACAGACTCACGCCTCAGGCAGTATGTATGACGGACAAAAAGATCAAGGCACCAATCTTCTGGAAGTCGAAGGAAACTGGGGAAAGAAGGTCAAAACGACCAAGCAGTTCTCGCTATACATCGAAACAGTCAACTCCTTTCTTGGAGCGGCGGCAGGCAAAGGAATTCAGATATACAACGCCACTGAAGGCGGTGCGGCTCTGCGCAACTGCACTCTTGTGAAACCTGATGCGATTCCGGAACTTTTGCAGGACAGCCCGATTCCTCCCGGACTTCCGGAGCATCGTCCCGGAGTATCTGAAGAGGCAATACAGGCATTCTGCAAACTGGCACGCGAGACGGAAACGGAACTTCGCGAAGTCAAAAACATCGCCCTCAACTGCGCCGAACTTTCCCTGCAAATGCTTGAACACATTAAAGCGGGCATGAACATCCCCGAGGAAATTCTGAACACCTGCTCAGATCAGGAAAAACGCATATGTTCTTTCCAGCTTGCCAGCTATCTGCTTGAGGATTCAATGAAAAGCTTTCTGCGCCAGTTCATCCCCGATGCCGGCAGCGCAGCTCCAAGTCCTGCGGAAAGCGCGGAAAAAAGCATCATGTTCTTTGAGCGCACCGCCGGATCGGCAGATAAATTGATCTCACTCA
>JAKJHH010000010.1:23608-39060 GCA_022703965.1 Verrucomicrobiota bacterium
GCTACGGTACTCCCGCGAATTCAGGGGAGCTAGAGCGCATGGACAATATATTCCAGTCAAAACTCCGAATGCTTGGAGACACCATTTCACCGAATACTGCAATGGCGCTCTGCAACGCGCAGATACCTGATATCGTAGTATCCGGCAGCAGCGAGACGGCAATTTTCACGATCCGCAAAGACGGAGTCGAAATCCACATGCAGAGCCGTCGCGATCCGCTCGGAGAGGCGGAAAGAATCGCCTCCGCCTGGCTTGAAGAGGACAAGCCCCAAGCAGCAAGCTGCATAGTCATATGCGGAGCCTGCGGTCTTTATCATATCAATGCAGTCGCCAAAAGCCTGCCGCCGGGAGTATCTCTTTTCATTGCGGAAGCGAATCCCGGCATACTAAGGAAGACGCTGGAAAGCTGCAATCTTGAAGCTCTTGTAAAGTCAGGCATAAAATTCACCATATCAACCTCAAATGAGCTCAGATCAATAGCCGACGACTTGAGGGATTTTCTGGCTGCCCGCTACATTGAAAAAACATACATCCATGTACAACCGTCAATCAAACGCCTTATGCCTGAATACAGTGCTGAACTACAGAAAATTCTGGAAAAAACATCCGACATCTACAAGACAGATCTGCTTACAAGCATAAGAACA
Source organism: Verrucomicrobiota bacterium (assembly GCA_022703965.1). Classification (GTDB taxonomy): domain Bacteria; phylum Verrucomicrobiota; class Lentisphaeria; order Victivallales; family UBA1829; genus JAKJHH01. Next base: position 24,256 of record JAKJHH010000010.1, read on the forward strand.
AGCGGGCTGAACTTCAATAATTTTCTGAAGAACCTAAACAGTATCCTGCGCAGTCCCGGCATCGCGGAGCTGAAAGGCATATTCAAAGGCAGATGCGGACTCATTACAGGAGCAGGCCCTTCATTGACAGACTCGCTGGACATAATCAAGGAGCACCGCGACAAATTCATCCTTTTCGCCTGCGGCACATCGTTGAAAACACTATTGAAGGCAGGCATAAGTCCTGATCTGGCAGTGAGCACGGACAGCGATCCAAAAGTTTTTAAACAGTTTGAAACGCTTGACTCAGGCGATCTGCCTCTGGCTGCATCCATATTCAGCACTCCTGCACTGGTGGAAAAACATGCGGAATCTTTATTCTTTTTTACAACACATACGCAGAAAACACAGTCGGACTGGTTGCTAAAAGCGACAAAGTACAATTACGGCGAATTAAACAGCTCCGGAACCGTGGCGATCAGCGCTATGGATTTAGCCTCATATTGCGGATGCTCCGAAATCATTTTATGCGGCATCGACCTCTCTTTCACGGATAACGGCACAACCCATGCGACAGACAGCATCTATGACGGTCAGAAGGAAAACACGTCTCAGCTCTTCCATGTCAAGGGAAAGTACGGACGTCAGGTTCTGACCAATATGCAGTTCGCGCAATATATTGAAATCATGTCGGACTATATTGAGACCAAGTATTCCGGAAGCGGAATAAGGATCATCAACATGGGCGAGGGCGGCGCATATATCGGCGGAACAGAAGAGATGAATCTGGAGGATTTCAAGGCAATGATGAGAGCAAGGGAAAACATAACAGGGCGTCCGCATATCACCCGGAACTTCCGCGACAAGTGTCCGCGTCCGGCAAACCCGGAGCAGACTCTGCAAGCTCTGGATGCCGAATTCCTTAAAATAAAGAAAGCGGCTGAATCCATATCTGACGCACTCAGCCGAACGCTGAAATACGGAAGTACCCCAACGCTGGAAAAGCGCATAAAGACCGATGAAGCTTCTCTGAAAAGCTCTCCAGCCCTGCCCCTCTGCTCCGGAATCATCCTTCCCGCTCTGATGCAAATGGAAAAAGATATTGCGGCATACAGCGGAAATACAACAAAAATACTTGAAAAAAGCATAAACTTGTATGAACATATAGAGGATGCGGCAGCAATTGCAAACAGGCAGCTTGCGGCAGTCCGTAAAATATGAGGTAAAAGAAGATATGGCAAAAAGCATAACATCCGCTTATCAAAAAGTACAGGCAAACACGGCATCCCCGGGACAGCGTGTGATAATGGTCTATAAAGGAATTTCCAAAAGTATTTCAGAGGCAATAGACGAGTCTGAAAGCGACGATCCGGACAGATTCTTCAGAATCAACGATAAAATCCAGTTCGCCCAGAAGCTGATCATGGAACTTCAGATGGCGCTCGACATGGAAAGAGGCGGTGATATAGCCGCAAACCTCAATAAGCTCTATACATTCTGGCGCAGATATCTGACCGAAGCCAACGTCGCCAAGGACAAACAGAAGCTTCAGCACGTGCTTGATATGGTTCTTGACTTGACCGAAAGCTGGATCGCAGCTGAAAAAAGCCTGAGAGGACAGTAAGGAAAAAATGAACACAGAACTTGCCGCTCTTCTTGCCGAATGGGAAAAAACAGCCGGACTCCTGAGGGACGCGATAGACAAGAGAGATAAACTCTCTTTCAAAATGCAGATGCGCAGTTCCAAAAAGAATTTTGAGGATATAAGCTCATTTCTGGACAAGCATCAGGAACTCCTTGTTTCGATGAAGAAAGAAATCGAAAGAGTGGCTCAGATATGGAATGAGACCTCAGGCATGATTCCTGCGTGGATGACAGAAGTCAAACAGGAATTGCGCCATATAGAAAGTTCCAGATTTGTTCAGAAGAAAATAGGCAGCGCATACAAGTACAACGGAAAAAGCCAGACAGGCAATCATTTGAAAGTAAGGGCTAAGTAAACCATGAGCGATGCGGAATCACAGGACAACCTGAAGGTCATATCGGGAATACAGCTGGATCGCCAGAACATACGCCTCCGTTCACAGGAGAGCAAAATCATTTCAGCGGCATCCATAAGATTCGATCCCGACAAAGTTCAGATCGTAGGCGGAGATTCCGACGACCATAACCAGAATCCGCCCGCAATAATAATAGAGAAAAAAGACGATAAAATCTATAAAATACTTGTTCAGTGTCCCTGCGGACGTCACGCGGAACTCATTTGCGAATATGAAGCTGAATAATATAAGGAAGGTACTGAATATGAAAACAACATACAAGCTCAAGAATCCGCTATTCCAGCGCTTCATGTATTCAGTTTTTCTTGTTGTTGCGTCTTTTGCGCTTCTTCCTCTGCTCAGCTCATGCAACAGCTCAAAAGTCTCTGTAGAGCAGCAGATATGCGAACTCAGAATCAAAGAGCCGATATTCCTGCTTCCCCCCGTCGCCCAGAGCATACAGATGAATCAGCTCTGCGAGACACTTGGCGCTTATTACAACGTGGAACTGCCCAAGCGAGTAAAGGGACAGGTTGTCTATGCTAAAAACATTGACTCCCTGAAAGAAGTCCTGACCTGGAACAACCTCATGAAAAACGGGGCTGTCAATGCCAGAGAAGCGGCAGCAATCGGAAAATCCAACGGCTGCGATTCCGTCCTTGCGATTCAGATCATGAATGCGCAAATGTATCCTCCGTTCAGAATGGTGGTGGCTATGCAGTGGATTGACTGCGACACGGCCAATATCATCGGACGTCTTTATCAGGATGTCGATCTTACTGATTCAGAAACAAAATACCGTTTCAGAAACTTTGTAGGCCAAGGCCCGGCCAAGGAAGTCTATGAGGAATTCGCATACAGCGAAGCTCTTTACCAGACAGCCTCGCTGAAACCGGAAGAATTCAAAAGATTTGTGGCTGCCTACTCCGCCACATTGCTCTTCGGCGAAACCAGCGACTTCCCGTGGTGGATGTTCTGGCGCAGCTTCTAAAAAACAGCAAGAGCCTTGACCGATTCACGCTCAATCAGACTGTAATCGACAAGACTCTCACGCTTGCGTCCAGCCGGATTCTCTATGACATCCAGAGCCTCGGAACAAAGCTTCTCAAAATTCTGCGACAGCGTTGTATGAGGAGGTATATGGAAGCATGAAATATTCCTGCACTCAAAGCTCACAAGAGATATGTCTTCCGGTATTTTCCTGCCGAAAAGATCAAGATCATAGACAGTTTCGAGAGCAATGGATTCCCCGACACATATCAGCGCGGAAATCCCGGATTTAAGGATTTTCCCCAACTGCTCAACATAGTTTTCCGGATACTCCACCATTCTGACAAATGATTCCTCCGACTCCATTTTAAACTTCCGTATTGCCTTAAGAAAAGCATCGAGACGCATCTGGTTTGAGTAATTATGCTTTTGACCATAGTTGATCATTCCTACCCTGCGATGTCCTTTTCCTTTCAGATACTCAATTATCATATTCATTCCCTGAACTTCATTCGAGTTCACAACATACTCATTGCATTCGGAAGACGGTCTGGAATTGATCGCTACAAGCGGCACGGGCGATTCTTCCGGCAAGGCACAACGATAGCGCGGACTTGGGATCAGCGATATAAGCCCTTTCACAAGCGGACTTATTATATGAGCTCCTTCACTGTTGCTGATCAGTTCAAGAGAATACCCTCGCCGGGCTATTTCCATTGCCGCCGTCGAAAAAATAAGCCTTACGTATGAATCCAGCGCAAGATTCTCATAGGACTCGACCACAACGCCTATCGAAGATTTGCCGTGGCGCGAAGACGGACTGTAAGATAACTCCTTGGCTGCCTTCATCACACGTGCACGGACATCGTCCGAAACATAAGGATGCCTTGTAAACACTCTTGATGCCGTAGTCTGGGAAACTCCTGCCGCAGCAGCTATTTCTGCAAGTCTTGTCTTTGTTTTCATAAAAAACTCCGGTATGAAATAATTTCATATCTTATCACAAATAATGAAATAAATCTATGAGTTTTCATAATATTCAGAAATTTATGCATGAACGCAATCTTGTCCACGAGCCGATATCGGCGTTATAATTGAATACATAAAAAGAAAGGTCTTGAAATGAGATTCCGTAAAGAAACACTGCTGAAAAGATTCCCTGAAAATCCTATAATCACCCCTGAGGATTTTCCCTTCGCTCCCGCCGATGTAGTTTTCAATCCCGGTCAGACAACTTACAAGGGCAAAACGATACTGCTGGTGTCAGTCCTGAGCAGAAACCGTCCTTATGCCGAAACTTACGTCGCTGAAAGTTCAGATGGCATACATTTCACATTTCATGAAAAACCGGCTTTCTTCCGTGATCCTGAAAAGAAATTCGGCGAATATGACAACCATCCTATCGACTGCCGCGTGACCAAAATAGGCAACGAATACTACATTGTACGTCCCGGCAATTCAGAAATGGGCTGCATCGGCCTGATGTACAAAACAAACGACTTCAAAAGTTTTGAACCTGTCGATATTGTCGCGCTTCCGGACAATAGAGTTCCGTGTATTTTCCCTGAAAAAGTCAACGGAAGCTACGTCCGTCTGGACAGACCTTACAATCATGGCGCAAGTCCGGAGCGCGGACACATCTGGATATCTAAGTCACCTGACCTGATCCACTGGGGACAGCATCGCTTCCTCATGAAGGGTTTTACAAACTGGTGCTGGAATAAGATCGGACCGACAGTCCCGATTAAAACAGAAAAAGGCTGGCTGGAAATCATTCACGGAGTCAGCAGTTCGTGCTCAACTGTGAGCTACTCCCTCGGAGCAGTACTGCTTGACCTCGAAGATCCAGGAAAAATCATAGGCCGCATGGAAAGCTATCTTATGACAGCCGAAGAAGATTACGAACAGAACGGACGCTGTCCCAATGTCGTCTTCGCCACCGGTGCAATAGCGGATCTTGAAAAGAGAAGCCTCCGCGTATACTATGGCGCAGGCGATACCTGTATCGGACTTGCGGAAGGCGATCTTGACGAAATCATCAACGCATGTCTTAAAGGACTTTGAGAAAGGAAGACTCTCATGAAACAGAAGCAGCAAATGAAAAATACTGATCGATAAAAGAATAAATGGAGCCCTAAATACAGGAGAAAATATGATCGTAAAAATTCTGACAGTCTGCGCGGCATTATTCGTCCTCTCGGCATCAGGCGCTGAAAATGTACTGATGCAGGAAGATTTCAGCAGTCCTGATTCACTTCAGAACTGGAAAAACACATCAATTGCCTCAATTGCAAAAGGCGAAAGCTCTGAAGGCAAGGACTGCCTTAAAATCATCGCGCCAGCAGGTTCCGCTCAGAAATACTCGCTTATCAGCAGAAATCTGCCCGTTGAACAGTACCAAGGCAAAGCCGTTATGCTTGAAGCCTGGACAAAAGGAGAAAATATTTCTGAGACTGATAAAAAATATCTAGGCCCGAAAGTCATGCTTTACATCAAGGATGATAACGGTGTCGAACAGTGGCTTGATCATCAGAAACAGTATGGAACTTATCCATGGACAAAAAAGACGGTCTTTGTGCGCATTCCCGAAAATCTTAAAGAATTGAGGCTTATACTCGGGCTGGAAAAAGCGGAAGGAACATTATACATCACCAAGCTCAAAATTCTGGAAGTCCCACAAGCTCGCCCTATGACAAAAGCGAGTACGGAAAAATTGCAGAGCAAGCCGAAATTCCGAGGCGTAATGAGCGGCAACTCACTTGAAGAAGCCGATTTGAAGGAGCTCGGAGAAGTCTGGCACGCGAATCTCATGCGTTATCAGATAAACGGAGCCAAAAAAGCAAATGTCAAAACAGAAGCGGATTATGACGCCTGGCTAGATAAGCATCTTGCAAATATCGACAGGATTCTTCCCATTGCCAAGAAGTACGGAATCAAAATAGTCATTGACCTGCACTCCGGGCCGTCGATGAATCAAAATGAACTTGCAAGCAATCTGCTTAGCTGGACTTTCGAGTCTCAGGATAAACTTGTCGCAGTATGGGAAAAAATAGCCGCAAAATACAAGAACGAAAAAAGCATCTATGGCTACGATATCCTGAACGAACCGCGCGAAGACAACTATGTATACACCGAAAACGGTCCGCTCGACTGGAACAGACTGTCTGAACGCGTTGCAAAAGCCATACGAAAAATCGATCCTTCGACTCCTATTATAGTTGAAGCTCCCAACTGGGCTAATCCCGCAGGTTTTTCAGGGCTCAGCCCAATTGATCTCCCTGGAATCATATACAGTGTCCATTTCTATATTCCTCATGACATTACTCATCAGGGCGTACACAACAGCGCCAAGGATTTCAATTATCCTGGAGTGGTTAAAGGGGTCATGTGGAATAAGGATCAGCTGAGAAAAGCCTTGGCTCCTGTCATTGCCTTTCAGAAAAAATGGAACGTACCTATCTATGTCGGAGAATTCGGATGTATCCGTTGGGCTCCCGGTGACAGCAGAGAAAGATACATTCAGGACTGCATAGAGATCTTTGAAGAACAAGGCTGGGACTGGACATATCACGCTTTCCGCGAATGGGACGGCTGGAGTGTCGAGCACACCGGTTCAAAGCCGGGCGGCTCAGGCGAATTTGTAAAAGACAGCCCGGCAAAACGTCTGTTAATTGAAGCTCTTGGCAAAAATATTCATTAAAGCTCCGCAGAAAAGACTCCTTAATTTTTTCAAAAAATATGCAATAAACGGAGAAAAGATGCCGTTATTATGACAAAAGCATATGAGAGATAAAAATTAAGGAGTAACTCATGAAAAAGCAATTCGTTCTCTCTCTGGCGGCAGCGGCAGCACTGATCACATCCGGCATGACAATAGCAGCGCAGGATGCACCTCCTCCGCCTCCTCCGCCAGGAGCTCAGCAGGGACCTCAGGAACACCAGCAAGGATCTCGTCAGCATCCTTTCGCTGATATGAAAATGAAAAATATGTTGCTCAAAAACCTGAAAGCCGAAGATCCTGCAAAATATGAAGCTCTTATGAAGCTCAAAGAAAGCAACAAGGAAGAATTCCAGAAGCAGAGCAAGGAAATTGCAGAAGCGGCAAGAGAAAAATTCGCGGAAGAACGCGAAGCAATGAGAAAGCTCATCGCTCAGTACAAGGAAACAAAAGATGCCGCTGTTCTTGAACAGATCAAGGCAAAAGTCACTGCTTTCCAGCAGAAAATGCTGAAACTGAAAGAACTTGACCTTCAGGATGCGGAAAAAGGAATCGCAGAAGAAAAGAAGAAGCTCGAAGCTCAGAAAGCCAGCATCGCTCAAGATGTCGACAAAAGAGTGCAGGAGCTCATAAACAGAGAAGACAAGCCCAAAGGCCAGCGTCCGGAAAAGGGCGAAAGACCTGAAAAAGGCGATAGACCCGATAAACCCGGCAAAGGAGAAAGACCTGAAAAACCCGATGCAGAATAATCATCCCTGAAAGCACGACCCTCTCTCGCGCGGTTCCGACGGGATTCAGCTCCCCGCCGGGATCGCGTTTTTTATTTCTGCTGGCAATATCTTTTTCCTGCTGTAAATTTCATTTCAATTTTCGAGGTAGGATATGAAAACAGTGATGATTATAGGAGCTTCCTCCGGAATCGGCAAAGCCTGCGCATTGAAATTCGCAGAACTTGGATTCCGTTGCATACTTACAGCCAGACGCATTGAACTTCTTGAGGAAATACGCTCAAAATACCTCCCGGACGCATTAATACGTAAAATGGATCTTTGCAGGCAGGAAGAAGCCATCTCGATTTTCAAAGAACTCTGCAAGGATGCAGGCTCAATCGACATTGTTCTGATCTCGTCAGGCACCGGACACGTAAACAAAGATCTGGACTGGCAGCTCGAAAAAGACACTATTGATCTGAATGTTTCAGGCTTCACCGCAATTGCTGACGCGGCGGCAAATTATTTTATTGAGCGTCAAGCAGGACATCTTGCGGCAATAAGCTCTGTCGCAGCCTTGAAAGGACACGGCGATTCCCCTGCATATGGAGCCTCAAAATCTTACCAGTCCATCTATCTTCAAAGTTTGAGGCATAAGTTTCTCATGCTGAAACTTCCCGTATGCGTTACGGAAATTCAGCCAGGATTTGTTGATACAGCCATGGCAAAAGGCCCCGGCCTATTCTGGGTCGCTTCCCCGGAAAAAGCGGCAGCTCAGATTGTCCACGCAATTGTAAAGAAGAAAAAACATATTTACGTAAGCCGACGCTGGAAGCTCGTCGCATGGATTCTCAAAATCCTGCCGGAAAGCATTTATTTCAAGATTTCCTCATAAACAGAAACAGAACGACGCGGATCTTGCTCCGCTTTGACTGTCAAAGTTTTAATTCTCTCCTGATCAAACCAGATTACTCTTCCGGAATCAAGATCGTAAAATCCGCCTGCAATGAGCAGTTCTCCCTTCAGTGCCTTGGCTCTTACAGCCGCACTCTTCAAAAGCAGATTGTATATCGATTCGTATACATTCTCTTCAATTGCCAGATTCATCAAATCCTTACTGTCAAGATTCTGATTTGAGGCAATGGCACGCTCAACAGGTGCTTTTATGCTTGCCACAAGTGGCGGAATATTCTTTTCCAACTCATGCCCATGTCCCTTAACCGATGCCATGACAGCAGAGACTGCGCCGCACTTTGAGTGTCCGAGCACTAGAAGAAGAGGCGTTTTAACGTGGCAGACTCCGTATTCAATGCATCCCGCCTCATCAGTATTGCAGACATTCCCGGCTACGCGCACTACAAAAAGCTCCATTATTCCGCTGTCAAAAATCAGTTCTACAGGCACGCGCGAGTCCGAACAACTAAGCACAGTTGCAACTGCATAGTTGCCCTGATCCGAAGCTGCCGCCAGCGCGATTCTAGACGCATCCTGATTCCCATGCAGCATTTTACCGGAACAAAATCTTTCATTTCCGGACTTCATAAGATTTATCACCGTCTCCGCATCCGGCTTCGATATTTTTGACGGAGTCGAATCAGCATAAACATTAGGAAGCACGGTAAAAAAAGCGGCAAAAAGAATCATGCAGATTTTAGATTTCATACCCACCCTTACGTTGTTGTTATGTTCTGGAATGTTTTGCGATACTGACCGGGACTCATTCCGCAGTAGCGGCGGAAGAGTGCGGAAAAACGACTTTGTTCCGGAAGACCGCAGGCCTCGGCAACTTCGCTTATACGCAGGCCGGTCGAGGCCAGAAGACGACAGGCTTCATTTACTTTAAGACGCTGCCAGTATTCGCTGAAAGAACGTTGCGTCTCTTTCTTGAAAAGATGCAGAAAACGGGACGGACTCAATGCGCACTTTCTGGCAAGCGCGCTGACAGTAATTTTCTGGCGAAAATTATCCTCCATGTACCTTATGATATCAGCTATTCTCTTGTCGGAAATTTTTTCGGGTTTATTCAAGACAGCGACAGGATTTTTGTGGTCGTAACGGACAAGTCCTCCGATACTGTTTCGCAAAACCTCTGTTACGATATTCGACAATGCAAGCATGGTGCCTTCGTCAATTTTTTTCAAATTTTCGTAGTCGCAGAGCGCACAGGAATACGTACATTCACTTTTGCCAGTGAGGAAGGGCCCTGTCAAGATGGCTCCGGCATAATGGTCTCCCTGAAAAAAGGGAATCACAAGTTCATAAACTCCGGCATGGCAAAGGTTCAGGAAGGGCTTTTTGAGTTCAAGCGCACGGCGGCTTATGACTTCTGTATCATTTATGACACAGGCATCCTCGAACTCCAGCCCCTGCCCTTTGACGGAGGTACAGAAAAATTGAGTATGAACACGATGCGACAAGTCCAGACTGTTCACAACCTTCATGGACCCCGTGGATTTCCATATAAAGGTATCGCCACAGATCCTTTCCAAATCGTTAAGGAGTCCGTTGAGCCTTTCTATTGCCTCGGATGCCATTCTTCTCTCACCCTCAAATTTTACTGATTATCATAACTATAGCATGATATATATACAAATCAGCAGGATATGAATAGTAATATCTCTTTTTTTATGCGATAATTTTTACGGAGATCATTATATGAGTTGTTTCGCCAGTCTTGAAGTCCTCGCCGATGCCGATGTAATTGTATGCGGAGGAGGCCCGGCCGGACTCGGAGCATCAATCGCGGCGGCACGCAACGGAGCTAAAGTCGTTTTGCTGGAACAGACTGGAGCCCTCGGAGGAATGGCGAGCGTCGGACTTGTTCCCTCGGTAATCCACATGACAGACGGAAAAAATATCACTGCCGCCGGAGTCTGCACGGACATCCTCGCAGAAGTATGCAAGCGCATGAATCTGCCTAAAATCAATTACGGCTGGCAGAACGTCAACGCCGAAATATTCAAGCAGGTTTGCGACGAAAAGGCTGCCGAGGCCGGTGTAAAAGTGTATTTCAACCAGAAACTAGCGGCGGTTGAACGTGAAGGAGCCTATGTAAAAAGCGTTGTCGTCGCAGGCTCGAAAGGACTTAAAAGAGTCACAGGAAAAGTTTTCGTGGACTCCACAGGTGACGGCGCGCTTTCAGCCTTCGCCGGAGCTGAGTTTGAAGTCGGCGACAAGGACGGCAACACCATGAGTCCGTCGCTTTGCGTGCAGTACGCTCCGGTTGACTGGGACGAATACGCTAAAGGCGCGCAGGAAGGCAAGAGCGACAGAGCTCTCTGGAAGAAAATGCTCGATAACGGAACAGCACCCTTGCTTGAACATCACTTTGTCGGAACCTTCAAATGCGGAGAGCGCATGGCGACCGGCAACCTCGGACACATCTACGGCACAAACTGCCTCAACGAGGACGACATTACACGCGGCTATACAGAAGGCCGCAAAATCGCTGTAATCATCCACAAATTCTTTAAGGAACAGGTTCCAGGCTTCCAGAATTCCGAGCTTGTAAACACAGCCTCCCTGCTCAGTGTCCGCGAAACACGCAGAATCGTCGGCGACTACAAACTCTGTTACGACGACTACCTCAAACGCTCGCATTTTGAGGATGACATAGCTCGTTTCAGCTACCCTATCGACATCCACTCTTCAAAGGTCAACGCGGACGAACAGAAGAGAGTCGAAGAGCGTCTGCACGAAACACGCTATCAGGACGGCGAGAATTATGGCATCCCCTACAGAGCGATTCTGCCTAAAGGACTCGAGAATGTCTATATCACCGGACGCTCCATCAGTTGCGACCGTGAAATCCAGTCATCGCTCCGAGTCATGCCCGGCTGTTTCGTCACTGGTCAGGCTGCCGGCAGCGCGGCTGCAATGAGCCTTGCAAGCGGAGGCCGCACCCGTTCCGTCGATGTCGCCAAGCTCAGAGCCAACATGAGAGAAAAACTCGGAGCCTTCCTTCCCTAATCAGCTTTAAAGACCATTTCCAATTCAGAGTCCGTCAGCCGACGGACTCTTTTTGTTTCAGGACATTGAAGTAACTAAGGAAAATGCTAAATTATTTATTACAATTTTAGGCGGGGGGAGAAAATAGATGATTACGACTGAGTATAAAGATCAATCAATTGGCATTATTGAAATTCTACTTGATGCTACGGATCTCTATAGATCTAAGTTCGCACAGTTCATGATCCCCGGACTATTCATATGGGCATTTGCCTTCTCTCTAAATAAATTCTATGCGCTTCTGGCAGTGAATAATGTAATTACAGCCTATATTGCGGCAATAGTTCTTTTAATATTCAAGTTATGGATAATATGCGGAATTATTATTTATGCTATAAAACTGGCGAAAAAGGAAAAAAGTGAAACAAAAGATTTTCTAATTCTTAATCCATTACAGCTCAAAAACCTTGGAATAGCCTTACTGTCTCTAGGAAGCAGTCTTATTTTGTGGCATATATGCCTTATTACTGTGTTATTCTGGATATCACATTTTTCAAAAGAATTTGCTCCACATATATTTGTAATCCTAGTCTGGCTCAGCCTACTTTGTGAATTTATATTCTGCGCTCAAACAATTTTTTATATCATTGATACTGAAACACCTCCATTCAAAGCATTGTGGAAATCAATTAGAGTCATGTCTAAACATTTCTTTTCCTATTTTGCACTGATGCTGATTCCAATACTGGCAGGAATATTATTGTCAAAAGCGATGAATGGACTTCTAGCGGCATTTATAATCCCTTGGCAAATTTGCGTAATGAGCGTCTTCTATATGTCCCTCAACAAAATAGAGGAGTCCCCACATTCTGAAAATAAGTAGATAAATATAAATTATTATCAATCCCTTATTTCACAGGACATTGAAGAACGGTCTGCCTGACTATAAATTAATAGACTTTTAACGGGCGGGGAAAACGGCTGATCCGCAGCCGCAGCTCTTTTGATGCATAAGCAGGACAGACGCAATGAAGCTTAAAACGCTGGATATCATTCTGGAATCATTCCGGATATTTGTGCAAAAAATCAAATTTATTATCATTCCGACATTAGTGTGTTTTTTCCTTTCAGACGACATTCACGTAAAAATACTGGGATATTACTCTGTTAAACTTCCAGATGCCCTGTCCCTCATAAGCTCTTTCATAATAGGCCTTCTCAACATGTGGCTATATATAGGCAGTTACGTCTATTTTCTGAAACTTGTTCGTAATGAGAAGTCCCATATTGGAGATCTCTTCATATGCGACTGGTCAATAATAAAAAGCGCCTTGATTCTTTCGATTCTTTCTATTGTACTAATCTTTCCATTTTTTCTCATCTATGCTCCGCTGGGAATAATCTTCATATGGATGGGCTATAATATGGAATCACAACTGCCTCTATTTACATTTTTAACAATTGGACTGCTAGGAATCATAGGTATAGCCATGTATTTCACGCTAGACAGACAAGAGGGGGCTTTTGAATCCATAAAAAGTTCATTCAAGTATCAGGGCTGGAGAATATATCGCATCTATCTAATTCTCTGCCTGCCATACGTATTAGCAATGCTGGCACAGCCCACATATAATTTGATAACAATAATCACATATCCACTGTTCAGCATCGTGCTGGCACTCTATTATCTTGACATCACAAAAGACATTCCGGAAAACAGCAGTCACGAAAAGGGAAATCAGCAAGAGAATCGGAGTATCCCCGAAACTCTTGAACAGCAGATTTGATGGCAGAAAAAAGGATGCCCCCGTACCTCCTTAAGTCCTTGTATGGCATGACATCCCGTCATATTTCGCGCCATGCACTCTATATGGTGCCGGACATATTTTTTAATTGGCAGGGGCATCCTGTTCTTTAACTGCATTATAGCAGAAAAAAAATCAGCAGGCAAGAGGAAAAATGCAAGAGCTAGAGTTTTTTTGAAAAAATGCGTAAATTGCGAAAATGCGTCAGTTAGCTTTATCGTAAGGGGATTTTAAACCACGAAGCGCACGAAGGACACGAAGATTTTAAGAGTTGCTACTTAAATATTTACCCCAAATATTGCCATAAGTCGCAATTGCGAAGATTTGCCTTGTCTATTATGCACATCTAAAGATTCAAATAAGTATGTTCTGCTATCGCTATCTGCTGTAAGCCCATTACAAGCGAAAGAACAGCTCAATCGTAAGTCTTCAATTATAAAAAACTATCCCTTGCATTTTTTTCGTGTCCTTCGTGCGCTTCGTGGTTATCCTCATTGCTTTGCTTACAGCGATGCCAAGCTTAAATAAACCTAAGTGACGCATTACTAAATTGCGTAATTCATATATATATTGAGTGCTAGATCGCTTATACAGGCTCCTAAGGAAAGTTCTGAGAAAAAAGGAAGCGTGATGTCATTTTTTTGCTTTGGGAGGCTGCTTCATAAGATAAGCGGCGATATCCGGAAACGCACAAGCCTCGGCGGCGGCGGCAGGGGTCATCGAGTCTGCATTCAATAGCTCAGTGTCAGCCCCCAGACGAACAAGCAGACGAACAGTCTCCATACGTCCGTTCATCGCGGCTGTATGCAAGGCTGTATTGCCTTTATTGTCTTTTGCATCTACCTGAGAGCCCCTCTTCACTGCCTTACTAATTACATCATTCCAGCCCGTAACTGCGGCAAGGTGAAGCACTGTACGTCCATCCGAATTGATTTTACCGGAACATGAGGCATTCATATTCATGATAAGAAGAACCAGCTCACGATTTCCAGTAAACAAGGCGGCGATAAGCGGAGTCATTCCATCCTCGCCGGGGCTGTCAACATCCGCCCCTCTCTGCATGAGAAGTTTGGCAACCGGCACATAGCCTTTTCTAATTGCGATAACAAGAGGCGGCTCGCTGTAACGCTGCTCCGCCTTTGGAATCTTGGGAAAAGCTCCGTTCTCCAGCAGAATCCTTGCGATATCCTGATGTCCGCTCTTCAATGCATAGATAAGCGGATTGGAATCCTCTCCCTGAGGAATGTCCGCAGCTCGGACCCCCAGAATGCTCCACATGCTCAGGTCGCGCAGGAAATCACGGGCGTAACGGTCGTTGCTAAGAAGAGGGAGTATCTTCATCATCATATCGAAAGCTTCCTGAGTTCTTCCTGAGCAGAAAAGCTCATCCCATTCAACAAAAATCTGTCGGTGAGGCCCCGTGAAAGCTCTTAGTTCTCCCTCAAGTTCCTTTATGTCCTTATACATCCACGGAACTCTCAACGGAGCAAAAAGAGCGGCAGGACTCTCTTTGGATATCGGCTTTTTCAAGAGCAAAGCGCGTGACTCTTCAAAGTGTCCACACCACGCGTAAAGCACGGCAAAACGTCCATTGACGCGAGCCTTTTCAGCATCTG
>JAKJHH010000110.1:0-8361 GCA_022703965.1 Verrucomicrobiota bacterium
TGGATAAGAAAACAGGCATATACAGACCTGATAGAATTCTCTTTAACGGCGGTACTGTCATTCCTGAGGGAATCAGGCAGAGGGTTAAGGACTGTCTTGCAAGATGGTTTCCGGGAGAGCCTGAGACAGAGGAATTAAAGTCTTCCGATCTCAGTCTTGCGGTCGCCTCCGGTGCCGCTTACTATGGAGCCGCACGCAGAGGAGCAGGTGTCAGGATCAAGAGCGGCACTCTTCATTCTTACTATGTTGCGGTAGAGTCAGCCACGGAAAAACCGTCATATGTCTGTGTTATGCCTCGCGGTACCGATGAAAACTGTGAGCTGAGAACGGATCGGACTTTCATCCTTGAAACAAATAAGACGACCGTTTTTCCGCTACACTACAGCTTTACCCGTCCCGGAAAAGCCGGTGAAATGCTGGATGAAGATGATTCGCTTTTGCCGCTCACAAAACTGATAACGGCCTTAAAGCATTCTTCTCCGAAAAATACGCTGGAGGTTTCTCTCAAAGCTGTTTTGACCGAGACAGGGATTTTAAGACTTTATCTTGAGAGCGTTTCAAAAGACTATTCCTGGCCTTTGAATTTTGACATCAGAGCTTCATCCGCAGACAGAAATGCTGTATCCATGGCTGCGACGATTGACAGCGGAAAGCTGAAAAAAGCTTCTGACTTTGTGCATGAGATTTTCTCCGCAAGGAAGTCCTGTCCATCCATGCTGAAAGAACTTGAAGCAATTCTTGAAACTCCGCGTCGGGACTGGCCGCTTTTTGTTTTGCGTTCACTTGCGGATACAGTCCTGAAAGTTCCGCTTGCTTCGCTGAAAACTGCTGAACTTGAGTCTCGCTATTTGAATTTGCTCGGGTTCTGCATGAGACCGGGATGCGGCGATCCGGCGGATGATATCAGGATTTCTGCGCTCTGGAAGTTTTGGCATCACGATAAACCGCAGAACCTGAATCAGCCGCAAACCGCCTCTGAGTGGTGGATATTCTGGCGTAGAGTGTCTTCAGGACTCAGGGCAGGACATCAGAAGAGTATCCTCAATGAACTTCTTGCTGAACTTTGTCCCAAGGGACTTTATGCCCAACGCATAAAACAAGGCGTTCAGGTGCGGCAGGAAATGTGGAAATGTCTGGGCTCCCTTGAGTTGATCCCGGCAGAACGGAAAATATATACAGGCAATATTTTATGTTCCGGCACAGTGAGATTGTCTGAAACAGATTTCTGGGTGCTAGGAAGACTTGGCGCACGCAGACTTTTTAATGCTGACTCCTCTTTTACCGTGTATCCTGAGACTGTTGCAAAATGGCTGAAATATATGATGGGACTTAAGATTCAGGAGAGGGAAGTCTTGAATCAGCAAGTCTTTGCCTTCTCTCGCATGGCGGCTCTTAGCGGAGACCGCAATATTGACCTTGCACCAGATATGCGTGAAGATGTGAAACGCTATATGAAGATGCATGGAGCTCAGGAGCACTGGCTAATACATCTTGATAAACTAATTGAAGACAGCGCGGAGGAAAAGGCCGCGCTCTTTGGCGATGCTCTGCCGCTCGGTTTGAAAATGCAGCAGAGCTGAAAAAAAGGATGTTTGATATCAGCGCTTGAACTGATCGATAAGGCCTTTTATTGTCTTTTCAGTTTCTTTGATCACGTTGTCTGTTCCGCTGTTGCCCGTTGTGCCTCCTGAATCGCCTTTGATTATATTGATAACGTTTTCAGGATTCAGCAGGCTGGCTGCATTCTGCTGTACGAATGCCTGCAAAATTGCGGTCTCATCAAATTTGGGTTTCTGAATAGTACCGCCTATTTTAACAGGAACTTCGATTTTCTGGCAGGTCACATTTGTATCGAGGTCAATTTTCTGATCAAGCCATATTGTTCCTGTTGTTGACAGTGCTGTTATTATTTTTGATCCCTTGAAGAGACATTTATCTATATGTACATATCCATTCTTGCAGCTAAGATTCAGTTCTCCTGTTGAAAATTCAATGTTTTGCAGATTGGTCAAAAGCGTCTTTGAATTAGAAGACGCGTTGCTGAGATCAGTACTGAATTTCTGATTGGGGAATATATTCTGTATGTTGGCAAAAATTTCTACAGGAAGAAGAATCACTGCCACAATTGGATTGGAGTATATCTGACTGGGGATAGATATACCGCTGTATTTCGATGTGAAAGTCCCGTTGAGATATTTTTGCAGATTGGGCTGAGTAAAGCCCTTGCCTTTGACATCAAATTTCAGGCTGTCAATTGTACCCTTGGAATTTGCAAAAGCTCCGGGGCTGACTGCTTCGAGAATCGGAGGCAGCGAGAAGTTTGCTGTTTCTCCGTTAGCCGAATAGACGTATCCGTCGGCTTTTCCTGCATCAAGTTCAAGGTTGCCGCCTGCTGGAATGCCGTTGATCGTAAAATACCACGTGTTCATCTTGATAATGTTTCCGTTGATCGCAATGCGGCTGTCGCAGGTGATGTTTATGTTCGGACCATAGGTCACATTGTTCAGTTTCAGTGCGCCTGCGAGGTTCATCCCGTCAAGCTTGAGCGGAGCCGGTTCCTTGTTTTCTCCGTTTGTCGGGGCTGGCGGCGGTGTGACAGAAGACGCTTTTCCGGAGGATACAATATTGCCCGGCTTGTCTGGCGTAAACATTTCCTCTAGCGCCTGAAGATCAAGGGCGTTGGACGAAATAAGTACTTTGGATTGTCCGGCTGTCCATGGATTGGGAATTACAGCCTTGGCATCTAGATGGGCGAGTAAGCGTGATTTTTCACTGAGGCTGAAGCTGGTCTTTTTGATCTCAAACTGCTTTTCGGAGTTTGAAACATCAAAAACGAGATTGCCGTTTAATGCCTGATACTTTGTGCCTTTGACCGCAGATGAGCTTAAACGGGATATATTAAAGAGCCCGTTTGCCGCAAATAAAGCTCCGTTTTTCTCATAATGTGCTTTCCCGTTCAGAGAAATGGTTTTGACCGGAATTGATGAGGCCATCTCGACGGGCAGCATGGAAAAGAGGTTTTCATTGAATTCTGTGAGGGAAATATCGAAATTCATGCTTTGAGTGGCACTGTTCAGGGTTCCGCTCAGCTCAGATTTTAAAGCTTCTCTTCCTCTTCCTGTCAAGAGTGTTCTGAGGCTCTTGATTTTTATGTTGCTTTTGTCTGCTATTTCTACGTCGAATGTATTGGCAATGCCGATATTGTTATAGCTTTGTCCGTTATGATTCAGACTAAGTGATTCAAGAATCGTATTTCCGTTGGCTGTTATGAGTTTGCCTCCATTTTTGACACTGCAAAGGATATTGCCGCCAAGGCTTCCGAAATTGAACGTAAGTCCTGAAGGTGCGGTGAATCCGTTAAGTCTTTCCAGTTTGAAGCTGTTCAAATTGGCGGTAAGATCAAGATTATCGCATGGATTGCTGCTGTCTTTCCAGTTAACGGTCAACGGATTGTTCAGGACTACAGAAGCAACCTGTGTTTTGTCAAAATAAAGATCGGAAGAGAAGGTTTGTACTCTGAGGAGAGATTCCTTCTGCTTTATATCGAACTCGCCGCGCATCTGGAAGAAGAACGGAGGCATTGCACGGATTGCGGCTCCTTGAGTTTTCTTGAGGTTTTCCGGCAGGACTTCAAGCAGATTCTCAGTAATGGACAACTTGCCGACATGAAGCATGTACTGGGATTTTACAAGGTCAATGTCGCCTCTGATATCAAAATCAATGGCTTTGTTTTCCTTTACTGTCAGAAAGCCTTTGCATGCGTCGATATCAAGTTTTTCAGGACTGGCTTTTATGTCAAGATTCAGCAGTCCGCCCGCGCCGTTGACTGTTATGTCTGAGCTGCTGAAGGCAAGAGAAGAAAGTCCGCTTGTTCCGCTTATTGTTGCGTTTCTGAATTTGTTATCAAGCTCAATTGTGAGTTTGGAACTCAGTTTTCCGGATATCAGCTTAAAACCGCTTTCCTGCGGAATTAGCTGTGATGCCCATGCAATATCAAAAAGTGTTCCGTTTGCAGTCAGCTTAAGAGGATTCTTCTGTGTCAGGCCTTTATCAAGACTGATGCTGCATGGCGCAAAGAGACTGATATTGTAATTTTCTTTTCCGTTACTGATTGCAATATCCATTTTTCTTACGGTGTTATCTCCGGCCAGGTCATATGAAAGATCAAGCAAGGCAGAGGCGTTGACTCCGGCTAGAGGCTTCAATGTTTCCGCGTTCATTGTGCGGGCGAGAGAGCCGGGAAGCACATTGCATATTTCAGGGCTCAAAGAGTTGATCTGGCACAATAAGTCGCCGTTCTTAAAATTTGCTTTGAACTTTCCGGAGACTTGAAGATCCAGAAGCGGTTTCGCGCTGCGGTCAAGCAAGAGTGCAAGCCTGTTTAGATTGCATTCTCCGCTTTCAGTCATGGAGGCGGATGATTTCAGTTTGATATTTATACCGTTTATTGGTTCTTTTTCGATTATCAAATTCAGGTTTTTGCTGCTTATATCGGTATCGGCCTCAAATGTTTTTCCATCTACATTGCGAACCTGAACGGTTCCGGCAAGCGTTCCTTGGCTGACATGAATGGTTTTCATGAAAGGGAACAGATTGAGCATTTTCAGATCGAGATCAAGTGCCATCATCATTTTTTCAATCTGAGTTTTATATTGATCTCTGGATGCATTCCGGATGTCAATAGAGAGGAATTCGCGGGAGCCGCTCTTCATAGAGCTTTTCAGTGTGGCTATATCAAGCTTGGAGGTTTTCGAGTCGAAGCTCAATTTGTAATCAGTTTTGATTGAAATGGCTTTGTCCTGACTGATTCTCTCACCATTCCCGGACAATGTGAGGTCTTTTATGTTCAGCGAGGCTTCGGCGTTATAAATGCCATCCTTGCCGGAGGCGGTTCCTGTGTAGCTTATGATTCCTGAGTTAATATCTGCCAGCCCGCTGCTTTTTCCTATGGCATAAAGGACTTCGTAGGATGTGAGGTCAAGTTTGGTTGATACGTCAAATGACATCTGCGTCGGATTGATTTTTCCGCTCAAGTCAAGCGCAAGTCCAGACTCTGTACCTTCCAATTCGTTGACGGTGAAGTTTCGTACTTCATAAATTCCATTGTTGACGGCAAGTTCAAGCTTGGCGTTTATCGACCTGTCAGAAAACGAATGATCTTTCAGGCTGCCGCTTATTCCGCTGATTTTTACGGATGCTGAAACGGCTTCAGCTTGTCTTGAGCCGCTGAATTTTGTTTCGACATCAAGACTCAGCTTTGCGTTATCCAGACTGATATCCGTGTAGGAGCCTTTCAGGAGCGCGTCAAGTTTCAAGGAGCCTTTCGACTCAGTGCTGAGTTCAGGAATAAGGAGATTGAATTTTTCGACAGTGAATTTGTCTTTCTGATTTTTCATCAGAAGATTGAAACTCAGATTTTTGATTTCAATGTTCTTAAGACTTACTGCCGGAATTGAGAATTCTCTTTTTTTCTCTTCCTTTGTGCCTGGCTTGCTTTCAGCAGTTTCGGGAAGGCCGGAGACCGTGAAGCCTCCTTTCTCCTTTTCTACAATCGTCAGACTGGGACTTTCAAGATTCAGGCTTTCGATGGCGACAGCACCTTTCAGGAGAGAGAATGTACTCCATGAGGCAGTAAGTTTGTCGGCTGAGAATATTTCTGTTTTGCCTGTTGTCGATACAGCTTTTGGCTTCTGAACTTCCAGTTTTGAACGTAAAAGGGACAGCGATATTCCTTCTGTTGTAATTTCAAAACCTGCTTTCTTCGACGCATAAGGAAGAATGAATCCGTTTATGAACGAAGAACTTGTCAAAACAAGATAGGTGCAAGGCATCAAAATCACCAAAATAGCCAGTGTCGCCAGGAGAATATATTTTATCAGTTTTTTGCTGAGTTGCATAAAGAACATCCTTTCATACAAAACTAATATTGCAGAGCCGGCTCCTGCCGGTTTTTTATTCTGTCAGCTTTTAATATACACCGGAAAACTCATTCTGTCATCTTTTAGCGGATTAAGCCGTGGTCCGATAAAAAAATATTTAAGAAGCCTGATACGGGAGGATTGAATAAAATAGAATTCATATCTATCTTATCATGTTTGATTTTTTGTAATCAGCTTTGAATATAAGGTTACTATAATGCCATCATCAATACATCCTACTGCCCAAGTCAGTCCTGAAGCCGTAATCGGCGACAATGTTACAATCGGACCTTTCTGTTACATCGGAGCCAAAGTTACAATCGGCGACGGCTGTTCTTTTCAGGGACACTGTTTCGTCGAAGGTACTACTGTAATAGGCAGGAACAATAAGTTCTATCCTTTTGCCGCAATAGGAACAGATGCCGAAGATTATTCATACAAAGGAGAGGAAACCTTCCTGCATATCGGCAATAATAATGTTTTCCGTGAAAACACTACAATCAATCGCGGAACGAAAGCCGGTTCTGAAACCGTAATCGGGGATGATTGTTATTTCATGGCTGGAGCTCATGTAGCTCATAACTGTGAGCTTGGCAATCATGTTATCATGGTAGTTAATTCCGGTATTGCCGGATATGTTCATGTCGGAAACAATGTCTTGATTTCAGGTCTGGCAGGCGTACATCAGTTTTGCCGCGTCGGACGTTTTGCAGTCCTCAGCGGCGGCTCAACGATTTCAATGGATCTTCCGCCTTTTATGATCGGCGACGGACGAAACGGCGGTATCAGAGGCATAAATCTTGTGGGACTCAAGCGCAATAACTTTCCGGAAACCACGGTCAGAGCGATCAAGAATTTCTACAAAATAGTTTTCCGCAGCGGAATGAATATGACTAACGCTCTTGAAAAAGTCAAAGCTGAAATTCCGCAGATACCGGAGATCGTCGAACTCATTGAATTTATTCACAGTTCCAAGCGCGGTATCCTTCACGGCGGACATGCAGATTCACGCAGATCTTAAAGTTTAATATAATTTAAGGAGTATATAAAAATGTCTGAAGCATTGAAAAAGAATCCGAATTTCAAAGGCAGAAAAGGCCCGGTCGTCCTGATGATTCTCGACGGTGTAGGCTATGGAAAATATTCTGACGGCGATGCCGTTAAAAACGCACAGGCTCCGGTTCTTCACAAACTGATGGAAACTCCGCTCTGTACCAAGCTCAAAGCTCATGGAACCGCCGTCGGTCTTCCGAGCGATGCCGATATGGGCAACAGTGAAGTCGGACACAACGCCATCGGTTGCGGACGCGTTTTTGCTCAGGGCGCCAAGCTTGTTTCCGATGCCGTCAACAGCGGCAAGATGTTTGAAGGTCAGACATGGAAAGACATTATCGCCAACTGCAAAAAGAATAATTCGACACTCCACTTCCTCGGTCTTTTCTCCGATGGTAACGTTCACAGCCATATCGACCATCTCAAGGGCATGCTTGAACACGCAATGGCTGAAGGCATCAAAAAAGTCCGTATCCACATTCTCCTCGACGGCAGAGACGTTCCGGAAACTTCAGCTCTCGACTATATTGATCCTTTTGAAAAGTACCTTTCCGATATCAACGCAAAGGGCAATGATTACAAAATAGCTTCAGGCGGCGGACGTATGGTCATCACAATGGACCGCTACAATGCCGACTGGGATATGGTCAAGAAGGGTTGGGCAACACACGTTCACGGCGAAGGCAGACTTTTCAAGTCAGCCCACGAAGCTGTTGAAACAATCAGAGCCGAAACCAAGGCTATTGACCAGGATCTTCCGCCTTTCGTCATTTCTGAAGACGGTAAGACTCCTGTCGGCAAAATCGTCGATGGCGATTCAGTTATTTTCTTCAATTTCAGAGGTGACAGATCAATCGAAATCACTTCGGCTTTTGAAGATGATGTCTTTGAGCGTTTCGACCGCGGTGCCCGTCCTAATGTCATGTATGCCGGCATGATGGAATATGACGGAGACCTTCATATTCCGAAGAGATATCTTGTATCACCTCCTGAAATCGACAGAACTGTTGCTTCCTTCCTCTGCGCCAGCGGAGTGCGTCAGTTCGCTATCAGCGAGACTCAGAAGTATGGACACGTCACTTATTTCTATAACGGCAACCGTTCCGGCAAGTTCAGCGAAACTCTCGAAACATACATGGAAGTTCCTTCCGACAGAGTTCCCTTTGAACAGCGTCCCTGGATGAAGTGCGCTGAAATCACCGACGAAGTCTGTACCGCAGTTGCTTCGGGCAAATATGATTTCATCAGACTCAACTATCCCAACGGTGACATGGTTGGACATACAGGCGTATATCACTCGGTTCTTGTCTCCATGGGCGCGCTTGATATCTGCATCGAACGCGTAATGAAGGCTCTTGAAAAGGTTGGCGGTGTGCTTGTTATCTCTGCC
>JAKJHH010000110.1:8371-10853 GCA_022703965.1 Verrucomicrobiota bacterium
TGATGAGAAGACAGGTAAACTCAAGGTTGACAAAGCTGGCGCTCCCCGTCGTAAGACGAGCCATTCGCTCAATCCGGTTCCCTGCATTATCGTCGACTACGGTTATCAGGGCGAATATTCCGACAAGGAACTTAAGTCCGGACTTGGAATTACTTCACTCGCTGCAACATGTATAGAGCTTCTCGGCTATGTTGCTCCTGCTGATTACGATCCTTCAGTTCTTGTTTCAAAATAACGTTTCGGCGTTAGAATAACAGAATAATATACGAGGCCGCAGCTGCAACTGCGGCCTTTTTTTCTGTCTAAATCAGAAGCTGCTATGGAACACTAAAAAACATATGTTTTTTTGTTTGGTAAGCCTATCTTTTCTGCCTGAAAAACGACTCTTTCTGCCCTTTGAAAAAACTTACAAAATTTTAGCTTTAAAAAGACTTGAAAAACTTATCTTTAAATCGTATATTCGCGGCAGAACCATATACCAGAACTAACGAATAAGGAGATCTTACAATGGCAGCGAAAGTAGAAAGCGCAAAATGCACAGGTTGTGAATCATGCGTATCAGCATGTCCCGTAGAAGCAATCGCAATGAAGGCTGGCAAAGCTGAAGTCAACAAAGACACATGCGTTGATTGCGGCGCTTGCGTAGGCGAATGCCCCGCAGAAGCAATCGTAATGGAATAAGTTTCCGTTTCGAGTTGACCGTTCAGGCCGGATATGTTTGTCATGTCCGGCTTTTTTATTGTACGTTGTATTGATGCTCAAGGAATGAACTGATCTGAGTCAGGATAAAGAGGAGCATCGTAAGTTTCCTCATCACCGATCTGCATGTCGATGTCGTGCTTTTCCGGCTGTCCGTTGATTTTCAGCACTTCATAGCCCATGTAACCGCTTTTGGACAGTGATGCCACTACTTTCAGAAACTCTGCTTTATCTGATTCAGACAGATTGCCGTAAGCGGAGAGGCGGTCGCCTTCCCCCATATTGTAGAAGCTGTCGACCGCCTTGAATACGTCGGATGAAGCCGATAAACTGATTTTTACAGCTTCCTTCGCTCCGCCTTGTCCGGCGGAATGTCCTGAATCGCTTTTGGCTGTCGTTCCGGCAAAAAAATCGCTTTCGCTTATAATATTTGCCGAATATCCGTTTATTTTCATATTGCGCTTCATCCTCTCGTGCTCTATTTTTATTATCGGTCATTTTAATTTTTTCTTTAGGGAGCTGTGAAGAAATTAACTTGACAGAGTGCCTGGCGACCGTGAAAAGCATTCACGTGAACATGGAAGGCGTAAAATTAATTTTTGAACGGTTCCTAAGCGGAGATATAATGAGTTTATTTGACGAGCTTATCGGAAAGCTGCCGACCCCGAGCACCAAACGCATTGCGGTACATATTACTGCTGCCGCCGAAAAAATAATGAAGCAGGGACATCCCTGGCTTTTTGATGAGTCGATTGTCAAGATTTCTGAACCAAAGGCATCCGCCGGGGATCTTGCCATCATCTTTGATAAAAATAATAAGTTTCTTGCCGCCGGACTTTATGATCCATCATCTCCTATCAGAATCCGCGTGTTTCAGCATGGAAAATCCGCCATTATCGGCAAGGATATGTTCAAGGAAAGAATTGCGGCTGCCTTGAAGATAAGAACAGATATTTTTGACCGTAATCAAACAAACGGTTTCCGTCTGATCAATGGCGAGAATGATTTTTTCCCTGGACTCATCAATGATGTTTATGATAAAAGCGCAGTCGTAAAGATTTATACCGAATCATGGATTCCTCACATAAAGACATATATTGAAGCGTTGAGAGAAGTTTTGAATCCCGAACGAATCATTCTCCGCCTGAACCGTGATCTGGAAGCAAGAATCGCAAAACGTTACGGACTCCACGACGGTATGCTGTCGGATTCCTCTGACGGACGCATAGAATTCCTCGAAAACGGACTTCATTTCATTGCGGATGCTTTACATGGACACAAGACCGGCTTTTTCCTTGATCAAAGAGACAACCGTCTTAAAGCCGGTCAAATGGGACAGGGGAAACGCGTCTTGAATCTTTTCTCCTATAACGGAGGATTTTCACTTTACGCTGCAAGAGCCGGGGCGACTTATGTTGCCAGTGTGGATTGCAGTCGTCCGGCTCTTGAGGAGTCCGAGACTATTTTTAAGATCAACAGCCGTATTTTTCCTTCAGTCAAGGATTGCCGGCATGAGACTTTTTGCGAGGACGTTTTCAGTTTTCTTGAAAAAGCCCGACAGAAAAGAGAACAGTATGGACTTGTGATTGTTGATCCTCCGTCCTTTGCCAAACGTCAGTCGGAATTGCCTGCCGCTTTGAAAGCCTATTATCGTCTGGCGCTTGATTCTCTTTCCGCAGTTGAAG
The DNA here is from genome assembly GCA_022703965.1 of Verrucomicrobiota bacterium. Lineage (GTDB taxonomy): Bacteria > Verrucomicrobiota > Lentisphaeria > Victivallales > UBA1829 > JAKJHH01. The sequence goes on from JAKJHH010000110.1 coordinate 10,756, forward strand.
ACGGAGGTCTTTTTGTCATGGCATCCTGTTCCAGCAGAGTTTCGCAGCATGACTTTTTCAAAGTGATCTGCGAGGCCAGCTCCGGAGCTGGAGTCCGA
>JAKJHH010000110.1:10896-12843 GCA_022703965.1 Verrucomicrobiota bacterium
CACCTGATCATCCTGTGCGTTTCCCTGAAGGTTCCTATCTCAAATGCATCTACGCCAGAATCAATCGCCGCTCCTCCGGACGATGAGAGAGCCAAGAGCGAATTACAAATAATTCGCTCTTAGCCCCAAGGAATAGACATGTTCTAAGATTTCAGTTAGTGCATATTAATCGAATCAGGCCTATTTCAAGACCTTGAGAATGTCTTGTTCAAGGGTATTATACACATGAAGACTAAAAGGATTTCGGATTATGCGTTTTATTATTATACTGCTTGTTTGTCTGCTTTATGGCGTACTTGGTGCGGAAGAGCTTTCGCTCACTGTGTTGCAGACTACGGATATTCATTCCAAAGTATTTAAGGACGGCGCGAATCAGCTTCGCCTGGCTGCTTTGATTAAACAGGTTCGGACTGAAGCTGGCGGGACAGAGAAGTCCATGTTGATTGACTGCGGTGATCTTTTTCAAGGAACGATTGAGGGATCGGTAAGTCAAGGTCTGCTCAGTCCTTCAATTCTGAAGGCGTGTTCTTATGACGCATGGATATTCGGGAATCATGATTTTGATTTTGGAGTGCCGGTTCTCATTGATGCTGTCAAGGCATTCGGCGGGGATTGTTTCGCGGCAAATCTTGTATCCTCTTATCCGGAGCTCAAATATAAGGCGTGGAAAATCTATGAGAAGAACGGAATAAGAATTGCGCTTATCGGCATGAGTCCTCCATACATGGAGCAATGGTATGCCGGAGATTTATTGAAAGGCTTAAAGTTTCGCTCCATTACAGAAAGCCTTGGCGAGATCATGCCTGAAATAATGAAGGCAAAGCCGGACATAATCATTCTTGCTGTTCATCACGGCATGTTTGCACCCGAACGCCTGGATGACAATGAGAATATGGCAACACTGATAAAGGAGTTTCCTCAGGTTAATCTCATTCTCGGCGGACATACGCATATCGATGAAGCCGGGAAAAGACTTGGACGCTCATCGCTTTACGTACAGGCGGGAAAGTATGCTGAGAAGCTGGCTTGTGTGGATATTGTATATGATACGACGGAAAAGAAAATAGTATCAATGGAATCCTCGCTTATCCCTGTTCCTGTTGATGGTGTTGAAGATCCGGACTCAGAAAGAGTTGCGGAACCGTTCCGGAAAGCAACAGAACAGTATTCAAATAAGATTTTTGGAGTTTCCGAGAATGATTTCAAGTCGTTTAAGGGATCATTGAATTCAAGCTGGAATAATCTTTTGGCTCTGGCGTCAATGAAGGCGGTCGATTGTCAAGCGGCTCTGATCTCAGCCATAAGGCATCCGGAGATCAGGCAAGGCGGAAGCATTACAGGTCAGGCCGTCTATGAAATGATGCCTTTTGAGAATCGTCTTTGCACAATAGAGCTGACTGCACAGGAATTGCGGGCAGTCATAAGGGAAATGATGGATTTTCAGAAAGATGGAAACTGTCAGGTGCTTTATGGGCTCAGAATAGATTTGGATAAAGAGGGCAATTGTCTGTCCGGCCCATTTTATCCGGATGGTAGTCCTCTGGCGGAGGACACGCGTATAAAAGTTGTCATGCACAACTACGCCGCAGCCGGGGCAGGGGGACGCTTCAAAATCATTGCAGCGCTTAAAGATCAGAAAGAAACTGCATTTCATGACAGCGGAATATTGGTAAGAAAGGCCTTGGAGTGCTACATTTCCTCGAATTCGCCCCTAGCGATTCCTGAAACGGAATTTATGCTGCTGAAGAAAGTGAAATAGAGGAATATGGATAACGGAATTACTGAGTCTTTCAATATATCCGGCCTTCTCACGGAGGTCGCGGCACGTTATCCATCCCGTCCTGCTATATATTATCCGGAGGGAAGAGATCGAAGTGGACGAGTTTCCTACACGCATTTGAGTTATTCCCTGTTGGAAAGTCTTTCCTCCGCTTATGCCGAGGCGTT
>JAKJHH010000111.1 GCA_022703965.1 Verrucomicrobiota bacterium
AGGCAATATAATATTAAAGATAAGTCATTAATAATTAAGCCGTTAAATGATGGTAACTACTTTTGGCGGTGCCGTCCAATGCGTGTCTTGTACCACGCATCTGCTGCATTTGAGCCGGATGGAATAAGATAGTCATTGTTATCCGAGGAATATAATCCGACAAGAATTCCGAGCTGTCTCTCATTGTTCATGCAGCTGATTGCCTTGACTCGCTCTCTGGCTGACTTCAACGCCGGAAGCAGAAGAGCCGCAAGAATGGAGATTATCGCAATCACAACCAATAATTCAATCAAACTAAAATTATTTCTTTTCATAGTTGCCACTTCTCAAGGATTAAGAATTATCGCAAGCGGGTGCTGTTCAAGAATCAGATTCTCAATTATAAGATCATCTCCATCAAATTTGCCGCTCAAATCAAAGCTGCGTCCGCTTATGAGATCAAGAGCTACAGGATGTTTTGCATAGGCGGCTTCTTTGATTCTTAGGCTCACTGCTCTGGAATTGAATTCTCCACTGTAAGGAAGAAGCGACCAGACTGTAAGCATTGCGGGTTTATTGTCGTTGCTTTTGAATCCGTAGGCCGCAAGTCCGTTTGCAGCGTCAAAAGCAACATCATCCCAGTTCTTTATGAGCTCGGAACGTGTCATGGCACGGTGAATAGGCTCAGACTCAATCTTCACAAGCAGACCAGGATCGTACTTATATTTATCGATCAGAGTATTCAGAAGACGCACTGCACGATAGGCAGGTTTTGCAGAATAATCCGAGCGAAGAAGACCAAAATTAGCCTCGGCTTCATGGGACATGGAACCATAGTCGTCAATGAAATCATACTGACATGTCACCGCAATGGGCAAACTCAAAGAAAGCAGGAAACGCCTGATTATGTAAGTAGCCTGAGCCTCTTCGGAATATCCTGCGTAAAGCCCCTTTTCATTCTTGCCGTTGAACCAATACGACGTAAAACCGAACTCAGTCACCCACAGAGAACGATCACAGCCTGTATCTTTGAACTTCTTGACATAGGATTCAACAAGAGCCTTGAAAGTTCCTTCCGCATCGCCGACTTTGACGCCGTCGCGCTTCTCCAATTTGAGAGAAAACGGCACTTTTTCAGGCGGAAGAGCAAAGCTGTAGGGATGTTCAACAAGCCCGTCAACAGCCTTGGAAAGCCCTGCGTCAAGATAGCGGAAGTTTGTCGGTGCAGCCGCTCCTGTTCCAAGCACGATTGCATCCGGCTTGAGCGCTTTTATCACCTCGGCTCCGGCATTTGTGTACTTGAGATGAGCAAGAACCCAGTCCGCCGTGGAATTGTCAGGATTCCGTCCGTTCCATGTACCTTCCTTGCCATCTGTACCCGGATAGGTCTTGCGCCAGTTTCCAAAGTTATAGGCTCATTTCCAAGTTCAAATACATTGACAAACTCGGATGTCTGACTGACTATCTTCCTGCATTTTTCAGTAAACTGCTCTACAGACTCACCCGCCACCATATCGATTACAAGAACAGTGCTGATTCCCTTGGCCTTTGCATATTTGATCCATTCAAGATCGTAGTCACGGACATTTCCGCTTTCTTTTTCGATTTTAGCTCCGTCTCTTATCCATTTGAAGCCTGCGGCAGCAATCATGTCAGTAAGTTTTTTATAATCCTTCCAGATTCCAAACGCCGCATTGGTTCCGTAGGCAAAGTGAACACAGGTGCCGAAACTTGATTCAGCAATTGCCGAACTGTCCAGATAATTCCCGAGGAGAAATCCGGGAGCTGAAATTCCATCGGCTCGGAATTCTCCTTTAAAGGACTCGCTTTCATTATCCAGCGAAAATATGATCTTGTAGCTGTTGAAGGGATTCCCCCCATCCTGTACCGGAAGCAGATATTCAAACCTTGAAACAGAGGCAGGATTGAGCTCAAAACGTTTCACTAGATCACGTCCGTTCTGAGGAAAATCAACAGCAAGAACAGTACCGCCTGCTGCTTTCTCCGGCACAGCCTCAATCAAAAGCAGTGGATAATTCCATTTTTTCGCCCAGCTCACATTCAGCCTATAGCCGCATGCAGAAAAACTCTGATCCTTTCTGATGAGAGGAGCTGGAGAAAAAAGCTTGCCGCTTTCAGCAAGAGCCTCCAGCGAAGATATATAAATTACTCCGCTTTTTCCTGCCGACGATTTATTGGCGCAAATCCAAAGTTTTTTGACTGGTGGTTCAGGCTGTTTTGCATTTTTATCAGTTCCGCCCCATGCTGATGCCCATTTCTGATTTTTAAGGTCAAGAGAAAAGACAGAATCTTTTACCCCGACAGAAAACTCCTGAGACTGAAAAACACGTCCTGTCGAGTCAGTCAGGCGCAAGGAAAACTTGGATTCCGAGGCAGATGATATCTTGAGCTTCAAAGTCTCTGCCTGCTCAGGAAATAATCCGGTATAGACCGCGGCAACATATGCCCCTCCGCCAGAAAAATCGTAGTTGAGCGCAAGACGCTTCGAGTCCAGCCCAAGAGAACCTGCCGCCCCCGGAAACTCTGCGCCTTTTTCAAATATCCAGCCGGAACTCGAACGACAGTCATCCAGCAGCACAGATTCAGCAGCAGAAACTGATATTCCCACAAGTGCAGTCAAAACGCCAAGAGAGTACCTGATTCCAGAAATCATAGTTCACCTTTTTTATAGTTAATATTATAGAATTAGCTTTTAGAGGCAGTAGATTCCCGGACAATAAGCTCGGGTCGTATGACTGTCTTAAGAGGTGTCGAAGCAGATGCCGAGCTGAAGCGGGCAATCAGCATATCTGAAATAGCCTTTTCCCAAAGAGATGGACATTGTGATGCCGTCGTCAAAGCAGGAGTGTAAAACTCAGACTCAGGGCTGCCGTCAAAAGACACAATACTGAGAGCTTCAGGCACGGAAATTCTGTTCTTGTGCAACGCGCTCAAAGCTCCGAGAGCCACTCCGTCACTTACGGTGAAAAGACCGCTGAACTTCAACGATTCTTTACTTATCTGCAAAATAAGATCATAAGCCGTCTTCATGGATGAAACTCCGTATGGAGTCGCAGCATCAAGCATAATAACATCATTGATGCCGGAAGCTGCTGCACGGGCAATAAAACCTTCTATGCGATCAGTCTGAATAGGGCCGGCAGGTTCACCGGCAAGAACGGCAAACTTGCGGTGTCCCAGCGAAATCAAATGGTCGGCAGCCAGTACTCCGCCATGATAATTATCTATGTTTACGGTATCAAAATCCATTTCATCCAGTGACATGCAGAGCAGAAAAACAGGAAGTCCGGTCTGCTTCAGAGAATAAAAATATTCAGCCTGCATTCTCTGCTTTTCAGGCATTATAACAATCCCGTCAAAGTGCATGCTGTTCTTTATAAATTCCCCTGCTCCGCGGCTGTAGTCATAGCGTATAAGCTCAAATTGAAATCCGGCTCCTGAAATACCTTTCAGTAAAGCGTTTTCCAGAACGCGAAAATGCGAAGACGGATAGTTCGGTATCAAAAGCGCTATCCTGTAAGACGAAAAAGCAGAGCTTTGTGACGCTCTGACTTTATACAGTCCGTCTCCAGGAAAAGACTCCAGCAGTCCTTCTTCCTTCAGGGTTCTAACTGCCGCATCAATCAAGCCTTGACTGACAATCCAGCGCTTCATCAGAGAACGTACTGACGGCAGTTTGCCGCCCTCCGGACTGCGCTCCAAAAGTTCCCTCAATTTATCTTCTACAGCTTTTGACTTTGACATCATCGATTCATCCAATACAATCAATATTTACTGTATCAGTTTATTGTATTAATACATACTCTGTCAATAGTTCCAAGAAAAAACTGAAAAGATTTTTACTATCTCATTTTTCATAAAGACGGAGCGTGTGCAGATCAGAAAGCAAGAGAGTCGGACAGCTGTCAATCAATGCTTGTCGCCGCCTTCGGTATGGCGCTCTGCAGCAGCTTCGACCTTGCGGAGATAATCGCGGCGAATTCTCCGGACTGGATTGGCGATAATTCTGTGAATTCTGAGGTACCATGGACGAAAGGCCTCAAATTCCTCCTTGCTCATGATAGAGGGAAAAAATTTGCGTTTATGTTTAAGCAGATGATAAAAGTCGGAATCTTTGAATATTCTGAAAAGCGGAGCAGTTATAATCGATAGCGGAAAAGGCGGCTGCACCCAGCTGATCTGAAAATCGATCAAGTAAGCCTTGCCGTTATCGCCGACAAGAACGTTGTCCGGCTTATTGGTGTCGAGATAGGCTATTCCGCGTTCGTGCATCATTTTTATGAGAGTTTCAAGCTGAGTGAAAAACTCTTCCGGCACAGGGCTTTTATAGTCCAGATCATGGCCGGGAACGAACTCGTGCATGATGCCCGTTTTGCCAATGCGTCCGATCCAGCGCGGGACATGTCCGGTGTCCTGAAGACACCTGTAAACTTTCTCTTCATGAGAAGCCTGAAAGAGAGAGAGAAGTCCGTAAGGGATGCCGTAATAATGATAAGGCCTAAAAATCTTCAGGACGGCAAGAGAGGCGTCTTTTTCTGACTGATAAAGACCGGTAGCGGCAAAAAAATCGTGTTTGAAGGTTTTGACGCGCTTCCATGAAGTCCCCTCCGCCTCGACGGAATCCGGCATAGCGGCTCCGCGAAGCGCAAGGAGTGCTTCGTAACGTTTCTGACCTGAACTCACTTTGCCTCTTCGCCGACAGGCAGATTCTTACCTGAGCTTACAATAACTCTGGCAGGACGAAGGAGTCTATCCCCCATCTTGTATCCGCATGTCATCTGAGAAATGATGACGCCTTCGGGAACCGTTGCCGAGACTTCCATTCCGACGGCGTCATGCTGATTGTGGTCGAACTTCTGTCCGACGGTATTGATTTCCTGAACTCCAAGTTCCTCCATGGCACGTGAGAAATTGGACTGAATCATCTTCAGCCCTTGAATGATCATATTCATATCGGTTGACTTCTCGGCAGCCATTACAGCCATTTTAAAATGGTCGTAAACCTGGAGGAACGGGAAAAGGGAATCAGAGACGGCATTGTTTCTTGCCGCCGCGATATCCTTTGAAACGCGCTTGCGATAGTTGTCAAATTCGGCAACATTCCGAATATATTTATCATTGGACGCAAGAAGAGCTGCTTCGAGTTCTTTGATTTTAGCTTCAAGTTCCGCAGTTCTATCCTCAGTCACTAGTTCGGCATTAACCTGTTCGGCCGCTGCCTCGTCGTTATGATTCTTGTGATCCGCTTTATGCTCATGATTTGCATGAGCATGATTCTTATCATGATTATTTCCGGAATGTTTTGTCATTTTGACTAGCTCCTGTATCTGCTCAGTTCTTTTTATTCTTCCAGTCAAGAGCACCTACAGGGCATTCACCTATACATGCGCCGCATTCAGTACATGAAAGCGGCAGAACGGTTCTGAACGCGGTTTCAACCGTCGTATGAAAACCTCTGTTCTTCTGACTGAGAAGATTCTTGTTAACGACTTCAGAACAGACTTTTACGCATACGCCGCACTTTATGCACTTCATCCTGTCATGTACGATATGAGGATGACGGGCATCGTAACCTGCCTTGCTGTTTCTTTCGCCCTTGAGAGCGACAGGATTCGCACCATACTCTTCGGAGTATGACTTCAACTTGCAGTCGCTCTTGGCTGTACAGCTGCATTCGATACAGCGTTTGCCTTCCTTCATGACCTCTTCCTTGCTGAAAGTCGGGAAAAGTTCATCAAAGGAACCTGTTCTCTTATCCATCGGAATCAGCTCAGCTTCTATTCTGGCGTCTTCTGACGGCTTGTTAATATACACCAAATCTTCTTTAGATAAAGAGCTCCAATGACCTCTTGACACATTTATCAGACGCGGCTGCTTGTGTTCGCGTCCTTCGATGTAGTCAATCGCTGCGAGAGCCGCCTTGCGGCCTCCAGCGACAGCTTCGACGACAGTGGCGCATCCGCTCTGGCAGTCACCGGCGGCGAAAAGAAGTCCGTCGGCATTGCACTTCAGCGTTTCGGTGGCGACTTCGACATTGCCCCACTTGTTAAGCGGTATGCCTTCGAGCGGCAGAACTTTCTGACCGATCGCGGCTATAACGGTGTCTGCTTCGATATCGAAATCGGAACCCGCTACCGGCACTGGACTTCTGCGTCCTGATGCGTCGGGAGCGCCTAGCTCCATCTTCTGACATGTAAGAACAAGTCTGCCATTATCAGCCTTTTTGAGTGAAACCGGAGCTGTAAGGAAGCGGAAATTGACGCCTTCCTCTTTAGCCTCATGTATTTCGATAGCCTCGGCAGGCATTTCTTTTTCTGTACGGCGGTAGACACAGGAAACATCCTTGCTGCCCATGCGGACTGCTGTACGCAGACAGTCCATAGCTGTATTTCCGCCACCGATGACGATTGTCGTTCCGGGATTTTTGAGTCCCTGCCAGTTGGCGGAGGCGACTTTTTCAAGCCACTTGATACCATCCGCAGCAAGCTCTTCACCCTTCACGCGCATTGAGCTTGAAGACCAGCAGCCAATTGTAACGATCACTGCCGAGTAGCTCTTTTTGAGTTCGTCAAGCGTAATATCCTTGCCGACCGCGACTCCGCAATTGATCTTTATTCCAAGCTTGGCAAAGTGAGCAAGTTCCTTGGCAAGGGTCTTCTTGGGAAGTCTGAATTCCGGAATTCCGTAGCGGAGCATTCCTCCGGCCTCCGGCATTTTCTCGAAAAGAACGGGCTCATAACCTTCGAGCCTCAAATAGTAGGCTGCTGCAAGTCCGGCAGGCCCAGCGCCGACAACTGCGATTTTCTTTCCGTTGAGAGCCGGAACGTCTTCCACATAGCTTTCGTAATGGAGGTCTGCCGCAAGACGTTTGAATTCATTAATTGCAACAGGCTTTGAGCTGACGTTCTTACGACAGTCCTTTTCGCAGAAGCGGGGACATACGCGACCGATGGACATTGGCAACGGAATGCGCTTCTTGATGATCTTGAGAGCTTCAAGAAAGTCGCCGTTGCGCCCTGCCCTGACGTATTCCTCGACCGAAGCATGAGCGGGACAGGAAATCGTACAGGGTGCTTCGCAGTCACCGGCATGTTCCGAAAGCAGAAGTTCAAGAGCTGTCTTGCGCATGTCGAGAACTTCAGGCGAGGATGCCTCTATTTCCTGACCTTCAGACGGACGAGCCGCACAGGAAGGAAGAAATTTACCTGTTTTGCAATCCTTCACAAGACAGACAAAGCAAGAAGTTGTTTTTGAAATTTTGGGATTGCCGCAAAGTGTAGGAATCTTGATTCCGTTCTTTTCGGCCACATCAAGCAGTGTCTGGCCGGGAGCCGCACTGCAAAGTTTTCCGTCTATTTTAAATGATATATCTGACATTTTTCACTCCTTCTCTCAAAGCTGTCCGGAAACAGCGGAATAGCCGCTGCCCTTTTCGACGCGTGATATTGTCTTCTTCGGACATACTTCGATACAACTGTTACATCTTGTGCACTTTGAATTGTCTATCACGAAGCTGTCGCTGACAGCGCCTACCGGACAATTCTTGATACAGAGCTTACACTTGATGCAGTTCGATTTATCAATTGCGACATCAACCAGAGGACCGCACTCAAGAGCCGGACACTTCTTTTCCTTCACGTGAGCATCATACTCATTCTTAAAGTAGCGGATTGTCGCAAGCACAGGATTAGGAGCAGTTTGTCCGAGCCCGCAGAGAGAACCTTTCTTGATCTTCTTTCCAAGATCTTCGAGGAAGGGAACATCAGTTTCCAGTCCGTCGCCCTTGGTGATTCGTTCGAGAGTCTCGAACATTCTCTTTGTGCCGACGCGGCAGAAAGTACATTTGCCGCAGGACTCGCGATGAGTGAAGTCAAGGAAGTAACGAGCCGCCTCGACCATGCAGCGGTTCTGTCCGATTACGATAAGTCCGCCCGAGCCCATGATGGCTCCAAGCGCATTGAGCGAATCATAATCGACAGGAGTATTGAACTTGTCAGCCGGAATACAGCCGCCGGAGGGCCCGCCGGTCTGCACTGCTTTAACTGTTCCGGGTTCAGCTCCGCCGATATCATAAACGATCTCGGCAAGAGTGATTCCCATAGGAACTTCGGCAAGTCCGGGACATTTGATGTCGCCAGCCAGAGCAAAGATCTTTGTTCCTTTGCTCTTTTCGGTTCCGACTGATGCGAATGCGGCAGCGCCTTCTCTTACGATAAGCGGAATATTTCCGAAGGTTTCAACGTTGTTGATCGCAGTGGGATATCCCATATAACCGCTGTCGGTCGGGAACGGAGGTCTGAAACGGGGAGTTCCGCGACGGCCTTCAAGTGATGCTATCATTGAGGTCTCTTCGCCGCAGACAAATGCTCCGGCACCTTCCTTGATGATAACTTCAACCTTACGGTTTCCGATGGTGGTGATGCCTCTCTTCTCAAGCTCTTTTATTGCGAGCTTGAGGTTGCGGATGGCAAGCGGATACTCGGCGCGGCAGTAAATGAAAAGTTTTGTTGCGCCTGTTGCGTGAGCTCCGATCAGCATGCCTTCGAGAACCTGATAAGGAACGCTTTCCATGAGAGAGCGGTCCATGAATGCGCCGGGGTCGCCCTCGTCGGCATTGCATATCAGAATTTTCTGATCGGCCTTTTTAGCGGCAAGGAACTGCCACTTGTTGCCTGTAGGAAAGCCGCCTCCTCCGCGTCCGCGAAGTCCGGATTTCTTTATTTCATCGACAAGAGCATCAGAGCTCATTGCCAGAGCTTTTTCGAGCGCGGAGAAACCGCCTTCGGCTTTATAGGCATCATATGAAACCGGATCAATTTTTCCGGCAAGTCTTGTGACTTTCAGCATTTCCTTGGAGCTGCGCTTTTCGGGAATGGAAAAGCGTCCCTCGGGAGCAAGCGAAAGAACTGAACGGATTGATTTCTCATCGGCTTTCACGTTTGAATAGAAAACAGAGCCTGAATCTGTAACGAGCTCAAGAAGAGGCTCGGCATAACAGTGTCCGATACAACCGACTTCGAGAACGGGAATATCACCGGCTTCCTTGCGGAGAATCTCAAGAAGCTCTCCGGCACCGGCGGCAAGACCGCATGAAGCTGTACCAATCTTGATAGTCTTGATCATTGCGTCACCCGTTCTTTCTGAGGTTTTTAAGGATTGAAATCAGAGCCTTGCGGTCAAGTTTTCCGTAAACTTTTCCGTTGATGCTCATAACGGGTGCCAGACTGCAACAACCGAGACAGGCGACAGTGCTAAGAGAAAAGAATCCGTCAGCATCTGTTTCGCCTGCTTTGATTCCGGTTTCGGCTGAAATCCATTCCTGAATAAGAGTAGAGCCTTTGATGTGGCATGCAGTTCCGTCACAGACGGCAATCTGATGTTTACCCGGCTTGTTTCTTTTGAACTGAGCGTAAAAACTTACAACGCCCTCAACTTCGGCCTCCGAAAGAGCGAAATGAGAAGCGACCGCACTGATGGCAGCATCGGAAATGTAGCCTTCCTTCTCCTGCACCATCTGCAAGCCTTTAATCAGAGCTCCACGCTCTTTTCCGGCGGCAGACAAATACGAAAAATCCTGCATCGTTAAAATCTCCTGAGTTACCCGACTCCGCAGAGTTTATTTTTGATTACAATGGAAAAATATCACGGATGGAAATAAAAATCCAGAGAAATTTTTCTCCAAAGACTAAAAATAGACGATTTTTTCGCTTATAGTAAAATACATAAGCTTTTTTATCATCCAACCATACAATCAGATGAACTTTTGATTCATGTGTGCATCCTTTACTCCTGAGCTACCCGGCTTCACAGAGTTGATTCAGAGAATTTAAAATATCATTTTCTCCGCAAAATTCTATATCGTTTAGTCCTTGAAAACTAAAAAGAAAGAACTATTTTCAATATAACTTTTTGAAATGACATCTAAGATGAAAAAACACATATCTAACGGAGTTCTGACCAGTCTCCTTCTTACAGCCTTTGGAAGTCTTTACGCCGGCAGCGAAAATAATCTGGAACTGCTTGCCGAGCCGGAATCCTTTGCGATCCTGAAAAACGCGATTCCCGTTCTTGCCGCAAACAATCCGGAATATAGAATAAACCTGAAATCAAGCAAGCCGGATCGAACGGCATATTACAATTCAACCAGTTATGCACAAATCTATTTCAGCCATGGCTCATCCTGCGGCTGCAATATATGCACTATTCCTCAAAATACGCAGCCCCCAAACGGAAAAACATCCCCACCCGATCCACCGATAAAGGCCGACTGCACGTTCACAGACTCAATACCTCCTCCGGGAGGAGAACTTGAAACAGTCCCGCTCGCGGCAAGAGGCGTTGCAGTGTATGTAAACAGCATCAGCAAGATCAATTTCAGCTCTGAAAATCTTGCGGAACTTATAAGCGGCAAGGATGACTTCATACGTCAGACAGGAACCCCGCCTATAAAAATTAAGGGAATCTTCATATCTGCTTCCGGCAAAACCGAATCCACGATAATGGATAAGCTCGCCATTCATATGATACGCGACGAAGCCTTGAGCTGTCCTGATGACGCGCTCACAATCAGAATGGTTGACAACACTCCCGACTCCATAGGAATTATAGGCATAGCATCAATGCCGAAGGATGCCGGGATACTCCTTCCGCCGATAGACGGAATTCCACAGTCAATGGACAGCATAATGAAATCAAAAGCCCCGCTATGCTCTATAATATGTATAAACAGACTCAAAAGCACAGCCAGAACTCCAGCGGAAACTAAACTCATAGAGTTTATGGAAACGGATTTTTTCATCCGACAACTTAAAGCGTCGTCCTGTATCCCGCTTCTTAAAAAGGCGGAAAAACAATGAGCAACGACAGATTTTTTATAAGCGCAACCGGAACCGACACCGGCAAAACCTTTGTTACAGCATCCCTTGCCCTGCTCTCCAGTTCCGAGGGAATCAGAACAGCGGTAATGAAGCCGATACAAACAGGAATCGAATCTTTCGAGGGCGATTATGCAGTCGTCAAACGTCATGCCCCCATGATTCTGGATATACCGGAAGAAATTGCGGTGCCTCAGAAATTCAAGTATCCATCCTCGCCTCATCTCGCCGCCGAACTTGAAGGCAGACTTGTGGATATGAACGCAGTGCGAAACGCAATGAAAAAACTTGATGACGAATACAAGCCCGAACTGACTTTTATTGAAGGCGCAGGCGGCCTGCTGGTTCCGCTAATCGGCTCCTACACAAACAGGGACTTCATTAAAGAAAGCGGATTGTCTGTTATCCTTGTTACAAGCTGCGAATTAGGTTCTATAAATTACGCTATGCTCTCAGTGGAATGTCTCAAAAATTCAGAGATTCCACTGGCAGGTATTGTATTCAATAAAATGCCTGACAAGCCTTCTCATATAGAAGAAGACAACGTAAGAACAATAGTCCGTCAGAGCGGAACCAAGGCTTATGCTGTGCTGAAAAACGGCAGTCCGGAAACTGCCGCTGCACATCTGGCGGAATTCCTTACGGCAATCAGAAGCTGAGTTTCCGAGTCAATACTCCGAAGGGCGGCAGTTCCGAAGCCTCTTTTACAGCATTCAGCTTCTGAATCTTGTCTGTTCTGTTTATAAAAAACTGAATTTCATGATTCTTGCCTACTCGACGCACAAAATCGACCGTCTCCGGATCAGCAAACTCACTATACGAGCTCAATTCAAGAAGCGGCAGCATATGCTTCAAAACAGCCTTAAGAAAATCGCCCTTGAGATATGAAGCGGCATACAGAACACGCCCTTTCCCAAGTGTTTTTATAGACAAGGCAGGAAGTCCGTCAAGATATCCGCCATACCAGTTCATCAAAGCTCTGGCATCCTTACCCAACTCAAGAGTCTCATACCAGTCAAGAGGCAAAGCGCCATCAGCAGAGAAAGAAGCTTTCTCATTCAACTTACCGTATTCAGTGACAGTAACAGAACAAAGCTCTCCAAGAAGACCGGGGAGCGGCATTGACACAATATTATTATTGATGTCTCTAGTGCCGCTTCTAGCCCCGACAAGAAGAGTTCCGCCTCTTTTGACGAATTCCTCAAAAACAACTGCCCACTCAGGTCTTACAATTGTCCAATGCGGCAGAATATAAAGCTTTACTCCAGAATCCAGAAGTTCATCCGGATGCAGACAGGAACAAGAAAAACCTCTCTTTGAAAGCGTGATGTGAATTTCCTCTGCGATCCATTCCGGCGCTGGCAGCCCTAGTGAATATGCTTCATGAGCGTAACGGACATCAAAATCAAAAGCGGCCACAGCGCAATCAGAAAATACTTCAGTACCTTCAAGTGATTTTTCAAGCTCCATTATCTCAGTGCCGATACTTTTTACTTCCTCATAACGGCGACGCGGAATATTATCATGATCAATGATTCCGCACCAATACTGTTCCGCCCCGAAACGACAAGTTCTCCACCGGAAATACAGAAGCGAATCAGCTCCACGCGCAATCGAAGTCATTGTCATATTTCTTATCTCGCCCGGACGCGGATTGTCGTGAAAATACGGAGCCTGTCCGCCGGGGCCGGACTGATGTTCGGGAATTATGAAGTTGCCGGAATAAGAACGGACTCTGTCAAGATTGAAAGACTGCTTAAATGGACGAGTCTCTTCTTCGTAACAGAACATCGGATAAACATCATAGCCGAGAATGTTCAGATCAGCGGAAAAACTCCCGTGGTAATCAACAAGGTTCATAACTCCGTTGTGAGTGATAAACCAATCATTGCGGACTTCCCG
>JAKJHH010000112.1 GCA_022703965.1 Verrucomicrobiota bacterium
AAGGCGAATATGTAAGTTCGGCAGAAAAGCCGTATATATGGAATTTCTATCCTGTAAAGAGCAGAACCGCCGATAAAAATGTCGATGCTGTCGCTCTGCTTGATAAGAACAACCGTTCCATAGATATTCTTTCTATGTCCGAGAAGGGCGAGCTGGAAAAGCTTCTCAGTTTTGAGGTGTTTCAGGAGACTCAGTTTGCTCACGGCAATGCCGCCCGCCGCTTCGAACCGCACGATCTGGCCTCCGGCGACATCAATGGCGACGGAATTCCAGACATTGCCGTTCTTGTCCACGATAAATTGATTATTTACTTCGGCGAATAAAACAATCCGCTGCGCCACTGAGAGCCTGTGGCGCAGCGTTCTTTTTCTTTTGATTTACATCTGCTTTCCTCTTCTTCTGATAAAAAAATGATTTAATTTTTTGTCCTGTTGACTCATATCAATCAAAATGATATAATCAGACCTGTAAAAATAAGGAGAACTGATGAAGAAAATACTTGGACTTATGGCGGCTTTTGCCTTTATGCTTCCTGCGGGAGCTCAGGCCGGAGATTTGATATTCAGCAGTGATTTCGGGGCTGCGACCAGAGAATTGCACAACAAAAAGAGCGGCAGTTTCGACGGGCTTCTTCCTGATACCTGGTGGGAGGATTATTCGGGCTGGACAGATTCAATCGCAAAGACAGAGAAAATCACTGAAAACAATTCTTCCTTTCTCCGCTTCAATGTTGAACGTTACGGCAGTTCCGTGCAGTTTCGCGCTCCTGTCGAAAAGCTTGAAATGCCAGGAATCTACAAAATCGAGATTGAGGCAAATACTCATTTGAGTTCTCTTAATATCGGCTTCCGTCAGATTCCAGCCCCTTATAAGAGCCTCTGGGGGGATGCCCTGAGTACAAACGGCAAATGGATGAAGAAAACCTTCTTCGCCAAGCTTGATAAGGACATCAAAAGTCCTGTCGGATTTTTCATTTATCCCGACGTGGGAATAACTGATATAAAGTCAATCTCAATCAGCAAGGCGACGCTTGATGATATGGCGGCAATGATTCCGAGGGCGGATAAGTCACTGAAAAACTTCTTCCGTAATTCGCGCTTTCCGCTTGGCGTTCCATGCGGATGGAATATCGAAGTTCACTGCTCCAAGGGAACTGTATCGGGAGACTCAAGTCTAAAAGCGCCGTCCGGCTGCCCGCCGATAAAAATTGAGGCACCTGAAAAGATAATTGTCTTTTCCGAGCCGTTCCAGACCAGCGATCCGACAGTCCGCAACACTGCCGCCCTTTCATTCATGGGCAAGGGCGAGTGGACTGTTTCCGTTGTGCAGGGACGCACTGAAAGCAGAGTAATCACGCTGAATCCATCTGAAACGGAATGGAAAAGAGAGTACATCGAATTTTCCCCCGACAAAATCGCAAAGGGCATGGCTCTGAAAATTGCAGGCAAGGGAGTTCTTTATATTGATTCACTCCATGCTTACGCCTCAAATGAAAAGCGTCCTTACGAGTCAGCAGGCGAGGCTGAAATCGCTCTTGCTCCTATTGAATCCGAGGCTTCCGATATCAGAGTTCAGTTTGATAATGCGCCTAAAAAAGTCCGTTACAGCGTAAGCGGCAACTTTGACGGCGCTGTAATGAAGAGCATTGTTGCGAACGTTTACGGAGTCGAAAAAGCGCTTCCCGAACTCAAACTCGACGCAAAGAATTCTTCAGGCACAATAAGCTTTGATGTATTTCCTGAAACTCCTTATGGACAGTTCCGTATCGAGTCCTGGCTTGAGAAGGACGGTAAACGTGTATCTCCTTATTCCGAGACTGTTGTTTCCTGCTTCAAAAAGCCTCGTTACTGGGGTAAGGATGCCCCGAATTCACCGTTCGGCGGACACTTCCTGTCAACTCCTTTTGCGATAAAACTCATGAAGTCCGGCGGCCTCAACTGGGCAAGACTGCATGACGCAGGATTCGAGTACATCGGCTGGTATTGGCTTGAGCCCGAAAAAGGAAAATGGACATTTTTCGACGAAGATATCAAAAGATATCGCGACGGCAATATAAAGATTTTCGCACAGCTCGGCACCGCTCCTAAATGGGCATCCTATTACAGCGATACTGATCTCAAGAGTTCCGGCTATTTTGACCGTTACTTTATCCCGAAGGACAATAACGATTACGCAAATTATGTGAAAACCGTAGTCGCCCGTTACAAGGGACTGATCGACGAGTACTTTGTCTGGAACGAGCCCTGGGGCAAATGGTGGGCTGCTTCATACGACAAGACTAAATCTGAGTATGTCAGAGGCAAGGATTCGGAAGCAGGCTTTGCAGAGATGACTAAAGTCGCGTACAAGGCTGCGAAGGAAGCTGATCCTACTGTAAAAATATCGGGTTTCAACAGTACATCCGGGAATGACGGCTACAAATGGACAAAGGGCGTTTATGATGCCGGTTCTCTTGAATTCTGCGACATCATCGACTATCACTATTACACTCCTAAAGACGTCGGTTTTGAAGCAGACGGAGCCGAAACCGCATACAGAGACGCCATCGGCTACATCAAGGAGAAGTCGCCGTCCTTCAAGCAGCCTGTCTACATGAGTGAAGGGCAGGGTACATGCGGCGGAAGCAGCTCCAACAGTTCATGCGACGCCGGTATCTACAAGCATACTATTCCGTGGAAGTCCGAGGCCGACCAGATTCTGCTTGCGGACATGACCTGCCGTTATGTAGTAAGCACCTTGGCAAACAACGTCAGCAAAGTCTTCCTCTACAGTTCCGGACAGTACCGCAATCTGACTATGGACTCGCTTTTCCAGACTTTGATGGCTGGTGACGGCTTTGCGAATCCATCGCTTGCCGCCTTCTCGAATATGGCCTGGCATCTTGAGGATATGAAGTTTGTTCAGAAACTTCCGCTTTCAAAGGATGTCCTTGCGTATATTTTCGAGGGCAAACGCGGAGCCTGCGCAGTGATTTCCGGCAAACGCGGAGTCGCCTATAAGATTCCTGCGTCCGACAAGTTCAGTGCCGAGGATCTTTTCGGCAATCCTCTCAAGGGCGATCTTGTCTTCAACGGAAACTTGATTTTCATTGAATCAAAACTTCCCGCCGCCAAACTTGCCGCCCTTCTGAACGGCAAATAATCCTTTCGCTAAAAAACAGCCGCAGAACGACTATATGTCCGTTCCGCGGCTGTTTTGTTTTAAAATAACTACTAATCGCTTGTCCATAGAGTCCATGCTGTCCATATTGTCCATAGTTTCTTTGATGGACGCCATGGACATTATGGACGCCATGGATATGTTTTTTATATCGTGTTTTGCAAGTGTCTAATGATTAACTTATAAGCTCAAGTATTCTTGCGTAATCTTGTTTTATGCAAGGTATTTCATAGGGATTTTTTACTCAGGTCTTGACATTCTTCCGGCTTTGTAATATAATCATAATATACGATTCACGTGGAAGCTATATTATGAAAAAAGAACTGGTAAATATAAATACGATTGCAAAGGAAGCCGGGGTCTCGACGACGACGGTTTCAAACTTCATAAACTGCACCGAGACTTTCCCTATAAGCGAGGCGAAGCAGGAGAAGATTCTGGAAGTCATGCGGAGATTCAAGTATCGTCCGAATTCGGCGAGCTGCATGATGAGGCGCAAGAAGCAGATGCCGGGACGGGCGATCTTCATATACGGAAATTATCCTGAATCGCCTGTCTTTCCTGTGATTCAGAATCCGATGCTTGATCAGATGCTGTCTGAGCTGGCTGTTTCGCTGATGAAGAATCTTGGAGTCAGTCTTGAGCTCAGGCAGATCGCCGATATAAGCAGCCGCGATGCCTGGAACGAGGCGCTTGTGGATGTGGAATTTGTCATAAATTACGGGCTTATGCACGGATATCTTTGCAGACTTTGCCGGAGGAAAAATATTCCGCTTCTTGCGATAGCCGAAACAATGGAGCTGGCTTATCACGATTACAATGAGAGTTTCAAGCCTGATTTTGTACATTGGGATTCCTCAAAGCACAGTGCAATCATGCTGGATCATCTGCGCGGCAAGGGAGTCCGCAAGACGCTTTACGTTTCATCTTGGAACGTCTCGAAAAACCGCGACAGATTCTATGCTCTTGAGGCTGAAGCCAAGATAAAGGGCTACAAGAAATTCAATGAGGATCATGTGGAGATGTCGGGCTGTGTTCTGACTCCTCCGATGCCTGAAAATACGGACATATATTACGAAATCAGAAACGCCTGCGCAAGTCTGCTTGAGAATAGAGAACTCTTGAAAGGAGTTGAGGCTGTACTTGCTCATAATGACATTGTAGCACAGGGAGTTGTCGCCGCGTTACGCGAGCTTGGACTCAAACCCGGCAAAGATATTCTGGTTAGCGGTGAAGGCGATTACAGTGCATTCAGATATCAGATTCCTTCGATTACGACGATAAGCTATGACAAGAAATTCTTGAGCGAAACAGTCTCCTCCGTCTTTGGAAAGCGTCGTGAAAATCCGAATATGGCTCCCCTTGATATCTATGTTCCTTCATTGATTCTGGAAAAAGAAAGTGCCTGAATTTAAGGATTCGACATTATGAAAAAACAGCGTGGCTTTACATTGATCGAATTGCTGGTGGTGATTGCGATAATCGCGATCCTGGCCTCAATGCTGCTGCCGACACTTTCCAATTCCAGAGAGATGGCACGCCGTATTCAATGTGCAAGTAATTTGAAGATGATAGGGACAGCAACTTTCAGCTATGCTTTCGACTCCAATGACTATATACCGATATCCACATTCCAGACTAATTTCTTTACGCTGGGACTTGCTCCTTATATGGGGTACGATTCCAAAGGAAAGTACAACAATGGAGGCAAATACTTCACGTGTCCATCCGAGAAATATGAGTATGTATCTGCTGCCAATAAAGCGTTCATAGGAGTTTATCCGTTAGGCGCAAGCTATATGGGAACTGTCATGAATATTAACGCCATGCCAGCCTTGTCTCAATGGGGCGGATGGCAATGTTATCTGAACAGCACGCAACCCAAACGGCTCAATCAGATAATTCAGAGGTGCGCAATCATGTCCGAGACTGCGATCACGAGTCCTTATGATATATGTGCTACAGGCTTTGGCTTCTATGGCGTAACATGGCCCAGACCTAATGAAACCAATATCGGCTATCCTACTGTCAATGCTCCATTTTATCACAGACTTAGCTCTAACTATTTATTCATTGACGGACATGTCAACAGTTATCGTTGCGGTCAGCAGTTTGATACTAACTGGCGTCTGCAATAAGCAGATTTTAAAAACATAAATATTTAAGGAGATCATTATGAAGATTTTAACCGCAGCGGCTGTTTTTGCTGCATGTCTGCCGCTTGCCGGGCAAGTTGCAACAGACTTGCCGAAGATCGGCGACATTGCATATCAGCATGTCTTCGATAAATCAGGATGGGGCATTAAACCGCCAGGATGTGCGAAGATAGAGCCTGACGGCAGAGGTTCTTCCTGTATTGCGATCACAGCAGGCGGCGAAGGAGAATCCGGGGCTGTCGGAAACAGAGATGTTCTTGGAAATATTGCCAAGTCTAAAGGCTCTACATTCATGGTTTCAACAGGGTTTCCCGCGAGTTTTATCAGCAGATATAAAGGATACGAGCTTCAGGTGGAGTTAGGCGTCAAGGGCGAGAATCCGCTTCCGCCGCTGCCTTGGGAGGGAATTCGGATTTCGGTGAATTTTGCTACATCCACAACACCTTACAATCATGCATATTACAATATAATGTCAGGTTCTTTTGACTGGACTGAAATCACCTATAAAATCCGGGTTCCGTCCGATGTCAAAGACATGAGCATGGATTTAGGGTTGATATCACCGTCTGGCAAGGTCTATTTCGACCATGTTAAAATGACAGTAACAGACATTCCTTATACTATGAAGACTCCTCCGAAAGGAGCTGCATATAAAGGCTGTTCAGTACCGCGTCTACGTGGTTTTGTGACAGGTATAAATGACCCGGGGAGTGAAACAGGGAAGAATACTCTTGGGAAAATTGCCAATGACTGGAATGCGAACGTTGCCAAATTATGGTTCCGTATGAACGGATCCCTGACAGATCTAGATGCCAGCCTTGAAAAGTGGATGAAAAGTGTTGAGAAAAGTATTGAAACCGCAAGACAGAATAAGATTTATATTGTCCTGCATATCGACATTGATAAAGACTGGCTGATTAAAGAACATGGCGCAAGTGAGCTTATTTATGAAAATCCAGCCTATGCGGAAAAATTTGTAGAATCCTGGAAGACAATTGCAAAGCACTTCAAAGGCTGCAAGGAGATATATGCCTTTGAATTGCTGAATGAATCATGTCTGAGAATGCCTGTTTCCAAGGACTGTTCGGATTATCCGGCGCTGATGGAACGTACTGCAAAAGCTATCAATGAGCTTGATCCTGAACGCTCAATAATAGTGCAGACCGAAGAGTGGTGGGGGCCTCGCGCATTTGACAAAATGCGTCCGATTGATGCTAAAAATATTATTTATGCAGTTCATTTTTATGCGCCGTTTGCGGTCAGCCATCAGGGGGTTGGTGCCTTTCAAGGCGGAAAAACTTCATGGATGGCGGAAGCTTACCCGGGTGTCATAGATGGGCTTAAGTGGGACAAGGCAACCTTGAAGCGCGATCTTCAGCCTGTTCTGGACTTTCAGAAGGCGTATAATGTGCAGATTGTAGTCAGCGAGTTCAGCTGTGTAAGATGGGCTTTGGGGGACTCGCGTCGCAAACTGCTTAAAGACATGATAGATATTTATGAGGAATACGGTTGGGACTGGATGTATCATGGTTATCCTGAATGGCATGGCTGGAGTCCGAGACTGGGCAACGATCCTTGGGATGAAAAGGCTCCGGCAACGCCATGCAGCGTTGAAATACTCCTGAAAGAATGGTTTGCCAAGAATCAGAAGCCTGTCTTCGATAAACCTTGAGCATCCGATTTATGTTATACGCGAAATTCTGAGAAAAATGGTGTGAACAATGTTGTATCTCCATGCAGGAAGTCTCAGTCCCGACCCGACCTATGGGCATCGGATCGGGAAATCGGCAGGTAATTGGACAGAGGTCGAGTTGTTCCCTCACGAACTGCTGAGGGCATCACCGCTAAGCCCGCTGCTTACCCGATGGAGCCGTTCGCTTGACCTGTTCAAATATCCAGGAGAGCTGCTGCTCAAAGCTGATTCCAACAATCGTGCGGAGCTCATACTTGATTTCGGAACCGAGGTCGACGGACAACTGAATGTTGAAGTCAGAACTGATTGTCCTGTCAACCTGATTGCCTGTTTCGGAGAATCGGAACCCGAGGCTTCGGGGCTGGTGCCAGGTCACCATCCAGATCCGACATTTTACTGGCATGTCGGGCAAGGAACACAACGCATTGTCAGTGAGACCCGCGGCTTCCGCTTTGTCCGTCTGATTTTCTGCGATGTCAGGAAGGAGCTGTCTTTGTGTCGCGTCTCGACTACTGCACGGTTTAGCTTCCGTGAGCGAGACGGGGATTTTCAGTGTTCCGACAAACGCTTTCAGCGCGTTTGGCAAAGCTCCGTTTATACGGCTAGGCTTTGCGCTAAGGAAAACACTATTTGGGATGGCATCAAGCGCGACAGGGTGGGATGGTACGGCGACGCCCGTATCATCAAAATGGCTCTGGACAATGTTTTTTTCGACCCGTGCCCTGCCGAAGCGATGCTTGAAAGCATGCCGACTGACAGATGGGCAAACAATATTCCCAACTATTCATTTGACGGCATCGCCATGCTCAGGCAGCACATACTTTTCTACGGAAAGAATCGTCCATGTGTCCGACCCTGTTATGAACGTGCTCTGGAGCTTATGGATTGGGTACGGCGTACACAAACGAATGAAGATGGATTTATCATCCGCAGCGATCATCCTTACTTCGGAGACATGGGATTCCTTGACTGGTCGGATTTTCCAAGTGGTGGCCGTTTTGAAGAATTGAGCTGGTTGCAATGCAAGTATCTTGAGGCGTTGCGGAATATGCGGGAGGTCGCTCTAATTCTGGGAGATAATAAGTCTGTCGCGATGCTCTCACCTAGGATCAAGATCTTGGAGCTTCTGATTGTCAAGCGTTTTTGGGATGCACGTAAAGGCTTTATACATACACTAAACCAAGTCAGTCCGCCTGCGTCGGAAACCATGAAAGAAGGTTGGAGTGTCAGCGACCTGACCAACCACCCTGCTTTTGGCGTTCACTACCGTAAGACCTACCTTGACAAAGAGCAGCTCGGTCCCAGCGGCCCGTCGCGGCAATGCAACGCGCTTGCGGTTTTTGCCGGTCTGGCAACACCGGCAATGAGAAAAAAGATCTTGCGGCATGTTTTCGACAACTCCAATGTCAGCTCCTTGTGTACGGCCTATTTCCTTTACTATGAACAGATGGCGCGTGGACTCTGCGGCGACCCTGCTGGCGCTGTGATTAATTTCCGAGACCAAGTCGGCTTGTTGCTGGAACGCGAGCAGGCAGCTACGCTTTGGGAGCGGCACTCTCCGGACCTTACGGACATTAGGAAATATTTTGGTCCCAACTGGGAATGGCCTTACAGTCTTTGCCATGGTTGGGGGGCAGGCGCAGTTCCGGTGGCGATGCGTTTCCTGCTGGGGGTAGAGCCGATTGAACCGGCTTTCGGAATGGTAGCCTTGCGGCCATGCACCGGGCTTTCCTGGACTTTCTCGGCGAAGATACCGACACCGCATGGCTGCATCAGGATATCTAGAGAAAAGGAGGGTGACCCTGTTTTATATCGTATCCCCAAGGATATTGCGCTTGCAGCGGAGACGCTAGTTCGCGCGGGTGTAGACTTCCATGTGAGCATTGAGGGGTGAGGCGGTTCTTGCTTCGCTCTAGAGATTTAAATATATTATCAATATAAGAGAGGATAATATCTATGTTCAAAAAAAGTATTTGTGCCGCTGTTTTTTGTGCGGCAGGTTTTCTGGCTGGAGCCGACGGACTAATTTCATTCTCCACTGACAGCTCATTTAATCCTTACCGTATTCCAGAATCTTTTTTCGGAGTCGGACGCGAGTATATTTACGGGATCAACAAGGCTAACCTGAAGAGTGTGACCAGTCCCGATCTTATTCAGGCGATGAAGGATCTTAAGGTCAAAAACGTAAGAGGACCCGCCGGAACAATCGCAAATTATTATCTCTGGAAAAAAGGCTACATGTTTACTGCCGATGAGCCTGATTATAAAAATTATTACGCTAAAGAGCATGAAAAAGGAAAAGGAAAGGGAGTGCGTCCGATAACTCTGGCTGAAGTTTATGAAGAAACTATTGCCCTTGATGTTCCAAGCGTTTTTGCCGTGAATGTTGTATCGCAGTCGCCTGTCGAGATAGCTGAAATGGTAACAGAGATAAGGAAGCTTACTAAGCGTCCGATTTTCCTTGAGATGGGAAATGAGCTTTTTGAGCCCGAGGAAACTTCCACATTTACTACATGTAGAGAATACGTCGCTAAAGTCCGTGAAATAAATAAGGCGGTCAAGGCAGTTGATCCTGAGGTCAAAGTAGGAGTGGTTTGTCCATCCTATCCATTCCCTGAAAAAACTATGATAAAAAGTGCGATTCGCAGTCTCGTGAATACCAATAACAAGCCGATAGACCGTTATCTTGAATGGGATGATATTCTTGCTGCCAACAGTGATGCCTTTGATGCGGTGATATTGCATCCTTATATATTCTTCAAGCCTGAAAACGCCACGCCTGAGTCTCTTATGGCGTTCATGTTCGCCTGGAATGCCGCCGGACAGGAAAGTCTGAAGGACTATGCTAAGATTTTTCCCGGCAAAAAGATATGGATGACGGAGTATAATGTCCTGACATGGTCGGTTTTCAGGGAGAAAGATCCTGAGCTTAAGAAGAAGTTTCAGCTCATGAAAAATCAGGGTTGCGCCGTGGCGAACATGGATACAATCATGTCATTCATTGATTCAGGTATTGTGGAGCTTTCAGACGTTCATACTTTCGCGGACGGGCAGGGATTTGGGCTTGTTCAGCGCTGGGGGAGCGGCTATGTAAAACTTCCGAATTACTATACCTTTCAGGCGGTCGGAACACTTATCGACGAGAATCCTTTTTACTACAGGATGAAGGCGGAGAAAGCAAGCTCATCCAGAATGCTGCTTGCTTTCGGACATGTTTCACAGGGACCGGAGCTTTATATGGCTGATTATGAGAATGTCGGAGTGTGGGGCTTTGGAGACTCAAAAGGGATAAAGAAAGTTCTTTTTATCAACCGGACTCCATTCGAGAGCTCACTATCGCTGAAGGATTCGAAAATGCGCAGGATCTGGTCTTACGGCGGACGTGATGCCATCCCTGAATTCCTCTCGTGGAAGAGAGACTGGACTGCTCCGCCGGACAATATCCCCTTGCCTGATTTGAGGAAGGGCGAATTTGCTGATTCAGTCAAGATTAACGCCTATTCTGCCTTGATAGTCGAGTTGCAGTCGAATTAATTCGGATCATTTGAGAAAATCTAAAAATTGAAGTGATTATCAAAAATTTTATGAAAGTGTTTTCTATGAATTGACAAGATGCTTTGCTTAAGATATAATTAGCTTAAGCACGGGGGCAGGAGGGGCCGTAAGTGTTGACAATTCAAAGAAGAAGGACAGAGCTGAATGGAAATGATAATCAGGATCGCCGACCATCAGAAGGTTTTATCTAAAATCAAAATCTGCCGTGAAAATAATATGTCGATAACAGAAAATTTCATTGCGGGGACAATAACAGTAAAGTACGACGAAGACCTGGTTATGAAGTGCGCCAGAAAAGGCCCGGATAAGTGGGAAATCGCATATAACGTCAATTTCTGGGAAGAAGCTCTCGTCACAGACCATCTGCACAGCATGGCTTGAGTCTGACAGAACGTTTCATTTCCTTTGAAATGCTTCTAGTTTTATTTTGCTTTTTGAAGGTGATTGGGTAAAGATTGAGATGCGCTCCTTTGCCGCGCAGGCAAGCAGGTCGGAGACCTGCACCTTGAAATGCTTCGCATTTCTCTTTTTACCGGAACTGCAAAATGCCCTCAGCGGTCTTTTCTGATGTAATCGCCTCTTGAGAAGAGTTTCTCTATCAGGCAATAGATTATAATGAAAAGATAGCGGGAGCCCATCTCTTTTATCTTGAGTTTAGATACTCCGCTTTTCCTGTTATGCCAGCTTATCGGTATGATTTTGAACGAATAGCCTCGCACGATAGCTTTGAGAGGCAGTTCTACGGTCAGATTGAAGTGCGGCGACAGGAAAGGTCTGCATCCTTCGATAACTTCTTTTCTATAGCATTTGAATGCGTTTGTCGTATCATTGAGTCCATGTCTGAAAAGAATTCTTATCATCAGATTGACAACTCTGTTGAGAATCAGTTTGTGAAGCGGATAATCCACCACCTTGCCGCCTTTTATGAAACGCGAACCGAAAACGCATTCCGCGCCTTCTTCGATGAGACGGAAGTATTTCACAAGATCGTCCGGCGAATCGCTGGCATCGGCCATGAAGATTGCGACGGCATCGCCTGAGGCAATGTCCAGTCCCGCTCTTACCGCCATGCCGAAGCCCGGCGCATTCGGGTTGATCGCCGATACAATTTTCGGATTCACGGAGGAAAGTTTTTTGACTTTTTCCTCCGTTGAATCCGTGCAGTGGTCAGAGATTACGAGGAGTTCGTAATCGAACTTATTCTGTTCAAGAACGTTGACGAGCGCATTGAGAGTGGACTCTATGCAGTCCTCTTCGTTTCTTGCGGGAATGATTACGGAAAACTTCATTCAGACTCCGGTAACTTCGAGAGCGTCACTTGCTGTCCAGCCGACAGTTCTTGCGTCAACGCGTTTGATCCCGTGACGTGCCGAGGCGGAGTCCGCCATGTCCGAGCGGTAGTATGAAACCTTTATTTCCGCCGGGAAGGACGGTTTGAAAGGCTTTCTGTTCTTGATTGAAAGCAGTGCTTCCTTGACGGTCTTTCTGACGACTTCAAAAGCGGCTGTTTTCGAGAGACATTTTGCCTTGTTGCGTCCGATTCCCCATTTGACTATGGCACAGGGGAGTTCCTGACCGAGCAGTTCTTTTGCTTCCTGAGCTGTCGTTTCATCGCCCTGAATCATGATGACGGGTACGTCAAAATAACCTGCGTAGGCGCTTTCGATGCCGATTTCGCCCATGACTTTGCCGTTGAGGCTGTATTCGTACCATGAAGATGAATCCATGGTGTGATCTAGGAAGCCATTCAGAGTGCCGGCCTTGGCATGGTGTCCGAAAAGAACGAGTCCGTCATAAGATTTATCCAGAGAGGGCATCATTTTGCCGTTGTTCGGGACTTCATAAACAGCGTGCGGATTCATTTTGGAGACATTGATGTTTCCGCCGCCGCCGTGTGTGTCGCAGACAGTGATTTCAGTCGCGCCTGAGTTAAAGAGAGCTTCGACAAGATTGTTGATGTCTTCGCTCATCAGTTCGCGTCCTTCAATATAGTCGGGCATTTCGCGCTTGACCTGCTCCATTTTGTTGAGGCAGGATATTCCTTCCATGTCGCAGAGTACGTATATTTTCATGCTCAAACTCTCCGTTCAGGCTTAAAGCGATTTGATTTCGGCAATGCCGTTCTTTTCCAGAATTGCTACGGCATCTTTGGTTGATCCTTTGATTTCAAAGGCTATGGCCGCGCGGTTCTTGTCAA
>JAKJHH010000113.1 GCA_022703965.1 Verrucomicrobiota bacterium
CGAAGACTTCACGCAGTTTAAACTCGTGAAAAATTAAACCTTTCTTCGATACCGAAGTGGAAAATTATCATAGGAGGCCTATAAATGCCTAACGTAACAATGCTTGACCTTGCCAAAAGGCTCGGTCCCGATAACAAAGTAAGTCGCATCATTGAGATGCTGAATCAGACAAATGAGATTCTTGAAGACATGGTAACTGTTGAAGGCAATTTACCGACAGGCCATAAGAGTGTCATCAGAACTGGTCTTCCTGATGTTGCATGGAGAAAACTGAATTACGGTGTACAGCCCTCAAAATCTCAGACGGTTCCTGTAACCGATGAATGCGGTATGTTGGAGGCTTACAGTAAGGTTGATAAGGATCTTGCTGAAATGTCTGGAAATGTCAACGAGTTCAGACTTTCAGAGGCATCTTCATTTATCGAGGCTATGAATCAGCAGATGGCACAGACTATTTTTTACGGAGACAATAAAGTCAATCCGGATAAGTTCTTGGGGCTTGCAGCACGTTACAGTGTATTGTCAGGTGCTGGCAATTCCGAAAACATCATCAATGCTGGTGGTGCAAGCGGACAGACTGATTGTGCAAGTATCTGGCTGGTTTGCTGGGGAGATCAGACAGTTCACGCTATTCATCCGAAAGGCAGTGAGGCAGGACTGCATCATAAGGCTCTGCCTGAAGACACATTGTCCGATGGTAACGGCGGAGAATATCAGGGATATCGCGATCATTTTCAGTGGAAGCTCGGGCTTACCGTAAAGGATTGGCGCTATGCTGTCCGCATCGCTAACATTGATGTCGGCAATCTGATTGCGAATTCAAGTCCTGCCGATCTGCTTAAGTGTATGATTATGGCGACAGAGAAGATTCCGTCTCTCGGTATGGGAAAATGTGCGTTTTATTGCAACAAGACAATACGCGCATACCTCCGTCAGCAGATTCTTAATAAGGCAAACGTCAATCTGACATGGGATACTGTAGCCGGGAAACGTGTTCTCGGTTTCGATGGTATTCCGGTCAGGGCTTGCGATGCACTTCTTTCCACGGAAGCGGCTCTTGCTTAACCTTAACACGGGCGGCGTAATAGCCGCCCATATGGAGATTTAAAATGTTTCGTGATAATGAACTTATATTTTCAGAAGCTCAGGCGATTACATCAACAGGCGATACAGCCGCAACTAAATCAATTGATGCGGTCAAAGGTGGAGACGCCACTTACAATGAACTGTTCCTTCAGATGCAGGTTGCTGAGACTGTAACATCAGCCGGTTCAGCGACAGTTCAGGCAAGGTTTGAAACCTCTGACGCTTCCGACTTCACAGGAGCCGTAACGCTCTTCCAGACTGGCGTAATTCCGAAAGCGACACTTGTTGCCGGTTATGTCCTCGCAAAGACAAGGCTCCCGCTTGGCATGAAAAGATATAGTCGTGTCGTTTACAATGTCGGAACCGCAGCACTTACAGCAGGAAAGTTCACAGCCTTCCTGACTCCGGGTGTACATAACTAAGGAGATTCTCTCATGAAATTCACCTGCATGAAAACATGTTTCCCGGGCAGACTCTATGAGGCTGGCAAGGATTATGACATCACGCCTAATGACAAATTCCCTGCCAAGTATTTTTCAGGCGCGGATGAAGAGGCAAGGTCTTATCTGAAGTCTTTGCAGCCTGCCGAGCCGAAAAGAGAAATCATTGAGGAACTGCCTAAAGAAGCGATTCCGCCTCCGGCTTTTACCGGGGACGCAGATGTTTCAGAGGAAAAAACAGCCTCTGAAACAAAGAAATCGAAAAAGTAACCCCATTACTCCCTCCCGGTGCAGTTTTCCTTTCTGTGCCGGGAGGATTTCAGCTTAGCAGTTGAAGACTTTTAAGCTGAATTAAGGAGATTCTATGGCAAGTAAAATTGAAATATGCAATCGTGCTCTTTTGAAAATCGGTTCAAGAACGATATCCGATCTCGATGAGAGTTCTTCCGAAGCCCGTCAACTTAAAGTGTTATATCCGGCGGAACTGAAAGACCTCTTGAGAATGCACTCTTGGTCTTTCGCTGTGAAAACAGTTGATCTTGCAGTCCTTTCAAACGAGCGCGGAATCAAGTCTTCGACGGTTGCCGCCCTGCCCTCGGACTGCCTGAAGATTATAACGGTTTTCAGCGCGGGGATGCCAGTTCCTTATGAGGTAATGGGACGGAAAATCTACTGCAACGCGGAACTTCCGACTCTGAAATACGTTTCTTACGTCGATGATCCAGCCGTCTATGATGAGCATTTTGCATCTGCTCTGTCGTACAAGCTTGCGGCGGAACTGAGTTTGCCTATAGCCCAGAATCCGCAACTTGCACAGACTTTGCTTCAGCGTTTTTACGAGGTTTTAGGCAATGCAAGAACCGCAGACGCCGCAGAATCAAGCCGGGAATATAGATCAAGCATCCTTGACGCGAGGAACTGAGCATGAAACTGATTCAGACATCTTTTGCCGCCGGTGAAATCACGCCGTCAATGTACGGCAGAGTCGATATTCAGAAGTATTCGTCCGGAGCTAAAAGACTCCGGAATGTTTTTGTGCATCCGCACGGCGGAGCCTCCAATCGCGCCGGGACTCGTTATATAGGTTCCGCAGCAGGGAAAGGACGTTTGATACCGTTTCGTTTCAATTCTGCTCAGGCATACGCTCTTGAATTCACGGCAGGAAAAATCCGCTTCCTCTATAATGGCGGTCTGGTCACTTATCCATCCGGTCACGCGCAAGCTGGCCAGATCGTTGAAGTGGCGACAGTCTACGCTGAATCCGACTTGGCAAAGATCAAATACACGCAGTCAGCCGATACGGTCTTTCTGGTTCATCCGTCATATCCTCCGAAACTGCTGATACGTAAAGATCATCACGTCTGGACGTTCTCGGAGATGAATTTCAATTCTGCTCCCCCTGCTCCTTATTCGTTCAGCGTAACTGGTATTTCGCCCGGGAGACAGAATGTCAGAATATATTATGCCGTAACGGTTACGATTAACGGAATGGAATCTCTGCCTGTGTATGGAAGTTGTTACAGGGATTGGACGTGGGAAGCCGGATTTACCGTATCTTTGAGCTGGCTCTGTTCCAGTACACTCGGATCATCGGACGTATTTAAGATTTATAAATCTGAAAACGGTGGAACTTACGGCTATATCGGCACATCGACAAGCCGCTCTTTTACCGACAATAATATCACTCCTGCGACTTCTTACAGTCCGCCTGTTCAAGCAAATCCTTTCGTCAACGGAAATTATCCGGGAACTGTCGGAATCTTTGAACAGCGCCTTTTCATGGGACGCACTAATTCGGAGCCTCAGACGGTCTTTGCATCGAGGTCGGGAAATTTCTTCAATTTCGGTATTTCGGCCACTCTGCAGGACGATGACGCGATTACTGTAGCAATCGCAAGCTGTTCGATAAATGAAATTCTTCACTTTGTTCCAATGTCGAGCTTGATTCTGCTGACTTCCGGCGCGGAATGGCTGACAAGTCATGGTTCCAACTCGGAAGCTCTTACTCCGTCAAGCATTCAGTTCAAGCCGCAAGGATACACGGGCGCAAATGATGTTCAGCCTCTGATTATCGGAAATGACGCTCTCTTTATCGAGCGTTCCGGCAAGGCTGTCCGGGATATGTTTTATAAGCTTGAAAGTGACGGATATATCGGCAGTAACATGTCGATTCTCTCGGAGCATTTCTTTGAAGATTATGAGATTACGGATTGGACATATCAACAGATTCCTTACAAGCTCGTTTGGGCGGTTCGTGAGGACGGTAAGCTTCTTTCGTTTACATTCCTCAAGGAACATGAGGTTTTCGCCTGGTCTCTGCATGAGACTGACGGCGAGATCGAGTCTGTCTGCTCTATCCCGAATTCGGAGAAAAAAGACAATCTTTATCTGATTGTCAAGCGCACTGTGAACGGTCAGACAGTCCGCTATCTTGAGGTACTGGCTGAAGACCGTATCAAAAACAATGACATTAGAAACGCCTTTTTCGTTGACTGCGGCCTGAGTTACGAAGGTGATCCGGTCTCAGTCTTGTCCGGCTTGGATTATCTTGAAGGTAAGACGGTCGCAATCCTTGCGGACGGAAATGTCATATCGGGAAAGACGGTTTCCGACGGCTCAGTAACTCTTGATTATCCTGCCTCAAAGATTCATATCGGTCTGCCTTATGAAGCGACAATCGAAACTCTGCCGGTAGCACTGAATCAGGCGGCGGCGTTCGCTCAGACAAGTCCTAAACTTGTCAATAAGATTCATATTCGTCTTGACAGGACACGCGGCCTTTGGGTTGGTCAGGACGATTCACATCTTGTTGAAGCCCCGTGGCGATCAGATGAAGACTATAATCAGCCGACACGCCTTTTTTCAGGAGATAAAACCTTGACCGCCGCGGGCACATGGAATGCAGACGGTTCTTTTGTCATTAAGCAGAAAGACCCGCTTCCGGTGACTGTGCTTGCCGTTATTCCGGAGGTGACGCTTGGCTCTTAAAGTAAGAGGAACGCAGAGAGATGATCTTGTCTATGTAGCTGAGAACATGAGAGCGATAGACAGGCAGGAACTCGCAGACCTGACAGGATCGGAGCCGTTTAAGGCTCTTGAAAACTCCGTCAGACTATCCGATTATGCACTGACTGTCTGCGACAATGACGTTCCGCTCTGCGTCTGCGGAATCGCGCGTATCAGCATGCTCTCCGAACGCGGCGCGCCGTGGCTGCTCGGAACCGACAAGCTCAGAGAACAGAGCAGAGGCTTTGTTCTGTTGAGTCGCGGCATTTTCGGGATGATGTCAAAGAAATACGAATATTTAGAAAATCTCGTATCTGCCGACAACGGCAGAAGTATCCGCTGGCTCAAGTGGCTCGGCTTTACTGTTGAAGCCGCAAAGCCTGCCGGAATATCTCAAAAACCTTTTCACAGATTTTATATGGAGGTCTAAAGATGTGTGAACCTACCTCGATGATGATTTTAGGCGGAGCCGCGCTCGCAATGCAGGCGGGGGGCGGAATCGTCTCAATGCTCGGACAGCGCAAACAGGCTGACGCTCAGGCAAAGATGTATGAATACCAGTCTGCGGTCAATAACCGCAATGCGGAAATAGCGGATATGCAATCCGAACAGGTACAGGCTCAGGCGGAACAGGATAAACTTGATGCCTCGCGCCGCTGGGATCAGCTTCGCGGTGAGGGACGAACGAATTACGCCGCGGGGAACGTCATGCTCGGAGCCGGGTCTCCGGTCGACTGGGAGAATCAGACAAACATTGAAGAGCAGTTCGACAAGAACAAGATTCAGTACAACGCCGATTTGGAGAAATGGGCGTATGAGAATCAGAAAAACAGCTTCGTTGTCGGTGCTCAGATGGCTGACAATGCCGCTGATAACGTACAAAGCAGCAAGAATATGAATACTTTCGGAAGCTTGCTCGGAACTGCCGGAACGGTAAGTACGGGGGCGTTCTCAATGTTCGGAGGTCAGTCTTATACTCAGGACTGGTTTAAGACGAAAAGCGCAACTCCATCCAGCTTCAGTTCAAACGGCGGTTGGGGACTTGGCAATTCCGGCGGCGGATGGGGAGTAAGATAATATGATAAAAGTACCTTTATCCTCAGTCAACGTAAATACTCTGCCGAGCGGCTACATGACTGCTTCAGCAGATCAAAATTCTTTCGGAGCTCCTCAGGGCGCGGCAATGCAGAATCTTGGACAGGGCATGTCCTCTGCCGGATCAGACGCCTTTAAAGTAGCCTTGCAGGAAAAACAGAAGTATGAATTTGTTCAGGCTCAGGACGCCTTAGTTAAAGCGCATGCAGAACTGAATGAATATGTTAACACTGATATCCTTACCCGGCAGGGCTTGAACGCCAGAGACGCGGAAAAAGATGTGTCTGACAAGGCAAAGAGTATTTATGATACTCACATGAAGAATCTGTCCGGCGGGAGTCGCGCTTACTTTGATATTTCCTTCAAGAGTGCCACTGCGTCACAGTATGACCGCGCTCAGAGATACGGACAGGATCAGTTTAAGCGGGCAAGTCTTGAGACGAATCAGGCAGTTTTGCGGCAGAATGTAGAAGATGCCGTCAATGACTACAACAATACTGAGACTCTCGCAAAGTCACGCAATGCGATATACGGCACGATTGCGGCAGAAAAAGCAATGATGGGATATTCTCCCGAAGTCGCAAAACAGAAAGCCGCTGACGCGATATCCGGAATGCATGCCGGAATACTGGACAGAATGCTTGTAAACAATGATCTCGGCAAGGCCTCAGAATATTACAGGGCAAACGGGGCGGAAATCAATCCTCAGCTTAAAACTCAGATTGAGGCAAAGCTGAAATCCGCTTCCGATCTGGAATTGTCTCAGAGTGTGGCGGATAATCTGATGCTGAAGTATCCGTCAGACTGGGATACTGCTGTCGCTGAGGTCAGGAAGACTTATTCAGGTACTCAGGAAGAGCAGATCATTGCGCAGCTTAAAACTCGCTATCAGGAGAAAGAAAACTTCCGTCAGAAGTCGGAGCGGGATAATTTACAGGCTTTAATTCTGAAGCAGTATAACGGCAAGCTGACTATTCCGGATATCGATAATGCGGTCAATTCAAAGATGATAAGTCCTGATATCGGACTGAAATACAAAGATGCTTTGATGAATCCTAAAATTGAGCCGAAATTCATCCCTGAGCTTTATACAAATCTCAGACAGAGTTTCGCTGAATATCAGTCAGGA
The DNA here is from genome assembly GCA_022703965.1 of Verrucomicrobiota bacterium. Taxonomy (GTDB): domain Bacteria; phylum Verrucomicrobiota; class Lentisphaeria; order Victivallales; family UBA1829; genus JAKJHH01. The sequence goes on from JAKJHH010000113.1 coordinate 6,757, forward strand.
AAGATTTCTGAAAACGAATTCCTGAAAATCTACGCAAATGCAAGTGTCGTACTTCCGGAACGTTACACAAAGGATATCTGGTTTGATTATGAGGATGTCAAACAGCCCGCGGAAAAGTCTCTGCTTAAAAATCCTGTCTTCTCCGATCAGATCAAAGCTCTTGAAACTATGGAGAAAAACGGCGCTTTTCTCCCTGCAATTGATTACAGATGGAATAATACAAGAGTTGACGGCGGAAGCATGGCAAAAGAGGACATGCAGAAAGACAGTCTTGACAACATGCTCCGCATTAAAACCGCGCTCTGGGAATACATGAAGCAGAATCCCAAGGCTACAACAGATGATATCAGCAAATATCGCAATGGATTGACATCAAAGGTCATTAAAGGCTGGAGCGTAGAAAAATTCAATAATGTATATGACTCCTCGCGGACAGCTAACACAATACCGCTCGACTCCGGAACGGAAATCGAACGTGTCAGCAATGGCAGAATTGCAATTTTTAATTCTGAAACAAAGGCGTTCATAAGATGGAAGTAATACCACAGTTTGAAGAAACTCAGCCGCTTGAATCCTATATTCCTAAGTTCGAGGAAACTCAGCCGCTTTATAAGTATAATCAGAAAGCTCTTTTCAGCGGTGATCCGCTGTCCGGATTTCCTGCCGATCAGAAAAACAGATTGAATGAAACGCTGAAGATGCTTTATGATGATCCAGCTCCCGAAACGTTCAGGATTGCAAACTCTCATTACCTTGCGGAAAAGCTTCAGAAAGACCCAAAGTTCATTCTTGAGCATTACGATGATATAGCCGAAAGCTATTTCGGAAAAAAACTCTCTCCGGATGCTGCCTACAAGGAAATTGCGCGGAAAGTCAATCCTGAACAGTTTGACAGCCAAACATTGAAATGGCTTTCCGACTTCGGCTCCAATTCGTGGAAAAGTTTAAAGGCCGGCGGATTGCAGGCTTCTGGAGCGGTCGCATCTTTCCCGGCCTATGCCCGGAAAGCTTTTGAGACATCTCAGGGCTTGAATTCATCCACGCCCTCATGGGAAGCAATGCTTGCTGAAAAAATGGGAATAGTCAAACCCGTTGACTCCTATTCAGGCAAGCAGATAAGTCTCAAAGAATCATGGGAACAGCAGAGGGTTCTCGGAGTCGGGGCAGATAAAGACAAGCTGGCTGAACTCGGCAAGTACTTCATAGATGAAGGCGCGGCCTTAAGTCAGGAAGTTTCCGGCGGCAAAACTATTACAGACACTTACAAAAAAGACGGCGCATTTAAGGCTGGACAGCAGCTTTTCTATTCGTCAGTTGCTCAGGTTCCGAATCTTGCGGCAATGTTTCTGCTTTCGCTTGAGAATCCTGCTTATGCGCTTGCATGGGCGGATCAGACTTCAGCCGCCGCTCAGTATCAGGAAGTTAAGGACAATGAAAAGCTTTCCGATGAAATGAAGCTTGCGAATTCCTTTTTCACTGGAAAATTTGAACGCTGGGGCGAAAACTTAGGCACAATTCCGCTGTTCAAGTCATTTCTTCTTGAGCCTGATTTCAAGAAGGGAATGTTTTCCGCCGCAAAGAACATGCTGAAAGCGTCTAAGCGCGAGGGTGCTTCTGAAGCGTTTACTCAGTTTGGCCAGAATGCCGTCAATGTTTTGACTGGAAATACTGACAAACCTGTCGCGGAAATGACTCGCTCAGAACTTGCGGAAGAGCTTTTCAAGGGTATCCCGGATGCGGCAATGATCGGCGCGGCAATCGGCGGCGGAATCGCTGGAACCGGACACCTTGCAGGATATTCTCCAGCGGAACGGGATGAAGTCAGCAGTAGATTGAAGGCGGCTTCGGAGGATGTTATAAAGCGGAATCCGGACAGCGAATTTGCAAAGAAACTTATTGAGGTCAAGGACAATCCGGATAAACTGTTTGAGCTCTGGCAATCACGCGCTAAAGATGCTGATGCAATAAATGAAGTTCAAGAATCGCTTGCTGAAGAGGATGTAGACGCAGTGACTGATTCAGGCAGTCACGCCCCTCCGACCTTCACAGCTCCTGACAGCTCCAGTAGCGGATTGTCTACATTATACGATAAGAACAGCGAAAAGTCAAATACTGATATAGTGGAAGCATATAAAGCATATCTGGATAATCGACTGGAATCCGGACAAATGCTAGTGGTTCCTCCGGAACATTATGACATGCTTGTTGAATCGGTAAAATCTTTTCCGCTCAATAAATCATTTAGCAATCGACTTGGAGAGAATATTTCTTTTGCCGCTTCGCCCGGACAGTCCCCCCTTGACTATATTCATCATTTTATTGCAAAACGTAATCATAACGGAGTGAATGCTGGCAAAGAATCATTCTCTGAAGATCATCTTACAGACTATCAGCGGATGATTGACACCTTTGAGAATTACGATGAGCGCATTCTAGGAGAATACAAAGGTCAGGACAGAGTTTATTACGTCAAGCATCTTTCCGATCCGGCGGACAAACGGAATCCGGAACATCTTTTTATTGTCGGAGTTGATGATTCAGGCCGCGCCGTGGGCTTCAAACTCGTTGCAGATAATCAGTTTTCAACCCGGAAAAACTATGTCGAAAAGATGCGGACAATCGAAAAAGATTTGATCTCTGAGCGCGGACTCCGTGACAGCAGCGGCTTCGGCTCAGATTTTACCTATGATGACTATCTCGCACATAAGGATGATCAGCCGTTTTACCTGAAGCGTCCGGCGGATCAGGATGCGGAGCTCAAGCCCGAAACTGATGCAGGGATTCTTGAATCACTTTCCGCCGCTGCGGAAAAATCAAGAGCTGTCTTAGAGGGCAAGCCCGAAACAGCAATCTCAAAGGATGATGTCCGGAAACTTGCCTCTGAGTATTTCCCGAATCGTCAGATAGAATTGATTGATTCGGATGCGGAACTCAAATCCTATTTGCTCAAAAACGGCGTTTCGGAGGAAGATGCCTCGGAAATCAGCAGTCAGGAAGCTCGCGGGATATGGGTTAACGGAATCATCGTAATTCGTCCTGACTACATTGAGACGAAAGAAGAGGCGGTCAAGACCCTGATTCATGAGATTGTCGGACATGACGGGTTGCGCGGTGTTTTCGGTTCGGATTTCAAGCGGATTAATAATATGCTTGCGGATCATTACCGCATCGACAAGACTCTTCCGGACTGGGAGCGGCTGGCCGAAGAGCGTTTCGCGGAAGAATCAGAGACTATCGCTTTGAATCCGAAGGCACAGCCGGGCAGAATCCGCCGTGTCTGGACAAGCCTGAAACTGCTTTTCTCTCGCTATTTCAAGGGAATTCGTTTCTCCGACAGAGATATCGCGTCAATTGTTCGGATGTCTTATAAATACGCTCAGAAGACAGAACTTCAGCAGATCGGCAATGATATCCGCTACAGTCTCGCGGGCGCAAACTCAGTCAACAATCTTTCGGCACAGGAAAGAGAAGCCGCCAAGGACTCAATTTTCAAGGCTGTCATTATGGAGACACGCGGAGAGTCTGCCGATAAGATCAGGCTTGCTACCGGCTGGTATCGCTCAAAAGTTGATTCACGTCTCCGCTATGAAATTGACGATTCCGGCATGAAGATCCTGCCGCGTGAAAACTGGCTGGGAAAACTGAAGAAAGGCGCAAAGCTCTCAGATATCATTGAACATACTGAACTTTTTAAATTCTACCCTGATCTCGCCAATATCAAGGTTAAATTCTCCTTACGCGGTGACGCGATCGCCTATGTGTTTGAAGATTCTTTGTTTTTCGGTGAATGGATTAATGACGAAAACTCAAAGGGAGTTACAAATTTCAGACAGATTCTCCTTCATGAGCTTCAGCATCTTATTCAGTATAAGGAAGGTTTTGCCCGTGGTGGCAGTCCGCAGGAATTTGTCAAAGGCAAAAAGTCCGGCTCGGCAATTATTGACGGCGTAGAGATTTCAGATGCCGCCTTGCAGAAATACTTCAATCTGGCAGGCGAGAAGGAAGCCAGAGACACACAGTCCCGCGCTGACATGGACGTCCGGGAGCGCAAGCTTTATAAGCCCTTCGGTGTCGATGCAGATAAGAAGGCTATTGTAAGATATTCGCTGAAACATGAAAACGAATACGATTCAATTAAAAAAGATATCGAAGCTAATCCGGGCAAATACCGCGATGCCGAAGGCCGTCTGCTGGCTCCGAACGGTAATCCTTCAAAGCTGAATGAACAGCAGTATATCCAGGTCAGAACAGCATCTTTTAAGGAATGGTTCGGCGACTGGGAATTATCCCGGCGAATGGAAAAAGAGACTGTTGTTACGCCTGTTAGGGATGACGTATTAACCGGGAGTAATATAAAAGAACTCAGGGAGTCTGCTAACAAATTGAAACCCGAGATTCTTGGATCATATCTGAACTCAGACCAGCAATGGGAGATAGAAGTTAATGACTCAAGTTTCACTCATGCTTTTTACAATCTTGGATCGGTAAATATACATCTTGTACCGTCATTGCCTGATCTTGTAAAAAATGCAGTCCTCCTGGAATCGGAGGCGCATCAGCCGCCTAGTCAATACTATGCGGCTGTTCACAGATTTTATAGTGCGATAACATTCAGAAATAAGCTTTATGCAGTCAAACTCACTGTAAAGGAACATGTGGAGAAAGGGCGACGGCTCTATGATCATCAGGCAACTGAAATAGAGGAAATAAAAACGCCCAGTGGTAATGTTCTCCCGTCAGATGATCCACAGGGGGAACTCAACGGGCCTGCACTGGGCGGTAAAATCAGTATATCACGGCTCTTAAAAAATGTCAAGGAATATAATGAGAAATTGACTTCCGTCTCAAAGGCTGTCGATGAGAATGGCGAGCCGCTTGTTGTGTATCATGGAAGCGCGCCAGATAAACCTTTTAGCATTTTCCGCCGCCGTTATGAGCGGGATGGTTTTAAATCGTCCTCTGAAGCTGCTCTGAATCATCGATTTGGAATAGGTATATTTTTCTCTTCAAATTCCGAAGTTGCTAAAGATTTTGGGAATAATGTAAGATCATTTTTCTTGAATATTAGATGGCTTATGGAAAACAATCTGGGAGGCGTTGATTATTACGATGGTGTCTTATATGACCCTGAAACCGGAGAGAAATATCTTGATGACGATGGCAATCCCATGAAAGTGGATTCCAAACATCTTCCGAATGAGGCGGCTGAGGATTTTCTTGGAGATTCTGATGATGATACCCGTGGTATTGTAATCAGGGACGTTTATGAAAAAATCCCGATAAAAGGTTTTCCCATGCCAGCCCTTCAGGATACTTGGATTGTAGGTAGTCCATTTCAAATCAAATCCGCCACGGACAATATCGGCAGCTTTGACAAGGCGAATCCGGATATCCGTTATTCGCTGAAGCAGCCGAAATTTGTAGGTTCTAAATTCGGAGAAGTGTTCAGACAACTTGAGCCTGACAATGTCAAACCGAAGACGCTTTCCAATCCGTATACTACAGATAAGATGCGAATAATTGCGGAAGCCGGTGAACTGTTTAATAAGTTTCCGGAATCAGTGACTGCGGCAGACGGACGGACAATCCTGATTAAAAATCCGGATAAGACAGGGGAACACAAAAGCCCCATGGTCAACAGACTTATTCATCTGCTCGCCGGAAAAGACGGCAATACAAGTTCAAGAGAAATTGACCCAGTAAAAGCAAAATGGTTTCCGGCAATTCTTGATACGCTTGAGAAAGCTCAGATTATACTTGAAGACAGTGGCGGCACAGGCAGAGAACATAGTGCTGGAAATCTGGTTTATGTCCGTAAATATACAGACAAGGAAACTCATTTTGTCGTAGTATCAAAAGACGGCGTTGTAAAAGGACAGGATACTTATGACGGTGGTTTGCTTACTCAGTTTCCGAAAGAAGGAAAATCGTTAAGAGATGATTTTGAGATAAAATGGGAAAGAAAAACT
>JAKJHH010000114.1:0-435 GCA_022703965.1 Verrucomicrobiota bacterium
CAGAATTGCGACCAGAGAATCTTCCTTTTTGAATATTCCGAGAAAATACGCACCGGCAAGCCCGCTCAGATTGGAGGGCGGAGGATCGATTTCCTCCACAGGCGCGTTGATTATATCACTTACGCCGTCAACAAGCAAGCCCATGCTCTCTTCTCCGTATTTCACAATCACAATACGCATTGATGTACTTGCATCAAGCGGATCCATATTGAACTTGCTGCGCATGTCAATAATAGTCACTATCTGACCACGGAGATTTATCACTCCCTTTACATAGTCAGGTGCATGGTGAACAAGAGTTATTTCCTGAAACTTTATAATTTCCTGTACTTCTATGCTGCGCAGAGCGCACACAAGATCTCCGACATTGAATATCGCAAGTTCAACAGAACTTCCTGCTTCTCCAAACATCATTTTATGCTTTTTCATATCCAA
>JAKJHH010000114.1:445-12718 GCA_022703965.1 Verrucomicrobiota bacterium
CCCGTCTCTCATCCGCTGTTACGCACAACTCAGGCATGTTTCCTGCCGTTCTGGAGGTACTCACTGCATTTCTTGAGAATATCATCTCTGTCCAGTTTAATCAGATACTCATCTATGCCGACTTCCTTAGCTCTCTGTTCCGCGGCAGCACCGGCTATCGATGTAACCGCAATCACAGGAAGCTCCGCAAAGGCCGGATTCTGTCTGACTTTCGCAGCAAACTCAAATCCGTCCATATTGGGCATTTCTATATCGGTCAGAACAATATCCACTTTCTCCTGATTGGCTGCCAGAACATTGCATGCGTCGAGTCCGTCGACGGCTGTGACAACGTCGTAGCCCGAATCCTCCAGAAAACTCTTGATCTGAGACAGGAAGAACTTCGAGTCTTCGGCGACAAGCGCAGTCGGCTTGCCTGATTTGGCTTTACCGGCTTTCTTGACCTCGACTTCTTCCTTGTGCTCCTGCATCCAGTGAGGCATTACAGTATACACAATCCCGTAAAGATCTATCAGCAGGGTAATGCGGTTGTTTATGACCGCAGAACCGTAAATGCCAGGCTGCTTGTAGGTAACGTCGTCTATCTTCGCGTCGCTTTCAACCACATCAATGATTTCAGACAACATCAGGCCGACTTCACGTCCGGCAACCTTGAAGACAACAACAACCAGAGTATCTGTCTCATCTCTCATGCTGACGTTCGCAACTTCTTCGAGAGCAAACATCGGCAACATGCCGCCTCTGTACTTGATGGCTCTTCGACCACCTGTCATTTCAACATCGGTTCTCTTGATCTTTTCGATTCTTGCCACAAGCCCCAGCGGAATACCGAAGGGTTCTCTGTTTCCGTTATGAACAATGAGCAGACTCTGACGATCTCTTTCGTCAGTTTCTCCCTTAATCGCCTCTTTTGAACTTTCTTCTTCGACAGATCCTTCGTCTCCCATTACGGACAACTCCATAAAGCGGGCAATGCCTACAACGTCAAGAATCAGCGCAACTCGACCGTCGCCAAGTATTGTCGCTCCGGCGTATATCTTGCAGTTCTTTAAATGCTGTCCAAGCGGCTTGACCACGATTTCCGACGAATCAAGAAGATTGTCAACTATGATGCCGTAATGCACTTCTCCGGCATTGACAACAGCTATATTTATAACCTTGTCAGCCGCTCCGCTAAGAACATTTTTTGCAGCCGCGACAGGATCTTTGGCAATCACGTGCTCAAGCTTGACAAGAGGCAGTAATTTGTCGCGAAGACGCATTACTATAGCCTTGCCTACCTTTTCAATCTTCCTGCTGGCATCCTTTATTGAGATACGGACAAGTTCCACAAGATTGACCTGCGGAATCGCCATTTTCTCAGCTCCGACTGAAAGTAGCAGACTCGGAATAATCGCAAGAGTCAAAGGCAGCTTGATCGTCACTGTCGTCCCCTTGCCCATTACGGATTCAAGATCCACAGTTCCGCCAAGCTTGCTGAGGTTGGTATGCACAACATCCATGCCGACTCCGCGACCTGAAATGTCAGTTACCTTCTCGGCGGTTGAAAATCCGGGCTTGAAGATCAATCGCATTATTTCTTTTTCGCCCATCTGCTGAAGCTGTTCCGCGGTGCAGAGTCCTGTCTGAATTGCCTTTGCCTTAACTCTGTCTATATTGATTCCGTTTCCGTCATCCGATATTTTTATGTTGACGTGTCCAGCCTCATGGAAAGCGGCAATCTTCAGAGTTCCCATGGCAGGTTTTCCCGCCGCAGCGCGGATTTCAGGACGCTCGATTCCATGATCCATAGAATTACGAACCAAGTGAGTCAAAGGATCTCCTATCGATTCGATAATCGACTTGTCAAGTTCAACATCCTCTCCCTCTATGAGAAGGCGGACTTCCTTGCCAAGATCCCTCGACATGTCTCTGACAATACGATTGAACTTATTAAGAACTATGCCGACCGTCTGCATTCTGGTTGCCATGATGGCTTCCTGAAGCTCTGCCGTTATGAGGTCAACTTTCTGTGCGGCATTTTCAATAGTCTCAAAATTTCTTGTTCCCGAGCTCTGAAGCAACTGATTTCTGGCAAGCACAAGTTCGCCGGCAAGACTCATCAGTCTGTCAAGCAAGGTTACATTGACTCGCACTGAACTGGATTCCGCCGTCTGCTTTTTGCCACCCTTATCGGATGAATCCGCAGCCGAAGCAGGAGCCGAAGATGTCGGTGCGGGAGTCGCTGCTGCCGGAGGCAGTGAGTAAGAAACGGGTTCTGCAGGCTGAGGAATATATTCCTGACGAGGAGCTTCTGCCGCTTTTACCGGCACGGGCTGCTCATGAACAGACTCCGGCTCCGGAGCGGATACTGGCTGAGGTTCAAGTTGCTGAACAGAGCCGGCCTCTGTTACAGGCACAATATTGCCATTGTCGTCAATCAGACTGATGCGACTTCTATCCAGTCCAAGGAAATCATATATAAGGTCAGTTTCAATGACTGTGGAAATCAAAACATAGAAGGGAATAGAATTCGTAACCGGTCCTTCTGCGCTCAAATCGCCCATACCGTCGACATCTACTTTGCTGTCTATGAAGACAGCAAGCTGCATGAGTTCATGAATCACATCCCAAGGGGTTTTTCCCTTTCTCTCTATGTCTTTAATGAGGTCATAGTGAATAAGGTAAATCTGATTCCCGCCCTTGTCCGCCTTTTTAGCACGGTCAAAGTCATAGCGCGAAACAGTGAATACGGCACGCCCGTCCGGAAACTTGATCAGAACTTCCTGATTGGTACTCTTCTTTTCTTCCTTGCTCATCGAGCCGGAAAGAATCTTCTTTATCGAGTCGATTACAGGCTTTGTATCTGTACTGTCGGTTTTTTCCGGATCATTTATCAGTATCTTCAGCAGGTCGGCACCTTTCAGAAGTACATTGATGATTGCGGAATTCGGTACAAGCTCTTTCTTGCGGATTCGGTCTAGCAGGTTTTCCATTGTATGAGAAAGCGTACTGAGCTTCTCAAGACCGAAAAATCCGCATCCCCCTTTTATTGTATGAACCGACCTGAAAATCCCATTCACAAGATCGGCATCTATATCGGCTCCCTGTTTTTCAAGAGCCAGAAGATTATCTTCTATTCCGTCAAGATGTTCTCTGGATTCTTCATAAAACAGTTTGAGTATCTCATCATCGCCAGAATAAGCGACCATATTTCACCTCGGCGTTAATATATCCCCCTCTAAGACACGGCATTCGGCAATGCTGAGTTTATCAGGCACTGCGTCCGGACACATCAAAATGCTTATCTAAGCGCATTATCTTGAACATCTTCAGAATATCGGGAGACACATTCACCACCTTCAGAATACCATTCTGCTTTTTCAGCGTATTCTGTGCTGAAATAAATACTCCGATTCCCGAAGAATCTATTATTTCGACTTTTGAAAAATCAACTGTCACCTTCTGAAGCTTCTCATTTATCAGTTCCAGTATTTCCCCCCTGAATTTTTGTACTTCGCCTCCCGCGATATCTGTCTCAGGACATATTATCGCCTCTCCGCTGCTGATTCTGTTTATCTGACTCATGATACTCCTCTATCGCCCGTTTTAAGTTACAAGGCTGTTTTCCTCTAATGCAAGAAAATATTCACTTAAAAACATATTTCAAGGGTAGCTAGTCTAAATGACAAAAAAAATAGATTTATATATTCTTCCTATAAATTTTTCTGCCAAACTGCCGATAGACAATCCTTAAGTTTATGCCGGATTTATATCCGCATATATCGAAAGCACAGAGGGAATTCCGAACAATGAGAGTCTCAAGATACTATAATACAAACACTTCCATAACGCAGAGCTCCTCTCCGCGCAGTCCGGAACGGTCTGTATCGACATCAGCGTCCGCCTCTGAAAGCACTGCCAGTCCGGCTGTCAGTTCGATCAATCATGATGTATTCAGCGCACTCAATGAATTCATGTACCTAAAAGGCGAAGACCGAACCGAATCTTATAAATCACTCAACAACAAAGACAAAGATAAATTCATCTCCGTTCTGAATCAGTTAATCGAAAACGGCACAGTAAAAAAAGACTCTCTTTCTGTTGAAGGCTCCGACAATCCCGATATCATCAAACAAGCCCTCACCGACCGCAAATACAACGCTCCTAAAAGTTACGACCAAAGCGGCAGCTCTTCAGTTCTAGAATAAGAAGCTCCCTTGAAAAAGAAGATTCCGCTGTCATATTCCTTCTTATCCCATCCACCAAGAAAGGACTAAGATAATGCTTCCTCTTCAGACAGACAAAACTGTCATCGTAATACCATGCTACAACGAAGAGGGACGTATCCCGTCAGATGATATCATTTCTTTTCTTCGGAATAATCAGGATTTCAGCATCCTGCTGGTCAACGACGGCAGCACAGACGCTACGGCAAACACTCTTGCCGCAATTGAAAGCGCCTCGCCTGATAAGATTGAAATTTTAAGTCTGCCCTGTAACTCAGGCAAAGCTGAAGCTGTACGACAGGGAATACTAAGGGCAATTGAGCTCAAAGCGGAATTCATCGCATATCTTGATGCCGATATGTCCGCTCCACCGGAGGCGATACTCAAACTCAGAAAAGAAGCTTTACTGCACTCCGAAATCAAGTTGTTTGCAGGCAGTCGCTGGCTGCATCTGGGCTCAGATATCAAAAGAAGCGCCTTCAGACATTATATCGGAAGAATCATTGCCACGATCATCAGCATTCACCTGCACGCTCCGGTATATGACACACAATGCGGTGCAAAACTGATCCGTCACGATGCAGCCGTAAAAACCTGCTCTCGCCCTTTCAGAACAGGATGGTTTTTCGACGTCGAAATCATGCGCCGAATCTTCAACATATGGGGACATGACGCGATTCTGGAAGTCGCTCTTGACAAATGGCATCATAAGAATGCATCGAAAGTCCGTTTTCTTCCAGTTATCAAACAAATACTGAAATTACTTCTCAGCAGAGATTGAACGCTCCTGCGACACCTTGACAATACGCTCTTTTATAAAACCCATCCCGACAGCCCTTGCCTCAAGTTCAGAGTATTTTTCTGTGCTCAAATCGGGCTTTCTTGCAAGTATCCATAGATAATCCCAGCTGTCGCTTGTCACGATTGCCGCACTGTAATCGGGCTCAAGCCAGACAACCCGGTACGTCCCGTAAAAAGGCCAGAAAAAACAGACTCTCAGTTCCGCATCCTTAGGACTGCCCGGAAAATACGCCCTGCCGGAAATGGAAGTCCATTCTGCACTTTCATCGTCATAAGCGGAATTAAGAACCGAAACACGACCGTCCTCGCAAAGTTTATATTCCGCCTTCACATTGCTGAGCCCGGCCTCGAAGCTATGCGGATAGCGTCCATGCTCATACCAGACCCCCATATACCGCGATGCCTCAAAGTTCCCCACTGCCTTAAGTCCGTTATCCGGAGAATAACAGGAACTCATCATAAGCATCAGCGCTGAAGCAACACAGAACAATATCAATCTACTGAAGTATTTCATTGTGCATCCTCTTGATTTTTCGGCTTTTCAAGCTTTATTTATATACTCTTATATACAGGTAATAAATGAAGAAAACAAGTCCCAAAAGTGTCTATATTGTCAGTCTAGGCTGTCCAAAGAATTTTGTCGATACCGAAATTATCGCCGCATCACTTATAAAAAACGGCTTCGGCATCACTCCTTCTCCTGACGACGCCGAAATCTACCTCATCAACACTTGCGCCTTCATTCCGGCCGCACGCAAGGAAACTACTGACAACATCAAAGACGCCGTCAAGTGGAAGAAAAAATCAAAAAACACACGCAAGATAGTCATTTCAGGCTGCATATCCGAATGGGACAAGTCCGGCGATTTCAGGAAAGACTTCCCTGAAGTCGATCTCTGGAAAACTCCTTCTCAGGCAGAGCAGACAGGTATCGCCCTCGCTGCACTCTTCGGCATGGCAAGCGCACCCTCGGATGCATCGGACAAGGACTATATTTACGACCACTGCACTGCCAGACTCCAGCTCACTCTGCCTCATTACGCATACATCAAAATAGCAGACGGATGCGACAACTGCTGCACTTATTGCAGCATCCCTTCCATCAGAGGCAGAATGAGAAGCAGAAAATCAGAGTCTGTTCTCAAGGAAGCCCAGTCTCTCATCAAGTCCGGCGTAAAGGAACTCATTATCATCGCTCAGGACATCACATCTTTCGGACTGGACAGAAAAAATGACAAGGACTCCCTTGCCAAGCTTCTCAGAAAAATGGACGAACTCGAAGGCGACTTCTCGATAAGACTCCTATACACGCATCCGGCTCATTTTACCCAGGAACTTGTTGACTGCTTCAGAGACCTCAAGCATCTGCTTCCCTACGCAGACATGCCCCTTCAGCACATTTCCGACAAGATACTGCACGCAATGAACAGGAAAATCACCAAAGCTGAAATATGCAAGCTCATCGAAGCCCTTCGCAAAGCCAGACCTGAAATCGCTCTGCGCACAACCTTTATCACAGGCTTCCCCGGTGAAACCGAAGAAAATTACAAAGAGCTTCTTAATTTCGTGAAGGAATATAAATTCGCCCGTCTAGGCGTCTTTGAATACAGCCCCGAACCGGGTACTCCGGCAGCTCAGATGCCAGATCAGGTTCCAGCGGAAACCGCCAGAAAACGTTCGATATCCATCATGAAAGCTCAGGAAAAATTTCAGCAGAGCTCAACGCCGCACTCGTCGGCAAAAAACTGGAACTAATCGTCGATTGCCCCGCCGGCAGAGGACTTTTCTCGGGACGCAGTTACATGGATGCTCCGGAGATCGACAACACAATTATCTTCAGCTCAACAAAAAAAATTCAGCCCGGAACTCGTCTGAAACTTGAAATAACCGCTTCTTCAAGTTATCAGTTATCCGGAAAAGTATAAGATCTCGGGGAATTTATGAAAAACCTTCCAAACAGAATCACGATCAGCAGAATCTTCATGATATTCATCTTCGTCCTTCTGGCGAATCTGGATGCAGATAAAATCAATTTTGTTGATATCAGCAGCAGCTTCTCATATTACTCTCACGTTGTCGCCTATATCATCGCCATTCTCGCAGGCTTTACGGATCTGCTCGACGGCTACCTTGCCAGAAAATACGGATGGGAAAGCGATTTCGGTAAGCTCATGGATCCGCTGGCCGACAAAATTTTTATCGTCGCCACCTTCATCATGATGACAGACTACGGCCTGGTTCCCGCATGGATGACCATTGCCATCATCTCCCGTGAGTTCATGGTTACAGGACTCCGCCTTCTTGCTACCAATAAAGGCGTTGTGATCTCTGCCGACAAAGGCGGCAAGCTGAAAACCGGACTTCAAATGATTGTCCTTCTCATCGGCGGTGCCTCATGGATCAACTTCCTTGGAATTGACTTGAAACGCGGAAGCCTTTTTGGACTTCCTCTCTGGAACATATGGTATACGGGACTTCTTGTGATTGTATTTATTACGATCTATTCGGGAGTCACCTATTTTGTCCGTCACCGCAGTCTCTATGCGGAGAACACCTGAGAATCTGAGCAGATTTTCGAGTCTTGGACTTGCCATATTTCACTTGAAGGTTATATTTAGCTTCTCAGTATTTTTATTATTATCTCGAACGGAGAGATGGCCGAGCGGTTGAAGGCGCAGCACTGGAAATGCTGTGTACAGGTAACTGTACCGAGGGTTCGAATCCCTCTCTCTCCGCCAGTTTATTCCTTACTTCTTCCATGTCAATTACTTGCAAATATTCTTTCTCCTGTTGTATCGTAATTTTAGCCTCAGTTCCATACAAAGCTCCATACATTTTCGGTGTCGGAATGTCCGCTGATTATCTTGTACACCGAGGAACAACGTGGTATTTTCAGATTCGCAGGTCTGAAAAGATGTTGCAATATTCGCTAAAAACCAAGGATTACATGTATGCCAAATGGCTGGCCATAGGAATAGTCAGGGAGATTGCCAATTTGAAGAAGAAAACACAGATAACAGACGAAAGCATTAAAAGTCTTGTAAAGACAATAATTTCAATGTCTCTGGATTCTATGGAGTTTACACGCGCCCAAGGTTCTGATAATGCATTTATCTTAACTCCATCAACGATGCAGAAACTCGCAAGTGGGAAATCGGAAACTGGCGATGTCTTTGCAAAAGCCTACGAACAGCAGAATAAATTGAAACTGACTGATCTTGAGCACAATGATCTTGCGCGACGCTTTACTATCGCATTCTTACAAATCTCAAATATCGAGCAAGAGCGCATGAAAGGGAACTATATGAATCCCTATGATGCACAAAAGCTGTCAGACTCTTCAATGCCTCCGACGGTAACCAAGAAGGCTGGAATGCCGTTATCTGAGCTAATAGAGCGCTACATCGATGAAAGTAAGCTTGGGTGGACTCCTGCAACGCTTGAGGACTTTAAGCATACTCTGGAGGTCTTTGCATGGATGCTTAATGAATTGGGGTACGGCGATATTGACATATCTGCAATTACGCAGGATGTCATGCGAGACTTTAAAGATACGTATCGTAAAATCCCTAAAAATCTCCAGCATCGGTCAAATTGTAAAGGAAAAAGCCTCAAAGCTATATTGGCTCTTAAAATTGACGATCCTTTATCTCCTGTCACTTGCAACAAGCATTTTCAGACAATTGGTGGCATGTTCATCTACGCCCAAAAGCAAGGTTGGATTGAGCGTAACTATGCTGAAGGCCTCATGATCAAGAACGCTCAAAAAGCGAGTGTGCCACGTGCTGAATATAAGCCCGAACAAATTAGACAGATCATAACCCAGATTTGTATCGCAAAATACAAGAATAAGCCCGAAAACCTCTGGATACCTGTGATTGCTGCGTATACGGGGATGCGTTTGGGAGAAATATGTCAATTGAGGGAAAACGATATTATCTGCAAGGACGATATCTGGCACTTTTCGGTCAATACCAATGAAGGTAAAACCTTAAAAACCGAATCCAGTACGCGACGAGTCCCCATACATCCCCAGCTCATAGAAGCAGGTTTCTTAGTCTGGATTCAAGAGCAAAAGATCGGACAAGCTATTTTCCCAGCAATCACACGACAAGCCCCCAAATTTAACCGATGGCAAAAATGGTATGCGTATTTGAATAAGAAGTTATTTCCCGACAGTACAGTCGTCTTTCACTCCTTCCGTCATTCATTCGTAAACGAGCTCAAACAGACAGGGATTCAGGATCAACAGATATCTGAATTGGTAGGGCATAAAACAGGCAATATTACGATGGAAAGATACGGAAAAAACTACAACTTAAAAGTCTTATCCGAAACTATCGCCAAGCTTGACTACGGCTTTAAACTGACCGATCTTTTCACCTACGCAGGCAAAAAAGCTATTGCAATCAAATAGCTCCAGTTAAGCTCCAGTTTTTCCTCTTCTTCTCTCGCCTCCATAGTAAGCGTTGAATGATGGACATTGGGATGTCAGATTTTGTTCCAGAGGTGTGGAAGTAAGGTCTCGATCTGGTTTGCCGGGGTGGTGTGGATTTTCTGAAGGACGTCTTCGAAGTACTGCTGGACGTTTATTTTATTGGCTTTACAGGTTGCAGCAAGGCTGAGCAGGATTGCCAGGCGGCGTCCGCCTTCCTCGTTTCCTGCGAAAAGGTAGTTCTTGCGGCCTAAGGCTATCGGACGGATTGAGTTTTCGGCAGGATTGTTGTCGATGTTCAGACGCGGATCGTTCAGAAAAAGACTCAGTTCGCTTTTGAGCTTAAAAGTGTAGAGTGCCGCTTTGGCTATCTGCGATGACGGGGGCTCGTTTTCGATGAGTTTTTTGCAGAATTCGAAAATATTGGAACTGATCTCTTTCGAGTTTTTCCTGTATTTTCTGCGTGCATCGAAGAGGGCTGTTTCAGTGCCGGAAGGCTCTGCTTTATGCTTCGCCTGACGCTCAAACTCATAGAGCTGACGGATCAATGCCAGAATTTTATTTGCCGCTTCAGGATGATTATCCTTGGCCTCGAAAAACTTTCTTCTGACGTGAGCCCAGCAGGCTGCGTGGGCAGCCTCAAGCGAGTCATAGCCGCAATATGCGTCGCGAATGACTGTGCCTTCGTAGTCGCCGAGGATTTTTTCCGCGGTATTCTGAGTTCGATCTGTGGCAAAATGGAATGCCGTCAGAGGAGGCCCCACGCCCGACATCCGACACCATATCCAGGCTTTTTTGCACGCACCGTTTCCGGGCGAAAGCATGTTGATGGGGGACTTGTCGGCATGAATTATATCGCAGCTCAGAATGAGCTCAACAAGTCGATCATAAAGCGGACTCAAAACATCGGCGGACGCTCCGAAGATCCGGCATAAAGTTGAACGGTCGATATTGAGTCCGACGCGTGCCAGCATATCGCTCTGGCGGTTCAGCGGAAGGTAGTCGCAGATTTTCGACACGATCATGTGAGCAATGAACGAAATGTCGAACTTACTTTTGCCTGTGACGCTGTCGAGAACGCTGCCCGGATGTGGCGCAACGACTACCCCCTCAAGCGCATTAGCTTTCGAGGCCAGTTTTTCGCGCTTGAACACCTTTACAATATATGAGGATCTCCACGCGAGACGCTCTGTGATCTCGTAGCCTATCAGCTCTAGCTCATTTCCGGCTGAATCCAGCCTTTGAGCCTCAGGAACTTTTATCACGATTTCTTCACGCGGAAGATCTGCCGGAAGCTCCTGCCAGCCTGTCTGATTTCGATGAGCCTTGCGCTCGTGAGTTTCAACTTTCAGTTTGGATTCTTCAGGTTTCGCAGGCCCGATAAGCTCCATTCCAGGCAGAAACGGAGCATCAGGATTATCGACAATACGTTCACTCTTGGCACCGAACATCTGACGTTTCAGCCATTCGTTCTGCTCTTTGAGTTTTTGGATTTCTTCGCCGAGAGCCACAATTACGAGGTCTTTTTCCTGAATGGATTTTTCAAGTAATGGAACTTTTTCTCTAAGAGTCATTACTGTGTAAAATCCTTTCAAGTATTTTCAGGATTGCCAACCATTTGCAACCCTGAAAATAAGATTCATTTTATTGATGATTTTTCAAGCGGATTCCTGCTTGTTTTTAAAGAAAAAACGCTTTGAAAAACGCTTAGGAATTATCCCCTGAAGAATCGCATGCAGAACTCGCAGGTCAATCTGGAGTTTTGCGCTGTCTGAATCAGGAAACTTGAAGACTCCACGCTCAAGCCGTTTCGACCATATCGCATAGCCGTCACGATCCCAGTACAGAATTTTCAGAAGATTTCCGCGTCGGTTGCTGAACACAAAAAGATGTCCCGACAACGGATCTTCAGAAAGAATCCGCCTCACTTCCCCCGGCAGACCGTCGAACGATTTCTGCATGTTCACCGGCATCCGACACAGAAACACCTTCACCGCACCCGGCAGACTCAGCATGGACGAGTCTCACGCAGAATGGCAATCGTCGAACGCAATGTCGCAGCATCAAATCCCGACGGAATCTCAAGCACGGTCCCGGAATTCAGATGCAGAATAAGCTTTTCCTGCGGCGCCTGCGGATGAATCATGGGGATTTCAATAAAATCTCCGGAACACTCCCCACAGCTGTTTCGCTTCACTGGCAGCATTCCTGCAAACTTGCGCTTCCAATAAGTTGCCGAGTAGTACGACAAACTGCGTTCCCGGCAGAATCGGCTCAGGCTCAAACCGCTTGCTTCATACTCACGCAGTATCCCTCGCCAGACATCAGATAGATTTTCATTCATCACAACAAACTCCTTATGTTCTGTTGCAATAAATTTAGCCCGGCAAGGTCTCCACGGAAAGATGCCCGTCATTCAACGCTTACTTGTAAGAGACCAAAGTAAAGGATCTTGTTCTGAGCTCATAAGTTTTTATCCACTGCCTTGGTTCGCAGGCAGTGGATAAAGAAAAAATAATAAAAAGGAGCCTCAGATGAACTCAGTTGCAAAAATTGTAAGCGAACGTATCCTCAAACTTCTTGAAAAAGATCTTGCCCCATGGAAAAAGCCGTATTTCGTACAAGGCGGAGTTCCGACGAACTTTACTACAAAAATCCCATATCGAGGAATCAACCGACTGCTTTTGATTCCCGAAGCAGGCAAAAGCAATTATTACCTCACGTTCAAGCAGATTTGCGCTCGAAATGCCGCTATCAAACCCGGAGCGGAAAAGGACTGGCATCTTGTCGTATTCTGGAAATGCTTTAACGCAAAAGACTCAAGCGAAA
>JAKJHH010000115.1 GCA_022703965.1 Verrucomicrobiota bacterium
GAACCGAATTTGCGAGCCACTCTTATGACAAGATCACTGCCACATGAGTTACCGATCAAAACTGAAACTGCATGATCAATGCTCTCTTCATATACGCGTCTGAAAGCATTCTGATCTTCCATGATTTCCATCAGCATAGCCCTAATAAACTCAGGCCCCGCTGAACCATAATACACTCCGACATTGGCCTTCAAAGTCCTAACAAACTCTTCAGCTGGCATGTCGCGTGGATTCATAATCATTGATTCAGGCGTAACAGGCATTTCTATGCAACGAACTTTCATTCCGTCTGCAATTTTTTCTTGGCGTTCAAGCATCGTCTCGAAAATACTGATCTCGCCAGCAGAAATTACCGCAACACGCCAACTGGAAGAAGGACGATACGCGCGATCCTTCGTCATTGTATGCTTCCCTTTACCTTCAGCCAAAAAGTAGATTACAGGCGCAATTTCACTGGAATACAAGGCGTACTCGTCAAGGATAAGCGCGGTCTCATTATGCCCGACACACATGCTCTCAAGGCCACCCTTTGTAGAGAGCCATGTCTTCACAAAGGAGTCTTTAGAGTTTAAGGTTCCATCCCCCCACAATGAGGCTGCTACCTGCAAAACAGTACTCTTTCCAGAGGAAGAACGTCCGAAGTAATGTAGAATCACCCCTTCTTGATTAAAATATCCAAGAATAGGCCCCAACAAACCTACAAGACATGCCATAACTAAGAAAGGATTTCCCTCACAGAGTGTCGCAACATTCTTTTTCCAGTCTTCCAGTGTTCCGGCTGTTCCATATGCCGCTATCTCTTTTATGCCAAGATTATATAGCTGCGCATTGAAGCAGGAAGTTCCTGCGATATAGCGATGCGGCAACATAAATCCAAGCTTGCCTTGTCCATCCAGCACCCATCCAGTGTGATCAGTATAATATAATTTCTTTGGTAGCATCTGGAGACTTCTGATGATAAAATCATATAAAAACTTCTCAGTGTGCTGGACAATATATATTTCATTCCTATCGAGCATGTTGTTTTTTGACCGTAAATCAGCCAGAGAAATTTGCAGTTGCTTAACCTTCTCTCCATGATTCAGATATTCGATGGTTACAATGGGATCAGATGCATCAGATTCCAATTTATGGAGACAGGCAACCACCCTGATGGGAGTATAAGTCACCTGTCTATCTCTAGGGCCCTTATTCGTAATCTCATGATAAATCAAGCCATGCTTCGTGTTCTCAAAATCTGAAGGCAGAAGTATATTAAATTTATCAAGATTAAAATCTTGAGATGCTCTTTTGATTAAACTCATATGAGTTCCTTTTCATAATGTTATAAAATGGAGCTCACATATTTTCATGTTTTCGCTCCACTTGTGACGATTCTAGGAGAGCGATGCTAGGTCACGTCCAGCTTACCCCGAAAGCCTAAGTTTTTTTAAGAGGAGACTTAGCCTTCGCCTAGAACTCCTCAAACACAAATTAACTATAAAACATCAGCAAAAATCAAATAAAACAAAGTAGGAGTTCAGCTGGACAATACAGAGGATGGAATCCGAATGTAAAGCCAAATAATTATTTTTGACGACCTTACCTGTAATAGCAATTACAAGAATAGTCGATTCATTTAGCCTTTAATAGTACATTCAAGGACTCCTTTCTTAATTCTAGAAGTTAAAAACTTAAAATATGCAGAAAACTTATTCTATCACTTCAATTAACAATGTCAACCCATCATTAACATTTTTCTCTTTTTTATTATTCTCAAGCATGCAATGAAAATGTTTTACATATAGAACAATCTGTGCAAATGCATTTAAAGCTCACTGTTTTCAGCCTTAACCGTAACTAAAATAGCTTCAAACATATATCAAATCCTTGAGTTATATAATTCACTCAAGGAGGTTAAAATGAAGCTCGTGAAATCACAAGAAGTGCTGGCAGATATGGTGTTTGTCAGTGACTTACTGCAATGCGTCGTTGAACAAGAACTAAAAACGCTCTTAAAACTCCCCAACTACTGTCCGGACAATGACGGATACGTTGTTGTCATTGAGTCCAGCGATACCGGAGAGGAACATAGAAAACTCTTCGGATGCTTGCTTGATGAGATCCTCTGGGAAGGCGTCCGTCTGGAAGCCGGAGTATGGATTGGCGTAATGCTGACCAACAATCAGTTCGGATTCACGGTCATTATATCGGACGAAGCATGGCTCCCCGTCAAGTTACGCACACAGTTAGCCACTGAAGCAGGTTTTCGGGAATAGTTAAAACCACATGAACCACAGGCCGGGATGAAGAGTCCCGGCAAACACTCAGAGGTAAGCTATGAATATCCATATTGATGACTCCCGCTTTATTTTTGACAAACGTCTCAAAGAATATCTGGATAGCCTGATAACGCATGATTCTTGCAGCAAAAACGGCGTTATTTTCAATTTCCGAGACAAGTCCTACTCTTCTGTCACAGGCGGCTTTCATCCCGTTGAAATCGCCGTTTCAGGGAATGGCAGAGTTCTCTACATTACCGACTTTGCCTACTACGGAGTCGGCGAATATGCAGAACTGTGTAAGGAGCTGGATTTTGACTTCTCTCAGAAAATCTTCCAGACCGTTCAGGGCTGTTTCGACATCACACAAGGAACCGCACTATTCAAGGTTTGGCAAGAGAACTTTATCTGCTACAGCCTTGACTGGAAATCTTTCGATGAAGTCACCGTCAGGAGTATCACATGAAAATGCTACGCACACACGACGGCGTTGTTCTACGCGGGATAAAGTAGCGGTAGAATTCGGATTTCAATGAATGCTCGCCGAATAGAAATAGATAGGCATCTTCCTTATCTTTCCCATTTCTCTGCTCTGCGACATGACATGCAAACTACCTTACGGAAAACAGCCCACTGCCCACCCCACCTGTCGCTCTGACATTTTTTAGCCCGGAAAGACCGGCAAAAGACCATCCGAAAAAAAATCAGAACATACCATTATAGGCTTTATTTTAGTTTTTAGCACATCGGTCCCAGTGACTATACAAAACCGGGCCCATAAAACTGACACGCCTATCCCACCATTTTTACCCAAACAATCGCACACACGCGAAAAACACAGGAGAACTCTACCCATGAGGAAAAGAGACCGCAAATTCCATTTTACAGTCAAACAAATCGAACGAATCCCGGCAGCACCGGCAAAAGTCAAAGCCGTAGAGTATTCAGACACGGAGATAACAGGTCTAAAGCTTGCTGTCGGGCCTGACGGCAAGAAACGCTTCTTCTTCCGGTATCTATTCAAGCGCCGTAAATGCTGTATGAAGCTGGGCGAATTCCCGGCCATGAATCTGGATGCAGCCAGACAAGCCGCTGCAAAACACAGAAATATGGTTACGGCTGGTGAAAATCCGCAACTTGCGCGTACCAGCATCATGCAAGCCTTGTCGTTTGCGGAATTCACAGAAAAAGAATATATCCCCTACGCCAAGACTCATAAGAAGACATGGCTGCAAGATGAACAACGTCTGGCCAATCTCAGCAAAAAGTTCGGCAAGTATCCGCTGGAATCTATTACGACACATGAAATCCAGAAGTTTCTCGATGCGGAAAAGCTCAGAACTTCCGGCACCACAGCAAACAGGATTCTATCCCTGCTGCATCGCATGTATGTACTGGCTATCCAATGGAAATTCGTAAAAGAGAATCCATGCGCAGGCATTCAGAAGAATAAAGAAAAGGCTCGTCAGCGCTATCTCTCAAATAGTGAACTCAAGACCTTTCTGACTGAACTTGACAAGGAAGCCAACAAAGAGCTGGCTCTTGCCTTAAAGTTCCTGCTTCTGACAGGCTGTCGCAGGACTGAAGTACTGACACTGAAATGGTCACAGGTAGATCTGGATCAGAAGTATTTCTTTCTTCATGAAACCAAAAACGGAGAAGCCCGTCGTGTCTGTCTGAACACCATGGCCATTGAAGTCATTCAGGAAATGCAAAACAGGAAGCTTCCGGGAAATCCTTATGTCTTTCCCAGTAAAAGCTCTTCCTCCGGCCACTTTACCGAGCCTAAGAAGCTTTTCCATAATGTCTGCCAGCGTTCGGGCATAGAAGACTTCAGGATTCACGATTTGCGACACGCCTTTGCATCTCTCCTTGTCAACAACGGCGTTTCCTTATACGAAATCAAGGAACTGCTCGGACACAAGGATATAAAGATGACACAACGCTATACCAATATCGACAATCAGGTTCTTCATAAAGCTACTCAAATCGCCTCTGACAAGCTTAAGGAAATCATATCACAATAAACAAAAATCCCGCTTATCCCATCACACGGATAAGCGGGCATTTTTCACACAAGAAGGATACTATGAACAATCAGCACATGAACTCCGAAACTCTTAAAGCAGAAGCCGGAAAAGTAACACAGAAGGATATTAAGGAAATCTTACGGAAACGTGACGAGATTCTGGAAAAGAGTCAAGGTCCTCTGACAGAATTCATCGACGACATAAAGCTCTTATTCAGTCTTATCGACGACTACTTCAGCGGCTTCTATACGTCTACGCCATGGATGACAATAGCCACCGTAGTTTTTACGCTCCTTTATATCCTGAATCCCTTTGATATAGTCCCTGACTTCATCCCCTTGATCGGACTTGTCGACGACGCTGCATGCCTTGCCTTATGTCTTGCTGCCATCAGCAGTGATCTTGAAGACTACAAGCAGTGGAAACAGGAGCAGAAAGCCAAGAATTAAGAACGGGGAAGACGGGGACTCAGGGGACTGAAATCGCCTTCTTCAACTCATGTATGTCTATCCGGCATACATGAGTTTTTTTGCCTTTTACATAAACCACATGAACCACCCCGGAAAAATAAGACACAGGGATATTTTATATGATCCTGTCAGCAATCTGTCATACTGTTACATGCTGGACTCTACGCCCAATGTTCTCATCAATGACTTCTAGCTAAAATGACACATAGAATTGCAGCCATTGTCAAAAAATTAATGATACTGAGAATAAGTGTTATCCGCAATATAAAATTATATTTTCCAATTTTCTTTTCCATCATATAAACGTTCTGCTTATTATCATCTCGAATTTCTGCCGACATCGGCTTAAGAAGATTATCGCGCAATAAAGCAAAAAGAGAGGATTGTGAAAGTTGTTCGTTAAAGTTATTCATTCCATTTCACCTGTGCAGCTTCTGCCTCTATAGACTTCATAATAGAATTTAATTCTTTTGAGTGTATTTCTATTGCTTGCTCAATCATCACAGTAATCTTGTCAAGCTTCTGTTCAAGTACAAGAATTTTTTGTTGAGTGATAAAGTCACCAGTTTTTTGTGATTCTTCAATCTCGTTTGCCATTGGTACTAAAAGCTTGTCACGAATATTGGCAAGGATTCCTCCCATAGGATTCTGAGTGTCTGTCATTTTTTCCTCCATATTACTTGTTCTGCCTCATTGCTTAAGGTTGTCAAAAAATTACTATTTTCGTCCACTTTGGATTCGAGTGATTCGACTTGATTTCTAAGCTTTTTCTGCTGTTCCATTAGATCAAGCTGCTGCATCAATTGCAAGACAACACTTTCTAATTCACGCTGTGCTTCTTCAGATATCTCCTCTGTTGTTGCACCTTCAAGCCGCATTTTGATATCTTTGACCGCAAACCGTGTTATGGTCATATTCATGGCACAAAGTGCAAATAATTGTTTAATGCATTTTCCAAGCTTCTGCTGTTGTTCAAACATCAATTGCATAAGTTCGCTCACCTGAATATGGTATTTTCCAGCACTACTTATAGCAAGTTGCAGTGCTTCTACCTGCTTTCCGTTAAATACCCAATTGGGCTTCAGCTGGGAGGCATCTTCTGCGCTTTTTTGCGCTTCCTTTGCACATCGAATACACTCGTCAACTTGCTTTTTTATCTTTTCCTGCCCAGAAAAGATCTCCATAGTATGTAATATTACTTCCCCTGCTTCGGCTAGCTGACGAGAGCTTTCCTTGTTCTGAGATTGCTCGTTAAAACTGTCTGCAATCACTTTTTTGCCATTTCCCAATGTATTTTCACTATTCATTGTAATCTCTCTCCAGTATCAATTGAATAATTTCAATAGTTTTTTCTTCAATCCAGGATTATGACATTCCGCTTGTCCTGCCAGTCTGCCTATGTGTGGAAGATCCTTATGTATTTCCCAAAGTGAATCGGCAAAAAAACGGACATGCGTTTCTGCTGCTTTCTCCAATAAAACAATCATTTTTTCAGCATCTTCTGCTGCAATCCATGCTTCAGCCTGTTTATAAAAAACTTTCGATTCAGTTAGAAAGATAATTTTTGAATATAGTTGAACTCGCTCTGCATACAGTACTCTGCGTTCACTGCCCATTTTCAGATCAGAATAACAGGCAATTGTAAAACGCCCCACGCCAACGAAGTTCACCCGTAATACAAAGTTAGCTAGGAATGCTGCCAATTCCGGTCCGGACTTAATAAATGCCCGAATTGCCGCATCGGCAGAATCTACTGCCACAAAAGTTCCGTGAGCAATAGTCAACATGCGAACAATAGTGCGATTATTAAAAGGCAACGTTTTCTTCCATTCAATTGCCGAAAATTTGTGGCACTTTTTATACTCAACACAGAAATGACGAATGAAGTAAAATGTTCTTACTAGTACTTCATTTATTACCACAGGAACAGCTTGTCGTGCTAGTTCATGTCCGACAGCCAGTTCTCCTCGCAAATCAAATTTTTCTTTTGTAAAAACATCCTTCAATTTCATTGCCAGTTCTGTTCTGTTAATTCCAGGCAAAGCTGACAATTCCTTGAGTATTGCAACAATAGGTCCCGGAATTCCCATACCTACACCAGCAGTCTTATTGCTTCCTGACATATCTCCTACAAGATGTAAAAACCAGTTGATTGCTCCACAGAAAATCTTTTCTGGAATTGTGCCTCCAATGAGTTGATCTTTTTCGACTGTAATACTAAAAAAAGAGCCTTCTCTGTTTGAAAAGTAGCCTTCTCTAGTAAACTGAGTAAGAATGGAAAAAATTAACCCCACAAGCGTCGGATGGTGTGCAAGATCATCAAGATGATGCGATTTTGAACTAATCCCAATATCCTTGCCATACCACAAATTATCACTTGGAATCGGTGCTTTATTTTCTATAAACTTTATAGCGCCATCAAGCCGCTCACCCTTATATCCCATTCCCTTGGCTGTAGTCATAACCAAGTCGTTGACAGCATGATTGCTCCATGCTTTCCCTCGATTCATAGAAAACTCCCCAACCCAAAGCGAATCAATCAGACCTGTCAAAATTCCAGAAATAACAGCAACGGCATAATCCAAACCGTCTGCGTGATTGGTCAATCTTTCTATTTCAGTATCTAGCTTATTAATTTTATTTCGGACAATATCCAGATCTTGATCAACAACAGATAGTCCCTGACGAATTTTAGCAGAACGTTCATCTTGGACATTTTTTACTGAATCCGTTGTCGTCAACTCATATTCAATGTCAAGTCCATTGACGCTTTGCTTTAATATTGCTTCAGACACAAACCGACTCCTTGCATTTTCTAATTTCTAGTCAAAAGAGTATAGAACAGT
This sequence comes from Verrucomicrobiota bacterium, assembly GCA_022703965.1. Classification (GTDB taxonomy): domain Bacteria; phylum Verrucomicrobiota; class Lentisphaeria; order Victivallales; family UBA1829; genus JAKJHH01. The sequence goes on from JAKJHH010000115.1 coordinate 7,608, forward strand.
ATACTTGAGTATATTCTGCGATTTCTCATTTCTGCTCGAATTCACCAGAATCACGATTCTCTGGAGTCAATTCCCAATGTCCATCGACCTCCTTACAATTAAGTCGATTTGCATCGCAAATGGCTTTAATTCCTTTAGCCAATCCATATCCTGCAAAACCTGCAGAAAGAGGAATACTTGCAACTAAGGCGCACGAGCCCAATACAACTCCACCAAGTGCAGCAACACCTGATGAAATGCCTGCGGCAGAAAGACCAATTTCAACACCAGAGGCCGCTATGGCTCCAATTGCTCCTCCAATACCTGACTTCACTCCACCACAAACATTGATGTACTCTGCCAACTTTTTCTTTTCCGACTCAGACATATTTGAAAACCTTGCATACCCAATGGCAACAAGTGCGCTAAGGCGTAGCATAAAGTCCATAGTCGGCAATGTATTACCTGACTCCAACCGGTAAATTGTAGATTCCGCAACGCCGATCACAATAGCCAAATCTTTTCTGGACATTCCAGATACATCCCTGATCAAACGCAACTTTACTCCACAATTCTCCTGCGTAATAGGCTCTAACATAGCCTCTTGCTGTTTCACATCGGAAAAATCCCATACAGATGCAATGTATTTTGACTGATCAAGATTTTTCTTCATTCTTCTCCTTTATCAATGCACTGTGCATTAAAATGACGTAAACCATATTATGCCACATCCAATTAATTGTCAATAGTATTTCTCCGTAACTCACATAAAAAACACAATGATCTTTCAGGGAAGTGAAGAACACGATTATGCTCAAAACATAAAGAGCTTTCCAGTAGCCACTCAAACCACATGAACCACACTGCCCAGATGAGAGACAGGGATATTTATAGCCAGTCGGTAAGCTGTCATACTACTATACAACGTCTCCGGTCTATCGCCGGTCCTTCTATGGGGACACTAAGGCAGCTTTCTATAGTCGCCCAGTCAAAAGCTATCCCGGCGGTATCTCTGTTAATATTCTGATGAAATATAAAGGTTTACAAATATCGGAACCTGTTTAAAAGACCGGCAAAGACCGGCGGTCTTTCGAGGAAGCGAATGACAAGATTACGCTCAAAACCATAAAAAAGCGATGGACCGGCAGTTCCCCGGCGAAACAAAAAAATGTGTGTTTTTAGGATCGAGAAAAAGTTGTAAGTCTTTGGAAGGAAATTGGTGGGACCGGCCGGGCTCGAACCAGCGACCCGGTGATTATGAGTCACCTGCTCTAACCGACTGAGCTACGGTCCCATGGGAATAAGCGAAACAGGTTCATAATTTAATACTCATCTTCAGTAAAACAAGTTTCATTTTTATTATTTTTCGGAATAAAGGCAGACTCCATTGAAAAAATCCCTTTCACTGAAAGATTTTGACTGTAAGTTAAGTAGATTATTCAGATAAGCATTATATGGAACTGAGAGGCAGAAAAAGAATCGCTCTGCTGGAAGGAAACCTCTAATTAATCAGGAAGAGATCATGAAATTCGACAGGAAATCGACAGCCTACTTCATAGCAGGATTCATCTGGGGCGCAGTAGTATTGTTCATTGTCTGCATAGCATTTCTGCGGAGCAACTTCATACTTGAATATCCAAGCCGCTTGAACTTTGATGAGACAGTGAAAGCAATCTCATCCGTCAAAGATCCGAAGATGATGTGGATGCTGCGTCCGGTCAAATGCGTAGTTCCGGAAACAAGCAAGGGATGCAGAATACAGGTCTTTCAACTCTGCAATCTGGAATATGCGTCGGCTCTGATGGAGGACGAGAAATCCAGAAAAGTAGCCTCCGTAATACCATGCACGCTCGCAGTTTATGAAAAAGCGGATAAATCGGTGTGGGTTGCCAGACTCAATGTTTCGCTTATGGGATATCTCTTAGGCGGAACCGCCGAGCAGATTTTTCCGTATAAGGTTGCTCCTGAACAGCAGGCGATGTTTACAGGAATTTTCCTCTAAGCCATTCTTAGAGGGTTGAAAAAAACGTCAAACGTATTATTTTAAACCTCTGATATTTTCATTTTTCAAGTCTATTTAAGGAGAAGACAGACAATGGTTAAGATTCTGCACGACAACGATGCGGACATGTCCTTCCTCAAAGGTAAGACAGTCGCAGTCATAGGCTACGGAAGTCAGGGCAAAGCACAGGCTATGTGCATGAGAGATTCCGGAGTCAACGTAATCATCGGCGTAAGACAGGACGGCGAGTCATTCAAGAGCGCCACAAACGACGGATTCAAGGTTCTTTCATTCTCTGACGCAGCAAAAGAAGCTGACATAGTTCACATTCTTCTGCCCGACGAACACCACGGCCCGGTCTACAAGAAAGACATCGAACAGCACATGACCAAGGGCAAAATTCTGTCCTGCTCACATGGCTTCAACATCGTCTTCAAGGAAATCATTCCTTCAGCCGATATCGACGTCATCATGGTAGCTCCGAAGAGCCCGGCTACAGAAGAACGCAAGGCGTTCCTCGCAGGCTTCGGCGTTCCCGGCCTCGTCGCAATCCACCAGAACGCGAGCGGCAAAGCTCTCGACATCGCGCTTGCCATGGCTAAATCCATGGGCTTCACAAGAGCAGGCGTTCTCGAGTGCACATTCGCTCAGGAAACATACGAAGACCTCTTCGGTGAACAGAACGTCCTCTGCGGCGGTCTTGTTGACCTCATGAAATATGGTTTCGAAACTCTCGTCGAAGCCGGATATCCTCCGGAAATGGCTTATTTCGAGTGCGTACACGAAGTAAAGCTCATCGTCGACCTGATCTTCGAAGGCGGCATCCAGAAGATGAACGCCGTCATCTCCAACACCGCTGAGTGGGGAGAATACTACAACGGCCCGCAGATCATCACTCCTGACGTCAAGGAAAAGATGAAGGCTTCTCTCAAGAGAATCGAATCCGGCGAATTCGCCAGAGTTTGGCTCAACGAGTGCAGACAGAACGGTGCCAAGACTCTTCTCAAGAAGAGAGAAGAACTCGGACAGCATCTTGTCGAAACAACCGGCAAGAAGATCCGTTCACTCTTCGAAAAGAAGGCCTGATAGTCTATATCAGACGATTGGAAATTCAGAGCGCGGCCTAAAAACCGCGCTCTTTTTTGTCTCCGCGCAAGACGAGTTTCGCTGCACTGCATTAACAACACAAGAATGGGAACTGACAACAAAATTCTAGGCAGCCCTGAATGGTATTGCACTTACATATCAAAAGATGGGCTCTGTTCCCATTTTGCCGAAGAAACTCAGGCTGCCTACCCTCAATAAACTAATGCCTTAGTTCAGGACTTACTGAAAATTCCAATAAACTGTGCAGATATGCTTCAGTTTCTTTTGTGTTGTAATTTAGCTCATATAATATTTGCCTATAAAACGCATCACACCTTTCTTTTATTTGGGAGAAGCTTGAAGAGGTATTCGTAAGTGTATCCCCGGTGCAAGTCTCTAGTCTTATAGGATTTCCATCATGAACGTAAAGAAGAGTATTGACATCAATTTTGAATGTTCCTTGGAAAATTTTATCTTCTTTAAATGTTCCTTCCGCAATAATATTTCCAAGCTCATCCCAATAAGTCGCTTTTACATAAGCCCCTCTATCAAACAGGAGTTCTATTTTCTTTTGAAATTCTTTTTGCTCGTAATATGAACAATACCTGCTTATTGTTTTTTCATAAAATTCGGTCTTTTCTGTAAAATCTATTTCTGATTTTATATTTCCATTTTCAAATAGATTTATTTGTTTCGTTATAAACCCACAAAAGATAGTATATATTGTCTCAATCTTGTTTGTATTAGGTTGTGGATAGGTAGCGATAAAACTTCCATTTGGAATTCCGCCAAAGAAGTCTATCTTTATAAACCGATTCCCCTCATAAAAAATCCATTCGCCAAACCATTTTTCGTGAAGTAACTCTATTGATTGTACAACCTTGCCATTCTTGTCAAAGATGTAATCTCTTCTAGTCGTATTGTAGTAGTATCTTTTCCCAGGTGGCCTCTGTCCGCCACACTTGTAATAGAAATACTCTGTGAATTTCCAATAGCCTATGTGTTTATTTCTAAGACTTTCCAAAGGTTCATAAATAATATATCCCAAAGGAGGATAACATTTCTCAAGGAGAGGTAGAACAACAGGGTATGATATTATATATGAAACTATAAAAAAACATATACCCAAAAAACAACCTGCTATAAACATGACTTTTGTCTTATAATGTTTAAGCATCCCCCCTCCATTTCTATCTACCAATATAGTCACTAGTACCATTCATGGGACAATCCATCTCTGTAATACTGCACATAATCCAGCCATATCAGTTTTTCATGCCGAAAAGACCGTTCAAGAAGCTCTGAGTCAGATAAACACACGTTATACTGTCTCAGAGAACTTTTGTCGGGATCGCCTTTATATATCATGATTGTGGATTTTTTTCAATCTCAGATCGCAAGAACCATGGTATCAGGATCATTGATTTTGTTTTTAGCTTTTTGAGCCGCTAAAACACGCTTACACGCAAGAGCCAAAATATTAAATAATATCAGTGTCATCTGGAAAGAACTGACTGGAACAGCGTACTTTGAACTTATACCGTTTCGCCTTCATTCATAGACCATCCAGTCAAAGGAAAGTCAAGCATTTGATGGTTGCATTATCATGCATGCATTTTCTGAGTGCATGGAGCTTTGTAAGTCTGCGTCTTGTGATGGACAGAATGGACTATATGGACGCAATGGACGCGACAAGAACTGAGTAAACTGTCATTTGTGATAATATTTTACCGGGTTTCATGATGTAAGTATTTAAAATTAGCAAACCTTATCTTTCGTGTCCTTCGTGCGCTTCGTGGTTAGCCATCCTCTTTGCTCGTTGCCTTTCCACACTGGGAACGTCATCTATATTTGAAAGCGAAATGGTATTAAAATGCAAAGCTTTTGCGAAACATAAAAATTGGAGTTGGGGATTTCCAGAGCACACGACGAAGGGAAGGAAGATCGCTCTGCCGCCGCTCGGCGGGCAGGAATGAATTCCTGCACTCTGTTAAAATGCTTCGCATTTT
>JAKJHH010000116.1 GCA_022703965.1 Verrucomicrobiota bacterium
TCTTCTCCTTGGAGAAAATATCCCCGTAAGAGTCGGTTGAGAGTCTGGATGCTCCTCCGGCGGGACTGAATACCGTCCAGCCGTTGGCAATCAGACTTCTCTTCAGCTCGGCAAACGCAGCATCCGGAGGCAGCAAAGTATTATAGACTCCGTATGAACCGCCGCGAGCAGGAAGCTTCATGTATGTTATCGGAGTTGAAGACGGAGCAAGGGGAATCTCCTTCGGCCACGGATTCGGCGGCGGCAATTTCTCCGGAACCTTCATCGAAAATTGAAGCACCTGAAATTGATCTCCGCCGATGATGATAAGATAAATCCTCATTTTCCAGCCGGACGCATCCGGAACCTCTACGAGCACAGAATCCTTATTCCACCAGTACAAGGCATTCGGATAAGCAGATTTCAGCATTTTCATGCACTCTTCCATATCACGTTCGATGAGCGTGATACCCAGCGTTAATTCCTCACCGTTCACATTGACGGTTTCAGACTTGAGAGAACGTCCTCCCAGAATAGTCTGGAGATAGGCGGATGATGGAGCGGACTTGGCGGCAGTTCCGCTTTTTCCGCCATAAGGCCAGAGAGTAAACACATCAGCGAATATCTGAAAGGCTAAAGAAAAACAAAAAAGAAAAAGTATTGCCTTCATAGTTTCTCAATCCTTCAATTTATCTATATTCCATACGAGACTCAGAACGATATTTCCAAGGATTTCCAAACTTTTTTCTGAAATTTTATCCATCGTATCCTCTTTTGTATGCCAGTATGAATTTCTGGGGCCATAGGAAAAGTCAATAAAATCCACAGAAGGAATTCCCTTTTCCATGAAAGGAACATGGTCATCAATGACTGATGTCGGCGAAGCAGTAATATACTCGGAAACATTCTGAGCCGCGGCAATTTTCATGATCAGCGACTGCATAGATGTCGGCGTATCGGCAGGCAATGTCACGCAAAGATCTGCATCCCCGATCATATCAGTCAGAATGAAGGCCAGACATTTTTTGAGCTCTCCAGATTTTTCCAGATCGGCGGCATACTTACGACTTCCGTAAAGTCCGTCCGTCGCGGTATAGGAGTTAAAACACTCCTCCCCGTCAAAAAAGACAAAGCGGACGCTGTATGGAGGACGGCTCGCCACTGCCGCCTTTATCATCGCCAGCTGAAGACCAGTTCCGGAGGAACCGTCATTGGCACCGGCAAAATCAGGAACGGTCATTAGTTTTTTCGTATCAAAATGAGTTCCGACAATCACAAATCTGCTCTTGTCTTTTCCTTCAACAAAAGCTTCGACATTACGGAATGTCTTTATTCCCTCCGGAGTCATCGCAGTAAATTCAATAATCTTCACAGAAGCGCCGAACGCCTTTGCCTTCTCCGCAATAAAGTTAACCAGAGCCTTGGATGAGGGAGTATCAGGCAGTCTTGGCCCGAAACGGAAGACCGATTCCGTCATCGAAAAAGCGAGCTTGGAGTCAATCGATGGCGCGGATGCCAGTCCATCTTTCCCGCAGGAAACTGAAGCCAGCAGAAGAATCCCGCATAAGGCTGCCGCAAGAATATTGACGCAACACTTCATCAGGTTCCCTTGTCAATGACTATCGACTCGCGCTGGAATGTCGGAATATCCAGATCTATATCGCGATACTTTGCCGGACTTGTGTTATGGAATATTCCTTTTGAGACAATCTGAAGCGGAAGCATTCCCTGCTCAAACTGTTGTTGAGAAGGAGCAGACGAAGCAGATGTTTTAACTTTAGCCGCCTTGTTCGCATGAGCCTTTTTGAACAGCAGTGAGCGTGGCTTTTCATCGGACTCGGAACTGGATTCGACTGTCTTGTCATAGCTGATAGTAATCACTGTAATCTGCACCGTATTTTCATAGGCAGGATCAGTATTGACTCCGCTTATGACTCTCGGATGCTTACCGATAAAACCTTCGAGAGTTTCGAGAAGCTTTTTCACCTCGCCTATCTGCATGTCGCTGCCGCCGGTAAGCGACATTATCACAGCATCCGCAGTTTTCAGGCGTTCCACACTGCCGAGGAGCGGAGACTCAAGCATGCGCTCAAGCGCGATATGAGTTCTATTCAAGCCGTCGGCTGAATCCGCAATGCCGCTTCCTATGCAGCAGACGGATTTCTTCTCACTCAAAAGTTCCTTGAAGTCAGCAAAATCGGCAGATATCATGTTGCCGCATCTGAGAATTTCAGCCACCCCCAGAACAGCCGTGGCAAGTTCCTGATCCGCTTTCTTAAACGCTGATTCAACCGGAACATCCGAAGCAAGAGTCGCAAAGAGCAAGTCATTCGGCAGACATAAAAGGATGTCGACGGAAGGCAGAAGCTCCTTGATACCCTCATCCGCAATTTTTCTGCGCGACTGCCCCTCAAAAGAAAAGGGAGTTGTCATTATGAAAGCAGTGGGAATCTTGTGCTGTTTTGCAACGCTGGCAATAATCGGAGCGCCGCCGGTGCAAACACCTCCGCCAAGACCGCCTGTAACAATCAGAAGATCCGAAGCACTTATAAGCTGGGCAAAACGGGGTCTTTCTCTCGAAAATGAACGCTGTCCGTTGATTATGTCTCCGCCGCATCCCAGTCCGTTTCTCCATTCAGGGTCGGCCTGAATCTTGTTCTCCGCAAAACAGGTGTCGAGACTTTCTTTATCCGTGTCCACCGCTATTATATTGAGCCATGAAGCAAAACGGCTCTGAGTCAGACGGCTTACTGTTTTCAGTCCTGCGTTTCCCAGTCCTATAACTGTAACTCTGGGCTTCTTTTTTACTGCTGCATCTGTCATATGTCAAATTCTCAGATTTTGATTGAAGATTTCAGGCTTGTTATATTCTTGAAAAGAGGCTTCGACATGCCGTCGAGACCTGAAATAAAACGTTCAAGGATTCCCTTGCGCTCCGAGGCCTCGGCAACCTGCCAGTCAAGATATCCGTACTTCAAGAGTCCCCAGGCTGTACTGTAACGAGGCGAATCAATTTCAGACACCGATCCTCTGAGGTCAAGCGGCACACCAACGCGCACTGGAACATTGAAGACTTCCTTCAGTATATCCACGGCCGGCGGGAAGAGAGCGGCTCCGCCTGAAAAAACAAGAGATGCTCCGGTATTCCTGAAAAAGCCCTTGACCTCAAACTCGCCCTTGATTATGTTGAAGATTTCACGGAATCTCAAGTCTACAATTTTTTCTATTGAAATTACCGGGACTTTTCTCACAGGAGTTCCGCCCAGTTCAAGGAATGCCTTCCCTTCCTTGGCGAGACTCTGATATTTGCGATCAAGCAGAATTTTGCGGCAAACACTGATATTTAAATCAAGTCCTACTGCCAAATCATTAGCCACATGCTCAAAACCGACAGGAATAACTCCGCTGTGCAGAATTCCTGAATCAAAGACAGCCATGTATTCAGTAACTCCGGCTCCCATTTCGATTAGCATTACGCCATTGTCTTTTTCCTCATCCGTCAGAATCCCGAATGCCGAAGCCAGACCGGTAAAGACAGGAATCGGCTCTCCCTCGACTCCGACTTCATGAAGCAGAGACTTGAAGTTCTGAATTCTGTTACGGTTTCCGCTTATAACATGTATATAGGCATCAAGACGGCTGCCGATCTGATCAACAGGATTCTTGACCCTGCGGACAGAGTCAACCACAAAATAAGAATCACATGAGTTGATCGCCAGTTCATCCGAGGCAGTCGCATAACCTTGGGCATTTCTCAGAGCATCCTGAACATGTTCCTGCTTGATCTTTCGGTCGTCGTCCTGATTCACTATCGTTCCGGTGTGCTGAGATGAAACGATTCCGGAAGCGGAAACGCCCACATACATTCTGTGACGATGCACTTCTTCATCCGCCGCGTTTGAAGCTTCGTCAAACGCTTTCGCCAAAGCCTCCATCGCAGTTCCGAAAGAAATGATTTCCCCCTTCACCACCGAACCTTCGCTAGGGGCTTCGCCGTGTCCGATTATTGAAATATTCCCGTGCTTATCCGGAACTCCGGCCATGACACATATCTTGCTGGTGCCTATATCAACGGCAGTAATTATGTTGCGGTTTAGAAACATCTCTGCTCCCGATCTGTTGTGCTCATTAGAAATAATACGTCAATATACTTCAGACGACAGTCTCAAATCGAACTTGATGGATTTCGGATGGATTCCGAAAAAAGACAGGCAGTGCGAAATTGAGCGTGCATACCCGCAGGGTATGTACCGAAATTCCGCAAGACTTGGACTTTTCGGAGACTCCGAAAGGCGCAAGCCGCGATTTGAGACTGCCGTCTTTAAAATATAACTGTAAAAAAGAAATAAAATAGTATCTTCCGTTTAGAAATTGACGAAATAAGAGGCTATCTTAAGCGCTAAATATCTGATTTTCACATTGAAGGCGTTATCATGGATCACATTTTTGAAGTCAAGCTCGACAGCGGAGCCAAGTACAAGGCCAGAGGCGACGACTCTCTCACGCTCAAGCCTCACGACTGGTGTGTAGTCAAAAAAGATTTCTACATGGATTATGGCCGTGTGACCGGTCTCTTCGGCGAATACAAACCGGACGAAGACAAGACGGATTATCCGAAAATTCAGCGCAAGGCTACCGTTCACGATCAGAGCAAAGCTAATGAAAACCATGTTCGCTCAAAATCGGCAATGCGGACAGCTCATCAGCTCGTTGAAAAGAATAAACTGCCGATGAAACTGCTGAACGCTCATTACTCATACGACTGCAAACTGATTACAATACAGTTCACCGCCGAAGGACGTGTCGACTTCCGTGAGCTCGTCAAACAGCTTTCACAGGCGCTCAACACCAGAATCGAACTCCGTCAAATAGGCGTAAGAGACGAAACTGCCATCATGGGCGGCATCGGTGTCTGCGGCAGAAGCCTCTGCTGCTGCGCTTTCCTCAAAGAATTCGCCTCCATCAACGTCAAAATGGCAAAAGAACAGGATCTTTCCCTTACCCCCTCAACCATTTCAGGCGCATGCGGAAGACTCAAGTGCTGTCTCAAGTATGAGCATAACGGATATCTGGAACTCGAAAAAACAATGCCTCGACGCGGCGATGCCTGCGAATGCAAGGAAGGACGCGGTAAGATCATCGACAGAAACCTTCTCACCCAGAAAGTCGTCGTCGAGATCGAAGGCAATGGACACCTCACTACATGCTCCAAGGATGAAGTTACTGTCGTTTATCCGGAGAAATACCGTGTCAGCCACAAGGAAGAAGCCGCAGCTGAAGCCATGCTCAAAAAGCTCGAAGACTGAAGCTCTTCTTGGTCTGACAATACATGCATAAAAAAAGGCGCAGTTTCCTGCGCCTTTTTTGTTATATCGCCCTCACAAACAACTTAATCTCCGAAGCAGACACCGATATCTCTAGCACTCTGCACCCAGGGATGTTCAGGCGGAACAGGCTTGCGTTTATTTATGACATCCTTTAACGCAACAGGAACCGTATCTTCCCCTCTTGCTGCAACCATCACGCCGAAAACTTTGTCATTGATGTAAGTGGCGCAGGCAGTGCCAAGTCTTGTGGCCAGAACTCTGTCGGCAGGACTTGGCGTTCCGCCTCTCTGCAGATAGCCGAGAATCGTAACACGGGATTCAAGTCCTGTCATCGATTCCAGTTCCTTGGATATACGCAGAGTATTATCGGCTCTTCTGCTGTAGAACTCGGAAAGCTTTGCCTTGGCCTCGTCTTTCTTACGGCCTGAACTGTTTTCAACAAGATCAATCAGCTTCTCAAGCCCGGCTTCCTCGGTAACCGACATGGCTCCTTCGGCAACAGCGACAATACTGAAATGTTTTCCCTGACGGCGACGCTCACAGATGGCCTCAGCCACCTTGTCAATGCTGTAGGGAATTTCGGGAATCAGAATCACGTCCGCACCGCCGGCAAGTCCAGCTCCAAGAGTAAGCCATCCGGTCTTGTGTCCCATAACTTCAACCAGAATAATTCTGTGATGACTGTAGGCAGTTGAATGCAGTCTGTCGATCGCTTCAGTAGCAACATTCAAAGCAGTATCAAAACCAAAGGTTATACATCTGTCATGGGAACATCATTGTCGATAGTCTTAGGCAATGTAATAACATTCAGCCCATGCTCCATGAGTCGAGAGGCATTCTTCTGTGTTCCACCGCCGCCGAGACATACAAGAGCCTCAAGTCCTAGTTTATTGCAATTACGGATAATCTTATCGGTGACATCCACAATCTTACCGTTCATAGGCATTTTGTGGGGCTTATCACGACTCGTCCCGAGAATAGTGCCACCATGTGTGAGAATACCGGAAAGACTTGCTGAATCAAGTTTGATGTAACGATTCTCCGCCAGTCCTCTGAAACCGTCAAGAAAACCTATGATACTATAACCATATCTGCCTTCAATAGCTTTGCCGACACCGCGGATCGCGGCGTTTAATCCCGGGCTGTCTCCTCCTGATGTAAGAATACCAATAGATTTTCTCATATGTAACTCCATTTTCTTTAACGTGAAAATAGCCTGAAAACAACAGAAAATCCAGCCTCAAATATTTTTTTAACATTAAAAGTCAAACTTATCCGGCAAGACGCAGAGCAGGCACTTATAAAACTGCGGAGTAAAACATGAAAAGAGTCGCGAACAAGAGGACTCAGATAAGGTCTCTTGTCCTTATTCTGACATTGGCAATCGCCAGAAGAATCAGGGTACTGGACAAGGCATATATCAGGAGAAAGAGAGGCACAATTCCAACCACATGACAGGTCTGGAAAAAGTAGACAAAATTCGGAAAGAAATAATAAAACACAAAGATGTACGACTCGAATGCTCCGGCAAGACCGGAGGGCAGCATTGCAACAAGCAGCGGAACAGTACTGAATGAAATCGAAAACAGAAGATAAACCGCAGTAATTATCATTGCGCTAAGGTCAGGCAGAAAACATGAAACCGTCACGGAAAGAGCACAAAGTGGCAAAAGTGCCAGAAAAAGATAGAATTGACGCACAATAACCATAAATGAATACATCTCATGAGTCTTGATGTAATGAGCAATCAGAATTACAAACTCGGTAGAAAAGAAAAATATTGCACAGAGTCCGAGAATTCCAAGAAATTTCCCCATCAGATATTCAGTCTTCTTCAAAGGCTTGGACATGATGAGCATTATCATGCGACTCTCTATATCTCTCGGAATATCAGTCGCCCCGGTAAAAACTGCAATAATAACAGTAATCGTAAACGCAAAGAATGAACTGGTGAGAAGCGAATAGCCACGGTCGGACTTCAGAACCTGCGAAAGCAGAGAACCCGCAGCAGTCTGGTCGGACAGCGGATCAACTTCGGAAAACATGTAGGAAAGCAGAAGAGCCGTAAGGAACATTATAAAAAAGGCCGGTTCCTTAAGCTTTTTGATGCTGAGTTCTGCAATGGCAAACATTAAAAACTCCTCACTTCTTCTGGAGAACTTGAATTTTCTTTTTCAAATCCTGACTGAGAGATTCATCAATGGACGGCAAATCGAAACAATAATCTTCAAGATCCTTTGCCCGCTCTTCCATATCAGAACGACGCATTTTCCTTGAAATATCGGCTAGTTCCTCATAAAGACGCCTGAAATCTCTGTATGCCGGACGCTCGGATGCAAGAGGTGCCAGGTATCCGTAAATATCCTGAATGGGCATCTTGGCAGCCCTCATAGTTGCCAAGCCGGCATTCCAAGTATAAAACTGCTCCGGCGGAGGCAGTTTAGCTATATAACGGTGATACTGCGGAATACTTATCGTCATTCTAGCTTCCTTCCTGAGGAGGAAGTAAGTATAGGCTCGTGAAACTTCCGGCTGGTCAGGAATAAGATTCAAAGCCTTGTAATAAAGATCTTCCTTTTCCAGTGGATCCCTTAAGATATCAGCCAGATTCTGATAGAGAACCGCAAGCTCGACATCATTCGGCGCTCTTGCGATTGCATCACGCAACTTTGAAACATCAAGACGATAAGAGAAGGCTTCACGAAGTCCTGAAGGCAGTTTGGCAATAACCGAATCCACGTTCATAGTACCCGGTTCGACATTGGCGACTGCCGACTGCCTTAATACGGACTCAGAGAAAAAATAGATAAAAAAAGCCGGTATGAGTATGGCATAACCGGCTTTTAGTTTTGAATGCATTGCTACTCCAGATTTTTTCAATATGGAGTGGCTTATTTCTTTTTGCCGCAATTGCTGCAGTAATTGCCCTTGAGGACAGTTCCGCAGGAAGAGCAGACGCCATAGGGTTTCACGCCTGTGCCACAGCTTGAGCAGAACTTGTCGCCGGGAGCATAGGGAGTAAGACACTTTTCGCAAAGATGCTGATCAGCGAGAACTTTCTGCTTGATCTTTTCAACAAGCTTGCTGAGTTCCGCATTGCCGTCATCACTTGCCTTGGCTTCCTGAGCAGCCTTTACGAGACGCTCTGTCAGGTTGGGAATGACACTGTAGTCTTCCATGCCTGCGCCGTCTTTTCTTCTGTTCTTTGAGCGATCCCATTCTTCGTAGAGAACTTCAAGCACACCGTACTTGAGACTGTCTTCCTTAACGCCCTTAGCTCTGGCAAGAGCTCTGACATAGCTATTGACTATGTAAGCTTCAGGAGTCTGTCCGGAACGCTTGATGGCCATTTCAAAGAAATCGGCGGCGCGTTTTGCACGTTCTTTGTAATTTGCAAGATTGCCGTCATCCTTGACGTGATGTGTCAGGATAAATCCGGCATAGAACGGAATTTTCCAATTGCTCTGAAGCTGCGGATTGTCGCAGGCCTTCTGGAGAAGTTCGACAGCCTTGTTCGGGTCGGCAACTGAAAGAGACAGAACTCCGTCCTGATAGACTTTGTCAAAGTTCGGATCCAGCTTCATGAGTCTTTCGAGACGATCCGCAACTTCCTTGCGGTTGTTCTCGTTCACAGACTGAAGTGAACCAAGATAGTTAATGAAGAGCATCCAGTCAACGTCGGATGCAAACTTATGCATACCGCCGATAGGAGCGCCTGAAAGGAGCTCTTTATCTGTTGACAGCTTCTTCTGTGTCTGATTAAGATGTGCGGCAAGCATTGCGCCGACTATGACCGCAACGATCATTATTACAACATGAACTACAACCATTTTTTTCATATTATGAAAGGCTCCTTCCTAATTACTTGATGTCTTTGTAGTTGAATACAAGACTTGCGGCTGAAATCGCAAATGCGCTGAAAATAAGACCCCATACGAAAACGAGGCCGATATAATCCCAGCCGATTGCTCCGCCGTATACCGCATGCGACTTGAAGTTGAAAAGATCAAGATCCGGAAGAATGCCGCCATAAAGGATTGAGGCCTTTGAGAGAACTCCTGTCGAGTAGGAGAACCAGACGGCTACAACTGTTACGATCGGAGCAATCATTTCAGGGAGAACGACCGCGAAGAAAGCGCCGATTGCTGTCATCGGAACAAGACTCAGAATCACAAGAAGATGTGACTGAATCATTGTCAACGCAATCTTTTCACCGAATGCCAAGTTGAAGATGACAAAGAAGCCGAGCGCCACAAGACCGCAGATAACTACGCCTGTAACGATTGTGCCGACTGCCTTGCCGATAACATACTGAGTTCTTCCAAGAGGCTTGGTAAGAAGTGTTGAAGCAACGCCTTCTCTGATTTCTCTTGGAATGTCAAATGTAAGCGAAATTACAACGATAAAGGCCGCTACGGTGTTCAGAACCAGAGAGATGTCGATCATGAGATCCCGATGATGCTGCAATGAAAGAACGTCATAGTTATATGCGCTCCCGATCAGGACATACACGCACGCAATCAGAAAGTAAACTACTTTCATTCTAAGGATTTTCCGCCATGTCCCGCTGGCGATTGCCATGATCTCACTCATACTTTTGACCTCCGATTGTTATTTATATGATAAAAAATTCCTCTTATTCCACCCGGCAGGAAAAACAATTTCTATATGATTTTATCACTTTCTGTCATCGTTTTCAATCTTCCTGAAGAAGAAATCCTCCAAATTTTCACGCATTGGAGTCAATGTAACCGTTTCACGATTCTTGCTCTGGACGTCATTCAGACGTGGAAGGCTCTCTGTTTTCGAGAATGTAAGCTCCCAGCCGCCGTCCGGAAGACGCATGGTTCCGGATGCCTCATCCATAAGAGATTTAGCCAGTTCATCGTTACCTGTCTTGATGTGCAGGCGATATCCGACGGCGGAAAGAAGATCATCAAGCTTGCCGGAGCAGAGAAGATGTCCTTTGTTCAATATGGCGATATGATCGCATATCCTTTCCACATCGGAGAGAATATGACTGCTGAAAAAGACGTTGGTGCCGTTGCGCTTCTGATTCAGGATAATATCCTTCAACTCCTGACGCCCATAGGGATCAAGGCCTAGAAGAGGCTCATCAAGAATCAGGAGTTCGGGCTTGTTCAGGATGGCCTGAGCAATACCGATTCTCTGAAGCATGCCTCGTGAAAATGTACCGAGCTTACCTTTGGCATGTTTCGACATCTTAACAGTTTCAAGCACTTCTTCTATGCGGTTGCGTCTCTCGGAAGAAGGAATTCTAAGAAGTTTCGCACAGGTGTCCAGAAACTCATAGGCTGAAAGATAGGAGCTGAAAGCGGGAGTATCAGGAAGAAATCCGATTCTCTGCTTGATTTCAATGTTGTCAGGAGGGCAGCCAAGAACGGTCGCAGTTCCTGAACTCGGCTTGATAAGATCCATCAGGAGACGGATTGTCGTTGTCTTCCCTGCTCCGTTCGGCCCTAGGAAGCCGAAGATTGAGCCTTTCGGTATGGAAATATTGAGATTCTCAAGAGACGGTTCCTGCTTTTTCCAGAAAAGCCAACCGTAGTATTTGGTCAGATTCTCGGTCTGAATGACATATTCCATAAAAACAACTCTCCCTGATTATCCTCGTTTATTTTAAATTAGCATCAAAAAAAGTCAAGACAAGCGGTAATTTGAAACGAATCAATTCACCTGAGTTTCCACTCTCGCAAGTTGGCCGCTTCATAAAAGGGACGAAAGAGCCTGGCAAAGAGCGGAGCTATAAAGTACCAGCGCGGATAAATCAGACTGCGTTTCTTTTTTGAATAAGCATTGAAAACTGCCGAAGCAAAACAAGCGGGAGATGCATAGCCCCCGAATTTTGAAGGAACCTTCCTTGTCCCGAAACTTCTCTTTGAAAAACCTGTATCAATGCGACCAGGGGTAACGTTGAGAACTGCTATGCCTGATGCCATAAGCTCCATTCTCAATGTATCCGAAAACATCGAGACCGCAGCCTTGCTTGCGCAATATGCCCCCATGCAAGGAACCGGCATATGCCCGGCAATAGAGGAAACATTTATAATGCTGCCACGTGATGCTTTCAGAAGGGGGAGCAAGGATTTCACCAACTTGACCGGAGCAAAGAAGTTGAGTTCAAAAAGAGTCCTGAGCTCTGCATCGCCTAGAGACTCCCATGTTTCATAAGCGCCGATTCCGGCGTTATTGACGAGTACGTCGAGGCGTCCATTACAGAATGATTTCAGTTTCTCAAGCACAAGCTCGAAGGAAGCAGACTCCGTAAGATCGGCAGAAATATGAAGATCCGGTGGAAACTCAGGAGCTTTGCGACATATTGCGACAACACGAAAGCCGCGCTTTTTAAATTCGCATGACATGGCAAGACCAAGCCCGCTTGAGGCTCCAGTGATAAGAACAACCGGACTTGAATCAAGTTCCGCCATCAGCGCTTTGCAGCTTTATTCTTGGGTATTTCCATTGATACGCCGAGACTGAAAGTGCCTCCGCCCTTGATTTCCATAGGGATAATAACGAAAGGATTTCCGGCCTTGGCATAGAATTTTGCATTTCTTCCATAGACAACGGAAGGAAGAGCAAGTTCAACCTTGAGCTCTTCTATTTTCGCGTCGGCTGCGCCGGCAAGAATATTTACCAATTCACCCCAGGCATCCATGAGATCGCAGTTGATTTCATTTATATCTTCCATGAGGAACTTGCTGACAAGCTTGCGTCCGATTTCCAGTTCTGTCGTGAGCATGACAGCTCCTCTGACATCACCGGAAAGACCGACAATTCCGAGAAGTTCATCGGTATCGACGATTTCGCCATCAACTTTTCTTATTGCCCCCTTGCGGTGGAATGTGACTCCGCACATTGACTGAAAAGTCTCAAGTGTAGCCTCAATAAATGCATTTACATGACGTGCTTCCATACAGGCTGTCCCCAGCTCTCCTTTTGAGTTTAGAAAAAGATATATACTAAACTTGAGATTTCAAGGAAATAAAAATCAAATAAACACGATAAAGACAGATATCAACATAAATAAAAAGCTGGAATCACGTATTGCGGTAAATTCAAAAGTATCTTATATTAGCGTGCATTTTTCATGAGAGGGGACAAGATGCTGTAATGTCCCCCATTTTTCAAGGGCGACATTACGTATAAGCGCCCAGATTTTCGACAATTAAAAATTATTTATTAAATACTCCTTTTTTCTAGCGTTAAGAAACTGAAGCGAGATACCATTTTTCATAAGAACATGGAGTATCGTATCCGAGCGTT
>JAKJHH010000117.1 GCA_022703965.1 Verrucomicrobiota bacterium
ACAAAATCCAAAGCGATTGTTGTTGCCGGAGAAGGATGGCATCAAGGCGTTATCGGTATTGTTGCTTCACGCCTTGCAGAAGAGCCTCTGCACCGCCGATATCATTCTTGCGGATGAAGGCCTGGGCTTCGGCAAGATAGAAGTTATTGCGGACAGTATTTTCCATTTCGGCAAGATAGAGACTTGTTTTGTCAATTTCCCGAAGTCGCGCGATTTTGTTTTGAGCGGCTTTGTAATCCTTCTTATCCAAAGACTCAAAAAGATCAAGAACCAGATCGGGTTTAGCCAGAGGCGGAGGCGGAGCTTGCTGACGCCGTCCGCATCCCGCGGAAAAAATTACAGTGCAAACGAGAATCAATAATATAAGGAAATTACAACGCATCTTACTTTACATAACCTTTTTCTTTAAAGAATACTCCATACTTCTTGTCCATCTTGAGGATGTGATTCTGCAACCAGTCTTTCAGGAAAATCATGGCTTCGATCATATTGACATCTTCGCCACGCTCAAGTCTGGCAGTAACATCGGCGACACGGTCAAGCAGTTTCTTATGGGAAACGAGCTGCTGATCCAATTCAGGAAAATGCTTTTCTCTCATCATATCTTCCTCTACCGAGAAATGATGAGCTGTATAATCTCCGAGCTGTTTGAAAAGCTTGCTGATGTCCTTGGCGGACTTTCTTGCCTTGATGGCGGCATGGATTTTGTTTATATAGTCGAAAATACCTTTGTGTTCATTATCACGATCAGTAACATAAACAGAATAGGCATCGGTAAATTTAAAGAGTTCTGAATATTCAAATGTTTTCTGCAATCCGGCTGGGACAATTACAGAATCGAGAGTTTTATTCATGTCACCGAGATGGCTGCCGACTTCAAGAGCGGTCGCATACTGGAAAGTCGCGTCGGACTTCATCTGAACACAGTCTTTTCTGACTTTTTCGACGGAAACGGTGATTCCGGAAGAAAGATTGGCGGCGGCGGAGATATTCTTATTGACCTCCTGAACAGCCATTGCGCCCTCTTCGACGGCTTTCGATACCTGTTCCATTCCAGAGGCGGCAGTACCGATATTCGAGGCAATGTCTTTTGCGGTAACAGACTGTTCCTCGACGGCGGCGGCAATGACACTGACAATATTATTTACGCTGCCGATGACCTCGCGGATTTTTTCAATTTCCTGAATTGTCTGCATGGTGGCCTTCTGCATGGCCTCGATTTTTGTTCTTATTCCGGAAGCGGCGACATTGGTCTGCTGGGCGAGCTCCTTGACCTCACTGGCGACAACGGCAAATCCGCGTCCTGCCTCACCGGCTCTGGCGGCTTCGATTGTAGCATTCAAAGCAAGAAGTTTTGTCTGATCCGATATTTCGGAGATTGCAGTTATAACATTATTAATTTCCTTGGCCGCCTGTTCAAGAAGAGAAACCTTTTCGGTAGCAGTCATTGAACTCTGAACAGCATCTTCCGCTATTTTTTTAGCCTGCTCTGTATTTTCAGCGATTTCAGTGATAGTAAGGCTCATCTGCTCCGTAGCAGTCGCGACTGTGTTGATATTGCCAGCTGAGGAAGAAGTTGTATCTGCTATCGTCTTGATGTTAACGCTCATCTGCTCGGCGGCAGCGGATATGGACTGCATATTATTACTCATGGTAATAGTCGCATTATGTATGGAATCAGCCTGAGCAGAGATTGATGAGGTGCTTTTGAGGAGCGCATCTGAACTGCCGGTGAACTCTGTTGAAGAAGCATTAAGAGTGGAACTTGAAGCCTTTATTTCTGCAAAGGATTTGGCAAGCTGCTCTTCCATCTTCACTAGCGACTGCCATATTTTGATATCGCCCGAAGACGTATCGGCTGTCACCGAGAAATCTTTAGCCGCAAGTTTATCTACAAAGAGAATAAACCGGGCAGATGAATCGAAGTCTGCAATTTTTCCAGCAGACACAGCATTCTCTCCGGCAGCCTTAGCGAACAGATTCCTGAACATGAATTACCTCCCGCTCCTTTTTTTGAGACGGCTTACATTAACCTGACAGTGCTTACAAATCAACTGCTTTTATACTGAAGAGAATAAGATTCATTTCAGGTTTTGAGAAAGTCTTATATATCTGTGTAAGATTTTCGTATTCGGCAGGACTTACGATGGAAGCCCTGAAGCGAACTTCAGTTCTGATGTCAAAGATTTTGCGTCCGTCTGATTCCGTCCTTACGGGGGATATTCTGCTTCTCAGAAAAGCCGATCCGGAAACTGATTCCCAGTCGACGGAAGACGGCATCAATTTGACATCTACGGCGGAAGGGGACAATTCAACTTTAAATGAACAATCCATTACAAGATCGCGACTTCTGTAATATGGGTTATCCCGCTTGTCCGCCCTGAAACGGAGCACCGATTTGACAATATCTTCTCCAGGCAGCCTGAAATACATGAAACGTCCGTCTTTCACCGCAAAGCGGGGCACAGAGACAGTAAAGCTCTGGCGTCCGGGATAGCTTGCATAATCGGTTGTGAAAGCGGAGAGAGGACTGGCCGACTGGGCTATGGAGGATACGAGTTCCTGAAAATAACGGTCTCTTTTTTCAGGTGTCATTTCGGCGAAACGCTTATGGAAGTCAGCAAATGGAATTCCGGAATAGAGATCTGTCCGTGTAATTTCGGCATCCCCATTTTCAAGAATTTTGACCTTAAATTCGATTGAAGTGGAACTGACCTGTGTTTCCGGCACATTTACATCGGCAAGCGTGGCATCGGGACGAGAAATGAAAAGCCCGGGCTTGCCTGCCCTTGCTGCGGTTCCGACACAGGCATACTGATCGGCGTCATTCAGGTAGATCATTGAGCCTGAAGAGCTTTTAACAAGAACAAGAACCTCGTCGAATGCTGAAAGCTGGGGGGCTTTTTTTAATATATCAAAGAATTCCCTGCAATCGGCATAAGGAGAAGAAAGCACAAATTCGGGGCTGAAGCCGGCAGCCTTCAGCATGGCATAAAGCAAAACCGCTTTGTCGGCTGAGTTGCCGTATGTATCCGCAAAAGTTTTATCGGCGCTGCTGATCGAGGAGTAAGGAATCTCAAAAATACCAGCCTGAACTTTGCGTATTTTGGACGCGACATAATTTTTAATCAGTGAGATTTTACCGAGTTCAGTTTTTTCATCGGCAATCAGCTTGGCAGTAAATGCCTTGACCTCCTTGTCTCCGGCGGCGGCATCAACGTAACGTTTATTGAGATCGGAGGCCAGAGATGTCCAGTTCCCTGAAGAAACTATAACGGAAGGCATAAAGCTCCAGAGCGGGGGCAAGGAATCCTCAGGTTTGATTCTCTTTATATTTTTACGTATCCATGAATAGGAAACAGACTGATTATTTTTGGAACTGCTGAAAAATGATTTCATATCACCGGTCTGCACTATCTCCAGATTGAGATTCAAAGGCAGATTCACGGTCAATTGCTTGGAAGCGATGGGATCAAAGTGACGGAAAACATCTGTCGCAGAGAAGAAGGGACGTCCTGTCACCTTTGACACGATTTCGTAATCTATGATGCTTCCATTTTCCACTCCGGGGAAACTTGCGACAAGAGTCTTGGAGGCAGGGTAGCGAGGAGCGGAAGCAGCCCATGCAGCATCCATGATATTTATTTCCTGAGCTTCGAGCTTACGAACAACTCCATCTTTTGAGCTTACCGAACCGCTTACAGTAACAGTCTCATAAGCAGGATTGTAGTTTATCATCAGATCGGAATTCTTCTTTTTTCCGGCGTAACTGAGAACCTGCTTTTTCACATTACGCTTCATTGTCCACGAAGACGAAGACTGAAGATCGTAGACGGTATTATCTTCGAGTACAAGAAGATCAGCGCCCTGAGTCAGTTCAGCAAGAGCCGCATTGCCATTTGAAGTGCCGACGGCAGCGAAAACCGGCATCTTGCGCTCTTCATATTCAATCTCTTTAAGCGCAGTTCTGAGAGCCTGATATTCAGACGGAGAAAATTCCACGGTTTTGATCATGAATGAAGCATCGCCTGAAAGCGAAGAATTTTTGTCCTGTACATTTTGACTCCAATAAAGCTGGGCTGAGTCAATTTTCTTATATTTGGGCAGAGAAATGACTTTTCCGAAACTCTTGTCCAGCACGATGTCGAAACTTTCATAAACACCACAAGTCATTTCTGAATCAAGCGGGAACCTGCGCTTCTCAAGGCCGGTTTCCCCGAGCACAAAAGTCACGATACCGAAAGATGTGCCCAGAATCGGAGCGGGCATCAGAAGGAGATCCTTTCCGCTGACGGGATAATCAGGAGTTTCATATGATATCTTCACGGTAAGCGGCATTGACATGTCGGAGAGATCGGTGGGAATAACAGTGCAGCTTTTGAGTGCGGACCCGGGAATGGCATCTTTAATTTTACCTTCAAAGAAAAGCCTTATTTCCTCGGCCTTGAGTTTAGAGAAATATGATCTGTAGGCGTTGTCGTTGACTCCGTCGAAGATCAATTCCGATTCAGCCTTCAATGTTCCATCAAGCATCTTGCCGCTTGTTCTGATTTTCACGAGATTCTTTTCGGCTGGAATAACAGGAGAAGTTTTGAGAGTCTCGCCTTCAGGACGGGCAACAAGATAGCTCTTGTTGCAAAGATATCCGGGAAGCAGGTCATTCGTATTCTCATCAGTAGGATCCATAAGAATATATGAACCTTTTTCATCCTCGGCAGCAACAATCGCATGATTGAAATAAGGCTGAGGAACCTCAAAATCCTTTTTATAGCCTGCGTGGATAAGGACAGGATAAGCCTTTATCCCGGCGAGTCTTAGCATTCCGACAAGAAGGGCGGCTTTATCGCGACAGACTCCATAGCGGTTGTTGAAAGTTATGTCAATGTCATGTGGTTCGTAGCCGGGAGCTACAGTTTCGGTTGTAATTCCCATGTAACGTATCTGCTGAGATACAAAACGGAATATTGCCTCGATTTTTCTGTTTCTGTCGCTGATATTGGCGGTCAGTTCTTCGACTTTTTTCTGCATTTCGGGATTTGTTTTGGCAAGATGCGGTTCGGAAATATTCCAGTACCACTTTGAGATGGTCTGCCAATCCGGGATCGTACTTACCAGGAGTCTCTGGACTACTGTGTAATAAGGAGGCATGGAAGGTTCTTCAAAAAATCTAGGGACATTCAAGGCAGTCCAGCGATGAATTGTTCTATCTCCGCTTTCCTGCTTTTCGTAGTTAACTGTTCCCTTGACTTCATCCCTGAGTTTCATATTCTTCAAAGGAAGCTTATTCGGAGCGGATACCTCTATAACGGATTTCAATATGGGAGTCGTGCTTTCAAGCACATAATAATCACTCCATGTATCAGGCATGATTGTTTTAACCTGATCCTTGATTATCACATAGTGCAGAATATCACCGATCTCAAGGCCGGGAACTGAAACAGTCAGTATTTTATCATTCGGATTGAATATATTTGCATCCATCTGGGAGCGATCCACCATTTCCTTGGAGTTCTTTTCAATATCCACGGGAACAATGCGCCCGTCTGCTTTTATAACCTCCAGCGTCGTAACTTTCACAGTATAATAAGGAAGCATATAATTAAAGGACATCGACATAGTTTCACGACGTCCCTTTTCGGTCAGAATCTTTTCAAAAACCTCATCTGTTTCCAGACAGCGTCCGTCTGCCTGATATACAATCTTATCATAATCATAGAGGAGAACAAGATCCGCATCCGGATAAGCTTGAACATTAACGGATGATGAAGAGGCCAGTATTTCATCGAAGAGCTTTTTATCTGAGGGAGAAGCAAAAACAGCAACAAATGAAAAGGCGAGAAGCAACAGGAATAAGAGTTTCTTCATAAATCTCCTTAAAAAGGTGTATCTGCAATAAAACAACGGAAAAAGCCGTTTGTTCCATATAAATCTTAAAATATCGCATTTATAGACGGCAGTCTCAAAACGAACTTGATGGATTTCGGATGTATTCCGAAAAAAGACAGTCCTTGCGGAATTGAGCGTGCATACCCACAGGGTATGTATCGAAATTCCGCAAGACTTGGACTTTTCGGAGACCCCGAAAGCCGCAAAGCGCGTTTTGAGATTGCCGTCTTTATAAACATAGCGCAGATTATGAAGGATTTAAAACCTCTTTCCTCTTGATTTTATGCGATAAAGACGTATTTTAATGAAAATTTAAATTAAACCCCGGGAGTTTTTTACAATGGGACAGCAGTTCAATAAGGTCGAAAAGAGAAAACGTCACAAAGCTTACATCGAAAGACTCAAGAGCAGAGCTAAGCTCGCAATGAAGAAGAAATAAGCATTTCTCTTTATTTTGACTATGATGAAAGCGGCAGATCAGCCGCTTTTTTCATTTCAGAGATTCTTTCAGCATTTCCAGAAACTCTTCCCGCGGAAGATTTACAGCCCCCATTTCAAGCAGGAGCGGGCTGGCAACTTGAGCATCCAGCCATGTAACGCCCTCCCCTTTCAGATATTCAACGGCGGAAAGCAAAGCAAACTTAGACGCATCCGGTTCAAAGTGAAACATACTTTCACCTGAGAAGTAACGTCCTATTTTGACGCCATACATTCCTCCGGCCAGCCTGCCATCGGGAGTCCATGCCTCAAAACTCATTGCATAGCCCATTCTGTGGAACTCCGAATAAGCCTGCTTCAACTTTGGAGTTATCCATGTCCCCGGCTGATTTTTCCGAGGAACTTCCGAACAGTTGCGGATTATCTCGTCAAAACAATGATTGATGCGAAGTGAGAACTTTCTATGTCGGAAACTTCGCTGAGTTCTCTTATGGACACTTACCTTGTCAAAAAACAGGATCGCGCGTTCAGGAGGGGAAAACCAGAGAACGGATTCATCATCGACAGGCCAGGGAAAAATTCCTTCCCGATATGCGGCAATAAGATAGTCCGGACTGATTTCAAGGCTCCACGCCAGAAATCCGTCCTTGTCAGCCGTATCGGATGCAGGAAATTTTATCATAAAAAACACCCTGAAAACTGCATTTCGTAATGATATTTATGGTATCATTGATATATTAGAAATCAAGTTGACAGCCATGCAGGAGACATCGGAGATGAAAATTCTGATCACCGGAGGAGCCGGTTTCACCGGTTCGAATATTGCCATAAAACTCAAGCAGCATCTTGAGTCTGCCGAAATCACGGTTCTGGACAACCTTTACCGCAAAGGTTCGGAAATGACACTGCCTCGTCTGGAAAAGCATGGCATAAAATTCATTAAGGGCGATGTCAGAAATCCTGACGATCTGGCATCAGCGGGAAAAACCGATTTCATGATTGAATGTTCCGCCGAACCGTCCGTCCTCTCCGGAGCGGACGGAGACTGCTCATATCTCATCGAAACCAATTTGACAGGAGCCCTGAACTGCGCTGAATACTGCCGCAGAAATCAGGCTGGAATGATATTCATATCCACCAGTCGAGTCTATCCAATAAAATACCTTTGCGAATGCAGAATAAAGGAATCGGCAAAACGCTTCGACTTCTCCGAAAACCAGGAGCTCCCCGGCGTATCACCGGAAGGAATATCTGAAAAATTCCCCATGGATTCAGCACGCTCTCTTTATGGAGGCACAAAATACGCGGCGGAAATAATGCTTGATGAATATCGAAACAGCTTCAAACTGCCTTTCATCATCAACCGTTGCGGAGTTCTCGCCGGCCCTTGGCAGTTCGGAAAAACAGATCAGGGCATAGCGGCCTTCTGGATTGCCTCACATATCTTCAAAAAGCCGCTTAAATACATCGGCTTCGGAGGCCATGGCAAGCAAGTGCGTGACATGCTGCATATCGACGATCTTTTCAAGCTGGTGATGATGCAGATAAAAGAGCCCGCAAAATATTCAGACGGAGTATTCAATGCGGGCGGAGGACTCAAAGGAAGCGTATCGCTTCAGGAACTCACGGAAATATGCGGAGAAATCAGCGGTAACAGACTCAGCCCCGGCAGTGATCCTGTAACCCGTTACGCGGATATCCCGGTTTACATTACGGACTCCTCCAAACTCAAAGCGCATTCCGGCTGGAGTCCGGGAAAAAGCGTCAAGGACATCATCGCTGACATACACGACTGGATTCAGGAATGTCCGGAAGCGCAGGCATTTTTCAAATAAGTCAGGACTGAACGATGAGCGGCATATTCAAACTTCAATCAGATTTTGCTCCTGCGGGAGATCAGCCGGAAGCGATACGAAAGCTGACGGAGGGACTTCAGCGCGGAAAAAGCAATCAGACGCTTCTCGGAGTCACAGGCTCCGGCAAGACTTTCACGCTCGCGAATGTCATACAGAACTTCGACAGACCGGTTCTGATTTTATCGCACAATAAGACGCTGGCCGCTCAGCTCTTCGGTGAGTTCAAAGGATTTTTCCCGCACAACGCGGTAGAATACTTCATCAGCTATTACGACTACTATCTGCCTGAATCCTACATTCCTCAGACAGACACCTACATAGCCAAGGACGCAAGCATAAACGAGGACATCGAACGCTATAGACTTTCTACAACTTCCTCTCTGCTTGAACGACGGGATGTGATTGTCGTCGCCAGCGTGT
Organism: Verrucomicrobiota bacterium; assembly: GCA_022703965.1. Classification (GTDB taxonomy): domain Bacteria; phylum Verrucomicrobiota; class Lentisphaeria; order Victivallales; family UBA1829; genus JAKJHH01. The sequence continues at coordinate 8,601 of JAKJHH010000117.1, forward strand.
CCTGCATCTACGGCTTGGGCTCGCCTGACGACTACGAAGGAATGAGCGTCGTGCTGAAAAAAGATATGAATATGGACAGGAACGAACTTCTGCGCAGACTCATCGACATACAATACGAACGCAACGACATGGCTCCGGAAAAAGGGCAGTTCAGAGTCCGCGGCGACACTGTCGATGTCTATGTTCCGCAGCGTCAGGAATTTGTAAGAGTCGAGTTCTGGGGCGACTCCATCGACAAACTCACCCGTTACGATCTCGTCAGCGGACGCCAGAAGGAATCCGTTAACAGAGCGGTACTTTTCCCCTGCAAACACTTTGTCATGCCGCGTGAAAGAATCGAATCCGCAAGCGACCGCATTACAAAGGAAATGAAGGAGCGAGTCAAGTTCTTTGAGTCAGAGGGCAAACTAGTCGAGGCTCAGCGTCTTTATCAGCGCGTCAATTACGACATCGAAATGATGAAGGAGATCGGTTATTGCAGCGGAATCGAAAACTACTCGCTGCATCTTTCCGACAGAGCGCCGGGCTCACGCCCTTTCTGCCTGCTCGACTTTTTTCCGGACGACTTTATAACGCTTATCGACGAATCACATGTTACGGTTCCTCAGATTGGCGCAATGTTCAAAGCGGACAGGAGCAGAAAACAGACGCTGGTTGACCACGGCTTCCGCCTGCCCTCAGCTCTCGACAACAGACCTCTGAGATTTGAGGAATTCAAGGAAATGACCGGCGACACAATCTATGTATCTGCAACGCCCGGAGATTACGAACAGAAACTTTCAGGCAAGCCAGTCGAGCTCGTAATCAGACCGACCGGACTGCTTGATCCGCTAGTTGAGGTCAGACCGCTCGAAGGCCAGATTGATGACGTAATGGCTGAAATCCGTGAAGCCTCCGCCAAAAGGCAGAGAGTACTTGTTACAACACTGACTAAGAAGAGTTCTGAACGCCTTGCGGATTATCTGAAAGATTTAGGCCTCAAGGTAAAATATCTGCATTCGGAAATTGATGCGATTGAGCGTGTAAAAATACTCAGCGACCTGCGAAAAGGTGAATTCGACTGTCTAATCGGAATCAACCTGCTACGAGAAGGAATCGACCTGCCGGAAGTCTCACTGGTGGCAATTCTGGACGCAGACAAGGAAGGCTTCCTGCGCTCAAGCCGCTCTCTTGTTCAGGTGGCAGGACGAGCCGCAAGAAACGCGGAAGGCCGAGTCATCCTTTACGCGGACAAGATCACTGACAGCATGGAATACATGATGAATCTTTCCGCCCGACGCCGTAAGCTTCAGGAGTCCTACAACAAGAAACACGACATAACTCCTCGCACAATCATACGAGCGATGAATCTTGAACTGGAACGCTCGGAAAGTTCCGCGTTCTCCGTCGCGGAAGAACATAGCGCTTACGGAGCAAATCCCAATGAACTCAGCATGGAAGAATTGATAGATGAGCTCGAAAAGGAAATGCTCGACGCAGCAGAAAAGCTCGAATTCGAGCGCGCCGCCTCGCTAAGAGACAAAATAAAAGCACTGAAGGAACAGAAGTGAATAAGTCCGGATACATACTTGCGATAGATATAGGCGGAACATGGATAAAGGGCTCTTCCTTTACGCTCGGAGAAATCATAGAGAATTCATCCAGTCTGCCTGAGCTTATAAAATGCGTCCGAAAAGTAAAAAGCCCCATGCACAAAGGGGCATCGACAGCCGATCTTTCAAACGCAATTCAGGAACTGGCGAAATCTCTTGATATGCCGGACAAGCCGCTGGCAATAGGAATATCCACAGCAGGAATCGTGAGCTACGACGGAAACCGTCTTGAAAAATCAGCAGAGCATCTTGCCGTACTCAGAGACAACACATGGAAAGAAAGCGTTCAGAAGGACTTCAGTTGTCCGGTCTCTCTCATAAACGATGCCGATGCAGCAATGGCGGGAGCCGCCTTAAAGGGACATCTTGAAGGCAATGCACGCATCGCACTGATGGCAATAGGAACCGGCCTGGGCTTCGCGGTCTCGGCAAACGGCAGAAGATGGCGTCCGGGACACCAGTTGACCTTACTTGGAAGCATAAGAACTCCGGCAGGCTCATACGACGAAATCGCAAGCGCAAGCCGTCTGGCTGCAAAAATTCCGTCAGGAAATCTTGCTGAACTGCTCGCGTCTCCTGAACATAAAACAATCAGAGACGCTTATTTTAAGGGGCTCTCCGAAATCATAGTAAGTTCGGCGATAATTTATTCTCTGGACAGGATTCTGCTTAGCGGAGGACTCGCCGATGCGGCAAATGAGGCAGGCTTTGACTTGAAAGAGGAAATTCTTAAATACATTCCCTCATGTCCCCCTGAGCTTGACAGAATTCCGGAACTCAGAGTTCTTGAAGCAGGCAACAAGTTTCAGCTCGCCGGAGCCGCAATGCTTGCCGCCGGAGATTACGCTGCATCACAGACAAAAGTTCTGGAGGCAGGCAAGACAAGTATTCCTCTGAGCGAAGAGCCGCTGAAGCCTGAAATTGAGTTCACATCGTTAAAAGCGGAAGAGACTGTCAGGGAATTCTTATCAGCCGAACTCAGCGCCTCAGAATCTCTTATGGAAAACTGCGGAAAAATCGCTGAAGCGGCTTCACTGATGGCAGACTCGCTGAAAAAAGGCGGACGTCTCATATATCTTGGAGCCGGAACAAGCGGACGTCTTGCAGCTCTTGACTGTGTTGAACTCCCCTGCACTTTCGGACTCCCGCCTGAAAAGGCAATAGCGCTGATAGCCGGCGGCAACGCTGATGCCGCAATTGAGATCGAGTTTAAAAAAGAAGAAGATGCCTCCAGTATTCCGGAACTGCTTATTATGAATCTGACTGAGGCTGATACAGTCATAGGAATCTCTGCCAGCGGCTCGGCTTATTACGTCAGATCAGGACTTGCCTTTGCAAAGCTGAAAAAAGCGAATACAGTATTGCTTTCCGAGTCAGCCAACAATTTCACAGATGCAAGCGGTTGTGATCTGCTGATAGAAATGCACAGCGGATTGGAACTTATCGCAGGCTCGACAAGATTGAAAGCGGGAACAGCGACAAAAAAGATTCTTAACGCGCTGTCTTCGACTGCAATGATCATGCTGGGCAAAACAGCAGGATCTTACATGATTGACATGCAATGTCTGAACGAGAAATTGAAAAGACGGGCAGTGTCAATCATAAAGCGGCTGCATGGCAAAGGAGAGGGAGAAGCAAGAAAGCTTCTTGAGGAAAATGCATATAATTTACGCAGGACCTTGGAGACTATAAGGGGATATGGCAAAACTTCTTGAATCTATTAAGCCGATAGACAACTTTTCGGTAATAATCGCTGCCGGTGGAAGCTCGGCACGCTTCGGCAGGAACAAATTGCTTGAAGAAATAGCAGGCATACCGGTTCTAGTCAGAACAGTCGCGGCTTTCGTAGAATTCTGTCATACCGGCAACATGATACTTGCGGGATCAGATAACAACATCCGACTTTTCAGAGATATTCTTAAAGTTCATTTTCCAAACCGTGCCTTCAGAATCATAGCAGGTGGCGAAACCAGACAACAGTCGGTCATAAACGCCCTTGACGCCTGTCATTACCGAACCGAATTGGTTGCCGTTCAAGATGCAGCACGCCCCTTCTCCACCCCTGAACTCCTGACTAAATGTATTGAAGAATGCATTCTCTGCGGCGGCGGAGCGATTCCGGGAAAACGCATTACCGACACATTGAAAGAAACAAACGAAAACGGTATGATAACCGGAACTCCAGACAGACACAAAACATGGACAGTCGAGACTCCTCAAGTCTTTTATATCAAATCTCTTAAAGAGGCTTACGCCAAGGCGCAGGAAGCAGGTCGTCTCTTTACTGACGACGCAGGCGCCATGGAATTCGCGGGCTTTCCCGTTAAACTCGTGGAGAACCCGTCCTTCAACATCAAGATAACATACCCGGAAGACCTTCGCAGAGCCG
>JAKJHH010000118.1 GCA_022703965.1 Verrucomicrobiota bacterium
GTTAACACCAGAAAACGTGCCTGATCCAGTTCGCTGCGCTCCTGATCCGTGCGTTTGGAGATCGCGTATTCCGTAAGATAAAGCTTTTTATCTCCCTGTGAGCGTGAGCTCAACACGTTTTCTACACTATCCATAGTTTTGTTGAAATCCTGAACTATAGCTGCGTTTGTCTTGGGCCATCCGATATATGGATGATATGCCAGAGCGTCAAAATTCATATTCAGCTCACAGAGTCCATTTAAGTATATGTCCGGAAGGATTCGTCCAGGCTGTTTGACGTGTACAGATGAAAGGCCTCCGATCGCGATAACAGCATCAGATTTTACTTTCAAGGCGGCTTCGCGGGCGGCTGCATACTGATCCCGGTATTCTTCCGGACTGAGCTTGTTAAGATTGGGCTCGTTTCCTATTTCCCATACCTGAATCTTCTTGCCGTAACGTTTGACAGCCTCGCTCACGAAGGTCTTCCATGCTTCGATGTCCGGAATTCTTAGCGACGGATTACTTCCTTTTCCCTTGACCGCCCAGTCCGGCACGTCCGAAAGCGTAGGGAGCCATGTGATGCCGCGCTTGGCGCTTTCGTCAGCGATGAGGTCGCATCTTGAGAAATCCATCTGGCCTTTGACTTCCTCTATGTCGCGCCATATCATGCCTGTTCTGGCCGTGCCGATTCCGGCTCTGCGCATGAGGTCGAGAAGTTTGATTGAGGTCTTGCTGTCCCACCAGTTAAGATGGCATGCCACGCCGAATCTGGGATCAAGTTTTGAGTCTGCCGGACGCTCCGGCATTACTCCGATGGAGAGGCTCTCCGACTTTACGGTCGCATTTTTGAATATTATCGAGCTGTTTACTGTATAGATTCCCTGCACAGGAAGGAGAATTTCCTTTTCCCAGCTTCGGATTTCTCCCGGATTAAGACTTATTTCATATTCGACACGTTCGAGCTCCTTACCCTCAAAGTCGTTGAGCGTGCTTTGCAGCTTTATACTTGCAGGCTCTGTCCTGCGGTTTTTGCACTCAATACTGTAGCTGAATTTTTCGCCAGGTCTGATAAAGTTCCCGCTAAGCGGGCTTTTATATTTCAGCTCAATTGCGTCTTCAGGCTTCAGTTCTCTCAGGGAAATTGGACGTATGATGCCGCCGCCCCATATCGTCTTGCCTGTATAGATGCGGATGGCGAGAATGTTCTGTCTTCTGCGCAGATCCGCCGGAACAGTATAAGTTCTGATGACGTACTTCGGATTGGAGAAGTCGCCGGAAAGCTCGCCTGTAGAGCCGATTTTTTTGCCGTTGAAATATGTTTCATCTTCACCGGCAAGTCCTTTAATCACAAGCTCAAGAGCTTCCTTTCCCGGAGGCAGACTTATATGGAGTCTGTACCAGCCGAATCCGTCTTTGGGGAAGACCCCTGCCTTATTCCAGTACGCCGGGACTTCAATGCTTTTCCAGTCACGGTCATCGAAATCAATGGCAGCCCGCCTGAGATTGTCTCCCGGGGCGAAGAGCCAGCCTTTCTCCGGCAGAAGTTCCTGTGCAGAAGCTTGATTTGCGTTTAGCAGTCCCGTCATGACAAAAATAAAGCAAGATGCGGAAAAGCAGCGCAGAAGAAATTTGGGCATACTCATTAGAGCATTTCCTTTCGGAGCGGATATTTAATTATGATTTGTCTGACGGAAAATCTCGCCGATAATGCGGCGGTCAGTGATCCTTGAACTTTCGCGGATTAAGAGAGTGCTGGGGATTATCGCGCGTTCACGGGGGGCATTCAGATCGAGGATTCTTTGCTGAAGCATTGAACTTGCCTGCTCAATCAGAGTTTCAAGTTTTATCGATATGGATGAGAGGCTTGTCGGCAGATAAGTGGAAATTGGCAGGTCGTCAAAGCCGACAAGTTTGATTTCTGAATTCGAGGCCGGATTGAAACTGTGGATAGCTCTTTGAACACCGAGCGCAGCAAGATCATTGAAGGCAAAAACTGCATCAACATACGAGCGTTTCAGCAGCTCGCTGAATATCTCATAGCCGAGCTGGGAATCATTTTTCTTAGGATTGAACTCAACGCAATATTCCGGCTTGAGTTCGAGTCCGGCTTCCTTGTAAGCTCTTTGGATGCCTGAGAGTCGTCCGTAGCCCTCGGTGTCCAGTTCTTCAGGGTGCTTGAAATATACAGGATGACTGCATCCGCTGAGCAGAAACATGCGTGTCATCTGTTCTGTTCCCGTGGAGCGGTCTATAATGATTTCGTCGTGCCCTGCCAGACATGAATCTATTGACAGTAATGCGGTCTTGTGAGTGTTACAGGCCTCAAGAAGATTGAAATTCTGATGCCAGATTCCGCTGACAATTATAGCCTGAGGATTTTCCGCTAAAGCCATTTTTATATAGTATTCCAGATTTTCTTCGTTATCAACGGTCAGGCTGAAGGCAGAACCGAAAAACTGATGCAGTTTGGTCAGAAGTATTTCATCGCGTATTCTTGCTACTTCAGGACGGTTCATCGGAGCAATGAGGATCAAACCGCTGCCCTTACCGGTACGTAGCGCCTGTGCCGCGGGATTTACCTGAAACATGCAGTCTTCCGCGTAACTGATAATGCGCTGTCTCATCTCCTCCGAAACTCCGTCCTTTCCGGACAGAGCACGTGATACCGTACTCGGCGAAACTCTTAGTTTAAGCGCAATATCTTTAATGGCTATGCTCATAGACAACGTTGTCTTATATAGTTGTTAATTATGTTGTAATCTCTTATTAATAATAACGCAATCGATGTCGTAAAGCAATAGCAAAATATCTTTTTCAAGAAAAAATGCGTTAGAATTGCAGTTGCTTGGTTTAGTTTTTAAAGGGAACCTCTAAAAAGTAAAATAGGCAGGTGGATAGGAGTTTCCCCTGCCTTTATCTTATAAGGTCAGAAATACACGATTTTTTTGTTTTTTGAATATGATTTTAGAGGGCTTTGTAAAATTCTGTGCTGTCAGGGGGAATCGTCGAGCCGTTTCCTCCGTAGAATATGCCTTTCCATTTTACTGAGTCAGGAAGTCCGCATGGACGTTCTTCTTTTGATGAATTTATAATAACGGCAAAAGCAAGTTTTCCATCTTCGTCAAATAGAAAATCAATATGAACTTTTTCATCTTTTCCGCTTCTCTCGGCTCCGGCGTGATGAGCCGCTTTTTTTATAATATTCTTGAGAAGGCTGTCATCTTTTTCCGCAGCGACTCCAAGCAATGTTCCGGCGTAAAAGAGGCAGCCTTTTCCGATTTTCTTGGATACGACAATGGGAGTTTTCCCAAAGACTGCCTCTGTTGTCGACTCTGAACTCTTGATTGAGGCGAAGCGTCTTGCCCCGAACCCCTGAACTCCGTCGGACGAGGAAAGCGGGAAAAATTCAGAACCGGATGATCCTGTTGAGCTGAGGGCTTTGGCGACGTCGCCGCTGCTTTCGCTTAAAGCACTTTCATTTTTTCTGCTGCTTTGCAACGGAAGGTGAAATGAAGATGTACTTTCCTCTTCATATAAGTCCCATGATTCAGCGAGTCCGCATCCCGGCACTTTTCGACTGTGACGTCCTTTTGAGCCGTTGTATCCGGCGAGATGGGCTTCGCAGAGAAGGACACCTCCGCTTTTAAGCCACTTATCCAGAGCCGCAGCCTCATCTTCATCAATGAAGTAAGGATCAGGCATGATGATTATTTTGATGCCATTCAGTTCATTTGCGAGTATCTGAGCAGAAGAGAGAGTGCGAAATGGCAGATTCAGGCTATAAAGTGCTTTAGAATACTCTTCAAGTCCTTTTGCATAGTTCTTCAGTTGGCCTATCGAGAACTGGAAAAGTTCATTGCGCCTGCCTCGCCAGAGTCCGACAGCCGGAACTGTTCTTTGGCAGCTCATGAGACGTTCCGCCAGCGGCTCTATGGCACGTCCAAAACGCTCTGCCGCATCGGCAACAGGACGGCTTGTTCCATCTGGCCGGACGAGTCCCCATGCTGGCGACTCCATTCCAAGCGTTTCAGCTCTGAATTGCCAGAAGAGGAAGCCTCGCACTCCCCAACCGATCTGCGGGAGTATTTCCTTGAGGAAAAGCGGCATGTCAACGATTCTCTGATGCATCGCCGTACTTCCGAAATTAATATGGCATTCAGCGTTATAAAACACCTTTCCCGGCGCGACAGATACGGCTTGCGCACAGAAAAAAGGAGAATTCATCATTGTTGAGCCGAAAACCTGACAGTTTTTAGCCATATCGAAGTCATCTACACAGGAAACGGAATTGAAGCAAGTTATTGAATTTGCGACAACATGGAGATATCGAATATGCTCCGGATCGTTTTCCGCAACGGAAGCCAGACGCCAGTTAGCCTCGGCTGTAAGCTTGTCCAGATGAAATTCGCGCCAGTCTATAAAATCGCTTATATTTGAGGCTTGGACAGGAATTTCCGCTTCTTCCCAGTCCGCATAACAGCGTCCCCATACCGAATTCAGCTTTTCAAGAGATTCATATTTTTGTTTAAGATACGGAATGAATGTTTTCCTGCATTCTTCGCAGTGACAGAAAAGCGTTTTGCAATCCGGTTCACGGGTCATTAGATTATTTTCCGGCTCATTCCACACATCCCACATGGAAAGAGCAGGATGTTTGGCAAAGTGCTTTACTGCTGCTGTGACAAAATTCTGCCGTGCTTTCAGTGCTCCGGGATGATTGTAACAAGGTCCCGGATAGCCGCCGATCTGACGGCATATATTTGCTGTGCTTTGGCAGGCTTTTCCGGAGGCGTCAATCATGACTGAATCAGGAAATTTTTGAAAGAGCCATGCCGGAGCCACATCAAGGATGATGTTGAGAGTTACCATCAACTTGTTTTTATGAGCTATATCCATAAGAGAGTCGAGATCATCCCAGAAATACTCCCCTTCTTTTCTTTCGCTCCATCTCCATTGAACCCAGAATTTTACTGAATTAAAGCCCATCTGACGCATTTTTGCAAGATCGGTTTCCCAGCATTCCGCTTCCGGTGTCGGAGCCCTGTAATATTGCGCACCGTATATAAATGGAAGACCTGTGTCTGTTTTCATTATTTGACAATCTCCTTTGTACTGAACTCATATTCCTCATGATTTGAGGTGACACGTATATTTTCCGTTGCAGGTTGTTCAACGCCTTCGACATAAAGCCATGGAAGTTCTTTTCTTGCGTCTGGAGCCGGAAATGACTGATGCGGCGCAAGATCATAGGAACTGCCGTAAAGAGGTCTGGCTTTTCCGTAAGAGAGTCTGATATTCCAGTCATGCAGTCTGACATTACGGATATTTTTGTTAACTCCATAAATAACTGTGCTGTTCTCTGCGGAAACAGTTACACCGTTTACAGAAATATCCTCAATTAGCGAATTAGCATGGGCTGCACAGAGAACAAGAGCTTCGCCTTTTCCCCACCATGGACCTGCGAAAATATGAGTATCCACGATTAGATTGGTAATTTTGACGTTAGAGACAGTGCCGTCTTCTCCGGCAAAAATCGCAATGCCGCGATTACTGTTCCTGATGATAAGATTGTTGATAAGGATATTTTTGACTTTTGAAGCCAGAAATCCAATTCTGACTGCCGCAGAAGCTGAACTGAAAATGCAGTTGCTGATAAGGACATTTTCGACAGTTTCGTTGTAATCTGAAATTCCTGTCAGAGCGATACAGTCGTCACCGCAGGTAAAATTACAATCAGAAATGATTACATCACGACATCCGCAACAATGTATTCCGTCGCAATTGGTAACTCTCAAATCATTGTCAATACGCAATTTTGTCGTCAGAATCTTATTACATTTATTAAAAACAATTGTCCATGTCGGTGAATCGACAAGGGTGATTCCGGAGATTTCAACATTTTCGCATTCGTTGAAAAATATCAGACGACTCGGACGTTTTTCGCGCGGCGGCATTTCGTAGTGGCATTCTCCTAGAAGTTCATCTGTGAGGAGTCCGCGTTTTTCTTCCGGAAGCCCCGTGCAAATCTTGTCATGTAGCGCAAATGCTCGAGCATTGAAATCGATTTTCCCAGTTCCGCTTATTTTAACATTTTTTGCATTTTCGGCGTAAATAAGAGTCATTGTGTATGGATAAAGTTCCCATGAATAAGGAAGCTTTGTATATTTGTCGCAGTTGTCAGGACCGATAAGACTTGCTCCTGATTCCAGATGAAGTTCGATGTCGGAATATAGTTGTATTGAGCCTGTTCTGTATGTTCCTGCCGGAACAAGGACAAGGCCTCCGCCCGCCTTGTGACAGGCATCCAGAGCGCTTTGAATCGCTTCCGTGCTGAAAAAATCATCCTGAGCTTTTGCCCCGTATTTTGTGATGTCGTAAATCATTATTGTTTACTTCCTTTTCCAATATCATGATTTGTATGCTGGAACTTTTCTATAGTTTTCTGCAAAGTTATTTTCATGTATCCGAAAATATTATGTCCGTCATAAAGGAAAGGAACCGGAGTGAATTTTTTAAATCCATCTCCTGACTTATCTATACGCAGCATCATGAGTCTGAGCTGTTCTCCTGTCTTTGGACTGTTTCCGCGCAAATATGCCGGAAGATCATGGAATGCAATTTTTCCTTCTATGACGAAACTATTTTCCTTCTGATTTGTAGCAATTGTCAGGGATTCAGGTTTATAGTCGGCTATTTCATAGCGTCCTTTTTCACTTTGAGTCACCCATTTTGTATATTGACGTCCGTCTGGTGAGAAGACCAGTTCAACGTAAGTATGATAACGTTCTTCCGGCATGATGAAAAGCTCGAATGAGTCTCCTTCATAAATCCGTTCTGAGTTGCTGATTTCCGGGCTTTTGTCTGTGAATGAACATGTGAAGTAGATGAAATTTTCATCCCAGCAGAGTTTCCATTCGGAATCATCCTGAATTTTATCTTTGCTGTTGAGCGGATATTCACCTTTAAAATTTAAGGAATTATTCCACGCTTCATCTTCTGCGATTCCATCAACTTCCGGTGTTTTCACTGCATGAGGCATATCAATTTCCGCCGGAGATTCCTGCCAGTTTAGGCCAATTTGTATTTCTTTTTCAAGATCATCTAAAAAGTGACGGTTTCCTTCAGGATTTCCAATATCTTTATGAGGAACGAGTAGAGAACGTCTTAATCGGACATGAGGAAAGCTTATTTCCTTAGCTTTCCATTGATATGGCTGATTCTCGCTGTTTTGTACAAGATTGATGAGGCGGCGTTCTCTATTAGCGTCCTCTCGTGCTATTATCAAATGCATTACTGATATGACAAGTCCAGTGCTAAGGAATATTCCTGCTGCTATGAGTAAGTAAATGAGTCTGATCTTTATATAAAAAGTTCTTTGGAATATGTTTATAAAAGTCTGCTTCATAAACATTTACTTTGATATTTGCTCAAGATTTATGTGGTCTATTTTTAAATATCCGTTACTCATATGGCAGAATAGGCTGAGTTCTGGAAGATTCAGTGTTTTGTCAATGGAGAATTCCATTGACTGCATAGTCCAGTCCGAATTTGCCTCAAGCTGAATTTTCTCTTTTTTAAATGTGGTAGCTTGCCCGTCATCTGCATTAAAGGCTGTCAGTCCGATATCAAGCATTGGATATTCCGCTTTTCTTGGATCTCCTGTCAAATTGTCAGATTTTGTAAATATGGATAATTTATATTTCCCCGGCGTTATGCTCCCTTTTGATATGATTTGTTTGTATGAGGCTGCGAAGAAGAATAGTTTTAATGAGAATCTGCCATCGTACGCATCATTTGAAATGTCGCATGCTCCATATGGAATATCTTGCCAGCGTCCATCTTCAACGAGAGGGAGTTGGAAAAAGGCTGGATCTTTTTTATCTGAGATGAATAGAAGTCCTCTACGTTCAAAAGAGAGATCTGGATCAAAATTTTCGCTGAAATCAAGAGATGAATGTTCAGGTAAACTTTGTATTGCGCTGTGAGTTTTTTCCAGATTTACTGTCATTGAAAATTCTTTCCATTGAAATGGAGCAGGAAGATCTGACTTATCGAAAATAGTGAAGTTGCCTTCCTTGTCTCCTGCTTTGAGTCCATTGATTTCGGAAAAGATGCTGTTTTCCGCTGTACTTCTCCATAGGAGAACTGGATTACGAGAGGCTTTAAGGTCAAAAACCGGGTTAAGGCGATAGAATATTCTGAAGGCACCGCTCTTATTAAAGACATACTCTGTATCTATTCTTATCGATTTTAACATGACCATATGGGGGCCGTGTTGTTTTCCCATTTGAGAACGGAATCTCATATGAAGGTTTCCGTTCGGATCGCGCCACATCTGCGTGAATGTTTCAAAGTCAAACGAAAGAAGCATTGGAAATTTGTCAATTGAATTTACTGGTGAAATGATGTCCTGATTACAAAGGACTCTTCTGCCGTCTTTTGAAATGGAATGCATGACTCCGCCTTGACGCAACAGTTCAACCTGAAATATACCGTTGTCCACCTCCCAACCGAGGGCTGTGCTTTTTAACTTAAGCTCAGACTGTGAAGCCTCTGCTTTCTTTGAGCCGAGAGTAAAGGATATCTGATCTTTGTCCGCCCTCAGCCGCATGAGGAGAGCCAGAGAATCTGACGAGGCAAAGCGGTTGATCAAAAGCAGTTGTTCCGGAGGCTTGTTCCACATGTCATCAATATGTATTGAGAGTGATGAGAGTCCATTTCTGCCGAACGTAATAATCGGCTTATCGGAATTAAGCGGACGAGTCATTGAATTCCAGTAAATAGAAGGATTGGCGGGGAGTCTGTGGTTGTCATTATATGATAGTTCAGAACCTTTTCTGGCGGACGCAGTTTTTTTGTCGTAAAAGTCTTCAAGAACTCCATCCCAACTGTTGACTTGCCATGAATCTGCGTCTGGTGCCGACCATAAGAGAGCGGCTTTTTTAAATGATCCGGAGGATAGAAATGTGATCTTGATATTTTGAGAATTACAAAGCATTTCCAAAATCAGATCATTTCCGAATGTGGAGCGGACAGTAATCCTGTCTGCTGTTTTTTCCACTTTGACTATCATGTTTCCATTGATTGGACGCTCTGTCAATATTTTTGCCGGACCGAGAGCTACAGTGTCGGAGGCAATAAAGGATTCCGGCAGGCCGCTTTTTTTGTTGACGGTGAATTTATAAGCATCCGTGCTTATATTGATGTCATTATCATCTTCAGAGAAGTTGATCTTATCAGATGTGTTGTTTGAGCCGAAAAGTCTTGCCAGTGAAAATTCTGAAAATACTCCGGAGTAAGATTTGCCATCAGCTGTCGATGGAAAAACCGGAGTTTTTTCCATCTCCCTTTTCTTATCTGCTAAAAGAGCAAAGCCAAGGGGAGGCAGCTCTATAAATGCAGTTCCATTTTCCAGTTTTACCGGAATTCCTCCTGCAATATCGTAGGCTGTTTTATGTTTCCAGGCACATGATGAGATTATTTCATTGTTACTAAAATTGATAAGTCCAATCTGCTCTTCTTCGTTCAGGAAGCGACGAACCGTAAAAACTTCAGGAGCGCCATTTTTGTACAGATAGTCTGCATTTCCTTCGCGGAGAACTTTTGAAAAGAGGCGCAGAGAATTCATATTTTTCAGAAAGAATCCATGGCCTATATCATTTGGATATATTGCAGACAGCGGGGCTCCTTTTGCAAAATAAGCAGAAGCGGCATAGGCTCTATAAGCAGATGCTCCGCACCATTCTTCCGGGAATGCATTATCATGACAGGCCAGAATTCTCATCCAGAATGCGCCAGGAGCATCGGCATATTGTTGTTCCTCAAGCCATAAAGAAAAATTTTGGACGAAATCAGCCGGAGAAAAAAGTCTTAGTCGGTAAAAGACCTGACTGAACTGGCGGTCATGGACGATGTCAGAGCTTTTAATTAAATGAGGGCCTCCTCCTTCTGAAAGAGCTACTTTGTTTTTATTTACGCTATGCAGTCCTTTGCGTATGGCTGTCACCATTTTAGTGCCGCCTTCCCGTTTTGTATTGCTTGCCCGTTCATATTCCAGCGGAGGGACTTCACCGCCATTTTTTGCGAGCCAGTCCTTGTACCATTTTTCGTTTACACGGCGCAGTATTTTTGCATTTGAATTCCATGGATCTACGATTCCAGGAACTACGTCAGAGGTAGGGAAATTTTTTCTGCGCCAATTTTCCCAATAGCTGCCGACAGCAAAATCAATGCGCACTCCTGAAGCTCCGAGATCCCCTGTGTAGAATGCTCCGACTTTCTGCATATAATTCAACCATTCAGGAGATAAAAAATCATAAGGCTGAATCATGATGAAGTTACCGCTTTCAGCCATCAGGCATGCTCCAGGAGATGTTCCTCTGATGATTCCATTAAAATCGGATATGCCGCCATGGGGTACTATGTCCAGCCAGTAATCGATATTTAATTTCTTAGCCTCAGAGAGCAGGTTTTTCAATTTATCATAGGATCCGAGATATGGATTGGGCTGGTAGTAATCTGCGGGATTGTAGGGGCCGCCTATCGAATATTCAACAGGCATTTGCCAGACCGTATTAAAGCCGAGCTGATTTAGGCGAGGCAGCAGAAATTTGCGCATGTCGGAAAAATCACCTATGTCGCTGATTGAATAATGCTTGCCTCCCCCTGGACCTGATTCGTATATCAAGGCATTGTACAGGTGCGCGGGGCGGTCGGCAGGAGCTTTGATTCCGCGCTCTGAAAACCAAGCTGGAACATCTTTGCGGAGTAATTCTTCTGCTGTCCCCTTGCATATATCCATTGTGGCGTCATCGATGTGTTGCGCTTTTCCTGATTCGGCCCATCCGCAAGATTTGAAATCCATAAAGAGGTTTACGTTTTTTTTGTATCCTTTAATCTTGGTGTTTCCAATATCCCTGCTGTAGTCACCAAAAAAAAGCAGACTGGTATCCTTATCCTTTTCGATCATGACAGGCCATATTCTGAAATAGCCTGTTATCTCACTATGCTCAGGGATTTTGTTAAGATTGCCGCGTGGGAGTGGAACTTGCGGTGCAGGAACTTCGGGCCATGGTGACACAAAACGAGAATCTGTGTTATCCCCGAAAAACGTTGCAGGGAAATAGTAGTTGCCATCTCGATCTAATGGGAAATTATAGGAAAAACCATAGAATTTCTGCCAGTCGCCACTTGTGTTGACAATATCCATTTGCCGTGAAAGACGTTTTCCACTGATAGATAAGGTTTCTATGAATTTCCAGTCATTACCTTCATAAACAAGTTTCAATTTTTCATCTTTGATCTCGTAACTGTT
The DNA here is from genome assembly GCA_022703965.1 of Verrucomicrobiota bacterium. Lineage (GTDB taxonomy): Bacteria > Verrucomicrobiota > Lentisphaeria > Victivallales > UBA1829 > JAKJHH01. Next base: position 11,297 of record JAKJHH010000118.1, read on the forward strand.
AAGGCGTAATGCGCTGCCTGGTTGAATGACTTTGTGTTTTTCTCCAATTAAAGCGAAGGCGGCGATATTATCATAGTTGTCCAGGATAATTTTTCCCTGAAAACTGAGTTTCTTCCAATTTCCTGAAACTCCGTTAATCTGTAATGATATGCCGTCTTTCTCGTACACAATATCGCTTGTCTCTTTTTCCTTTTGCATTTCCGAAAGTTCAGCCATTCTATATTCAAATGATACTTTCAACGGTATATTTTTTCTTGCCCATATGTATTGGGAGGCCGGTTTTGCGTTGGATACGATTATGATTGTTTTTCCATCGTCATGAATCAATTGTTCGGCAGTGCAGTCTTCCCATTTTTCAAGGCCATTGCTGAAATCTCCGTTTTTAAGCCATGTGTTTTCGACCGCGATATTCCTGAAAGCTCCGAACTGTTCCGGACTTCCGTCTTTGGCCCGCCCCCAGTTTAGAGAGAGTTTAACTCGACAGTCTTTATCAGACGAGAATGTGAATGAAGCTTTTCGCCAAGTTTTATCTTTAACCTGCGGTCCGGTTACCCATAGGCGACGTTCTTTTTTTAAATCTTTATCCCACCACGGATGTTCCAATTTCAAATCCGAATCTGAGCTGATAGATTTTAACGAGACATCGCTAGATTCCGCCAGAATATCTATCCGCAAGGAGGGTTCTGCTCCTGAAGCTACGAAAGATGCTATGGCAATGCAGAAAAGTATTATGTTTTTTAGTGTCGCTAGAAACATTTGGATTCCTTTCATTAACAAATTCTTAACGTATTTGGAAGAAGTTGCCGTCTTCATCGGAGGCGTGTCTTATGAATAAATCATATAATGCTCTTTTGTTGAAAGAACCTACGTGTCCATCCAGAAAGGCTATTGCTGTCTTTCCCCTGTGGATGAGAACCGGAGCCGGACATGTCAGTGCGTTGGCACTCATGGAGGAATAAGAGTGATAGCTGTAGATGTTTCCCCCGCTGTTTTTATTCCCTATATCTCCGATTGTAGGGCGTTGTGATGGCTGAGTGTCCGCTCCGAAGTTGATCCATGCTGCATTTGTACCACTCATTGAGTAGCGCAATGATTTTAAATTCCAGCCTTCGGTAAGCCAGTTGCTGCTCCATCCTTCAGAATCTTTTTTGGCAAGTCCCCACTCATATACTCCGTATGAATAGAATTTCACTCCGTCAAGTGATGTGAATACACTGCCGCTTGCAGTGTTTCTGTTCGATGTCGCGACGAGCTCGGGG
>JAKJHH010000119.1 GCA_022703965.1 Verrucomicrobiota bacterium
CCGCCGTTAGCCCAAACCCAGTGAGCGACGGGGCAGTATACAAGAGCAACCCAGAGAAGTGTGAATACGCAGAAGCTGCCGAATTTGAGTCTTTCTGCGAAGGCACCGATGATAAGCGCAGGAGTGATGACTGCGAACATGCACTGGAAGATCATGAACGCCTGATGGGGAATTGTTGTACCGTAGAAGTCATGGGGATCAAGACCTACGCCGTTGAGGAATGCCCATCCGAGTCCGCCGATGAGGCCTTTGCCTCCGACGTCAGCACTGAATGCAAGACTGTATCCGAGTATAACCCAGAATACGCTTACAAGACACATGGTCATGAAGCACTGCATGAGAACTGAAAGAATATTTTTCTTTCTGACGAGACCGCCGTAGAAGAAGGCGAGTCCGGGGATTGTCATAAGCATTACGAGTGCAGCTGAGGTGAGAACCCATGCTGTGTCGCCTGAGTTTGCAACCGGGGCTGCCGCCGCCGCCGCTTCAGCAACCGGAGCCGCCGCAGCAGCGGCGGGAGCTGCTGCTTCCTGAGCAAAAAGCGCTGCCGAACCGCCTACGAGAAGCGGAAGCATTGCCAGATACTTTCCTGTTTTTTCTAATACTTTCATTTTTCTTTATCCTTAAGTTTTCTTAAACCTTTAGTTCATTTTTCGATTCTGTAAATCTTTTCGTTAGGTGAGCTGTGTTTATTTGATTGTCACTTCAATAGACCTGCCCTTTACCTTTCTTATTTTACTTTATTATTTCTGGAAAAAATTAATTTATTCTTGTTTTGTTGTGACTTATATAGCAATATGAATGCCAACTTGTTTGATTGAAGTTGTAATATGTTTGTGTATGGGGGGTTATGAAATTATGTTAAGCTATTGCTGGTTTCTGTTGGAAATAAATTGCCAACAAAAATGCAATAAAATACCATGCTGTTACAAAAATGTAGCATGAACGTGAATTCCCCCTGTTTTTTGTACTGATCTTGTGGCGTGGCCTCTAGAAGAGACTACGCCATTTGCAAAGATTGGCTATGAGCCAGAGATTTCTGTCGGAGTTTGCAAGCATTTTATCGATGCTGCTCTTTTTGAATATACTGCCGTAGAAGTCCGAACTTCTACATATTTCGATGATCTCATCTTTCATAGGACCGGAGAACCATTCCTGAAAAGGAACGGGAAAACTCATTTTGGGTCTTTTGATTATCGACTCCGGCAGCTTGTCTGCAAACGCGTGGCGCGGCAGTTTTTTAGTTTCAAGCAGTCCGAGTTTATCTATCTCGGCAACTGTAAGGTCTTTGCCTTGCGTCTGAGTCTCCGGGCTTTTCCAGTCGATCTTGTAGGAATCCGGCATTTTGAAGGCAAATTCCATGAGGCGGTAGTCAGTGAATGGGACACGGGCTTCCACCGAGGCGCTCATTGTGCTGCTGTCGACTCTGGCGAGGAGGTTTTCGAGGTTGAATTCCGCGTGCAGGTGCATGCGTTTATCAATGCTGGAACACTGTTTTACGGATTCAAAAAAGTCTTCATAGAACACAAAGAGTTCCTCATCTTCATTAAGGGTTTCCCAAGTGTTTTCTGTCAGCAGATCCTTTTTGAAAAAATATGGCATCCATGTTTCGGTACTGAGGTAGTGGTCTGTGTCATTAATGAAAAAGCTTCGGCCGTAGAGCAGTGACATGTGTATGCCGAATTTACTGTCGCTGTCGGCTGTTTCCGGACTTCGTGCGCATCGGTCGAAGTCATAGCCTGAAAAGTGCGGGGATGTGTAGCCGCCGAAGACTTCATCGGCTCCTTCGCCTGTCAGTGTCACGGTGCATTTTTTTCTGAGAGCTGAGGCAAGTCTGTAGATTGAAATCTCATTGGGAGTGCAGAGTGGCAGTCCTTTCTGTTTGACCAGAAAGTTCCAGTCACCGGCAAAGCATTCCGGGCTTATTCTAACCTGCTCCAGTTCGCAACGGATGGAGTCTGCCATTTCTTTTGCGTAGTGGAATTCGTTCATTGCCTCCTGGTTGGTTCCTGCGCAGAAGAGAGGGAGTGGATGTTCGGCGTATTTCTTGGCGGTTTTACATATTATCGCCGAGTCTATGCCGCCGCTGAGAAAGGCTCCGAGCGGAACATCGCTGACAAGTCTCATTCTGACGGCATCGTCCAGCAGAGAGGCGACTTTTTCGGATGCTTCTTTAAAATCTGGAGCAGTTGCCGCTTTTTCTTCGGGAGATAAGACAGGTCTTCTCCAGTACTGCTTTTTTGTTAGTGAACCGTCTTTTGCGCTAAAGGTCAGGGAATGACCCGGTCGCAAAACTTTGATTTCACGGAAAAGCGTGGATTCTCCGAAGCATAGTTTTCCGGTGCTTAAAAAGTGTGACATGCAGGGGAGATCTGGGCTTTTGTCGAAGTCAGGAACTTTTGTAAGTACAGATGCGGAAGATGCGAACGCAAGCCCGTCCTTGCGGAGGGAATAGAAAAACGGCTTGATTCCGGCTCTGTCTCTTGCCATGAAGACAGATTCTTTTCTCATATCCGCAATGGCAAAGGAAAAGAAGCCGTTAAATTTTGCGAGGCAGTCTTCGCCCCACTCAATATAGGAAGCCAGAAGGACTTCAGTATCGCAGTCGCTTTTAAAGCTGTGTCCTTTGGCAATAAGTTCTTTGCGGATTTCTCTGTAATTGTATATTTCACCGTTGTAGGTGATGTAGAACTGACGTTCCGGGTCATAACAGGGCTGGGCACCTCCTTGGGGATCAAGAATGGCCAGACGTCTGTGGCCGAAAATCCAGAAGTTGCCTAGTTCGATGCCGGAACCGTCCGGGCCTCGTTCTTTCATTATATCAAGACTTGCAGATATGAAGGCGGAATAATTGGGAAGAACTGTTTTATTGACGTTTTTACATACAAAACCTGAAATTCCGCACATGATACACCTTGTTTTTGAGTCTTTGAAAGCATAGCCTTTTTTTGAGTTTTTTGCAAATGAGTGAGCTCTTTTGTTTTCAAAATCGCTCATTCGGGCTATTTTATGACAATAAAAGCTATGACAGCTTCTTAACCCGTGAGTATTTAGAGATGCGGCTTCAGACAAAACTATACATTTTTTCTACCTTCGCTATTATAGCGGGTCTGCTTGCTGTTGTGTTGAGCGGGACTATAATCATTAATCAGATTGTATATGATCTGAACCGGAAAATCCTTTCCCTTGAGGTCGAAAATGTTCTTATCAAGATCAACGACATGTATAAGGTGCTTGAGGAGTCCGGACTTTCCAAAAGCGAGCAGTATCGTCAGGCTGTAAATAAAGAACTTTTCGAGAAGATGAACAGTTACAGGCTCGGCAGAACCGGACGTCTTTTTCTTATCGATACGAAATCCAAGATGGATTTTAAGCCTGCTGAAATTCCGCTTGATGAAGGAGTGCTGAGATCGACAATTCTTATAAACACCGCTGGCGATCTTGAATTTAAAGACAGGAACACGGGGAAGTCGGCGTTTGGTGTCTACAAGACCAGTAAGTCTGGCTGGAAGATTTTTGTCTATATGGACCGGACTGAAATGTTTGAAAAGCGTGATGCTTATTTCAGGATAGTCTGTGCAATAGGCTTGCTGATTCTTGTGCTGGGCTTAACTTTTTCCTATTATCTGGCTGATAAGCTGTCCTATCAGATATCTGAAATTCTTGAGATAGTAAGACGCGTTGCCAAGGGAGACATGAACGCGAGGATTGACATGATGCCTTTTTCCGAAGAGCATAAGGGCTTGCAGGTCGGCATCAACAGTATGATAGAAGAATTAAAGAACCGGGAGCGTGAGCGAGAGCTTGCGGAAGAAGAGTCGCGTAAACATCAGAAACTTGAGTCCATAGGAATACTTGCCGGAGGAATTGCTCACGACTTTAACAATCTTTTAACCGCTATCCGCGGGAATATCCAACTGGCGGCCATGTCTCAGACTCTGGATGAAATCAAACTTTGTCTTGGTGATTGCGAAAAGGCAACTGTAAAGACTATGGATCTTACCAGACAGCTTCTTACGTTTGCAAAAGGCGGTTCTCCATTGAAGGAGACTACTTCCATAAAAGAGATTATTGAGCATTCAGCCGGCTTCATGCTGCGCGGCAGCAAGTCAAAGTGCGAGATCGAAATTGCGGAAGACATCAAGCCTGTGGATGTGGATGCTGCGCAGATCAGTCAGGCGATTGATAATATTGTCATCAATGCGAATCAGGCGATGCCGTCCGGCGGGATAATCAGAATCCGGGCTGAAAATATTGCAATCACAGGAAAAAGTCCCTTGCCGCTTGCGGAAGGGGAATACATTAAAATTTCTATCGCCGATCAGGGAGAAGGAATTTCCAAGGCGAATCTTGAGAAGATTTTTGATCCATTCTTCACGACCAAGAAAACTGGAAGTGGTCTGGGGCTTCCGACTGCTTATTCAGTGGTCAAGAAACATGGCGGACACATTACTGTCGACTCAGAACCCGGCATGGGCTCTATTTTCTTCATTTATATTCCGGTCTCCAACGCTCCGGTGAAAGCACAGGAAAAGCAAGCAGATGCTCCGCTTATTCCTCAGGATGTCAAGGGGCGTGTTCTTATCATGGACGATCAGGAGAGCATCCGCATTCTGCTGGGGCGTATGATGAATTCCATGAATTGCCGTTCCGATTTTGCTGAAAATGGCGTGGAAGCGATTGAGAAATATAAAACAGCCATGCTTGAAAAAGATCCTTTTGATGTGGTTTTCATGGATCTTACAATTCCCGGCTCCATGGGTGGGCGTGAAACGATTGTTGAACTTCAGAAGATTGATCCTTCTGTTACTGCTGTTGTCGCCAGCGGTTATTCCAACGATCCAGTCATGGCTGATTTTAGGAAATATGGATTCAGCGCCCGCCTCAATAAGCCTTTCAAACTTCAAGACCTCATGTTTATAATGGTTGAGATTCTCAACCGCAAGAAGAATAAAAAATCCTGATTCCAGCATCTCTATTCCTGCGTGTTGTTTTTGTATGGACAGGCAGCTTAGCTGCCTGTTGCCTTGTGCAAGTGCTGAGTCAGTTTTTATGCTATAGATTCTTGTAATATCTTTATACCAATGATCTAATTTTTCAGGCTTTTTTAGCCTTTGGGGAAAAAATAGTCCAGACTCTGTTGACATTAGACCACGACTGTATTATAATTGTGAAACAAGCAGATAAGCTGCCTTGCTATTTAAAGGAACTTTTATGGACTTTACAGATAAAAACAGAGCGGATAAGATAGAAGAGTATATTTTAAAGCATATACTGTCCGGTTATCGTCCGAATGAAAAGATTCCTTCAGAGTTGAAACTTTCAAATGTGCTTGGAGTTTCCCGGCCAACCGTTCACAAGGTTTTGTCCGGTTTGACGTCCAGAGGAATTCTCTACCGGAAGAACGGAATAGGTACATTTCTGGCTCCCAAGGACGATGTCTGTAAAAAAGTTCTGTTTATTGTTCCGGAAATATCGTCCCTTGTGCGTGGGATGTCGCATTCGTGGTTTAACTCCGCATATGTGATAGAAGGTTTTTTGCAGAGTTCTTCATCTGACGGGGTCGGATTGAATATCATAAATATCCATCCTGACGCTCAGCCGTACGATCAGGGGATTCAGATGATTTTGAAACAGAATCCCGATATCTGCATGTTCAGTGATCTTGGTGGTAACAGGAATATTATTCTCGGGCTTATGAATCATGGTATTCCGTGTATAGTCCGAAATCACATGAATTCAGATTTAACCCACTGCGTATATGGAAAAATGCGTGAAGGGGTGCGCATTGCTGTTGAGCATCTGATTCGCAACGGAAGAAGAAAGATCGCATTCTATGGAGTGAATATGGGACGCTATGAAGAAATCCGTCTTCTCGGGTACAAAGATGCCATGGAGGCGGCTGGACTGGAGGTCAAGACGGAATATCTCAGGTTGTGCGGATGTTTTTCCAAGGATGCTTTTGATGCAACAAATGATATGCTGGAATCGGGTTTTACTCCTGATGCAGTTTTTGGTGGAACCGATTTGCGCTGCATGGGGATATTGGATGCTCTGAAGCAGGCCGGCTTGAAGATTCCTCAGGACGTTGCTGTTGTGGGCTCAGACAATCTTCCTGAATGTGAGCACAGTGATCCTCCCCTTTCGACTGTTGAATATCCCATGCACGAAATTGGACGTGCAATGTATGGAATCTGCAAAAATATTTTTGACGGAATTATTCCCGGAGAACCGGTTAATATAGGTCTGACATGTCGTTTTATCGAGAGAAAATCATCATAAGGTTCAATTCTCCCATGCGGAAAAAATTTACATTAATTGAGTTGTTGGTGGTGATAGCGATTATTGCTATCCTTGCGGCGATTCTTCTGCCTTCTCTTAACCGCGCAAAGATGGCTGCCAGATCCATTGACTGCATTGGCAGAGAGAAGCAGATAGGGGCGGCTTTTTCGATGTATGGAAATGATTACAACGGTTTCTGGCCGGCGCCGGCACTTTCGGTGATAAACGGTTTCTGGTTTATAGCTATCGGCCCATATTTCAAATACAATATTGCACCAGGGCTGGCAAGTTTCCCCAGTACTGATGCCTTCTCTACAGCCCGTAAAACTTTTTTTTATTGCCCTGAAGCTGATTTTGCCGAGGATCAATATTCCATGTATGGCGGAAAGGTCAAAGGCTATGGCATGAATCGTTTTATTTCTCCTTCCGACAAAATTCCGTCATGGTCGGATCAGATGCTTGCGTGTCCGCGTCCGGCTATGGTGCCTTCGCCGTCTTCAAGGATTCTGATCGCGGATACGAGAGATCAACAGTGTCTGAACGGGTACTGGGAATTCACTCAATCTTCGGTGCTGCACACGTTCTATTCATTTGACCGTCAAAAGCATAAAGGCGGAGCCAATATTGTCTACGTTGACGGACATACGGGATGGATGTCGAATGCCGAGGCCGTTTCTAAAGCGCAAAGCGGAAATCAAATATTGTTTACGGAATAATGGATTGGAGTCTGATGAAAAAGCGGAAATACTTTACTTTAATTGAGTTATTGGTGGTGATTGCGATAATTGCAGTCCTTGCCTCTATGCTGCTGCCTTCTCTGGGCAAGGCTAGAAACATGGCCAGAAAGATGACTTGTTTCAATAACATGAAGCAGGTTGGCTCCATGGTCCAGTTCTATATCACGGACTTCGGAGACTATTTGCCATCGTTCACTTTCAATAATTATCCGACTATTTCCGGGAATAATCATCCATTTCTTAAACTTATGAATGCAGGATATTATACCAGTTCATTTTACTACACCGTGTATTCCAAGAATCCCAATAAATTTCTTTTCTGCCCTACAACCGGCAAGGAATTTGATGAGGCTCCTGCCAACACTACATCAAAGCCTCTGGATTCAGGAGTGATTTCATACAGCTCATACGGGATTGCAAGACGTGTGCTGGGGCCTAGTATGACAACTGAGTTGAATGGCGGCTTGCCGAAAATATCAATGTATCATTATCCCAGCAAAGCAGTGATGTTCCTTGATGCGTTTATACAGACGAATGATCCTGGCATCGGATATCCTTATTTCCAGTTTTACAATTACAGTCACTGGGAGACAGATCCGTTACCGAGGACTGCTCCGCGTCACAGTGCGAACTCCTTCAACGTCATACATCTTGACGGTCATACAAGCGAAGTTTTCAGGCGCTCATACAATTATCAGGTGAGTGACTGGACAGGAATGTTTCCTCAGAATGCTTCTCAAATGTGATTGGAAGTATTTTTTTATAATATCATCGAACACTTAATTTCAGAGGTATCATGAAAAACAGTATCTTTCTGCCTTTTTTTGCGGCGCTTATTGCTGCCCTTCCAGCTTTTTCCTTCGATGAAAAAGCGTCCTTGAAGCTTTATGCCGACTTCGATAAAAATGCGGAGCCGATTGTGGCTGCCGATGATGTGGCTTTGACGAGCTCGGAATCTCTCCGCTTTGTGCCGGGGATCCGCGGACAGGGGCTCCATTTTTCAGGAGAGGGCGAGATGCTTCCTTCTCTAGTCTATTCAACCGGTGATATCTTTGAGTCTCCTGAGACTACCATTGCTATATGGGTAAAGCCTGATCTCAATCCTAAGGGAGATGAAAACAGGGGGCGTTTTGCTTTCCGAACATATTCGACCGGAGAGTGGGGAAAGGGAGACATTTATGCTGTTTTCGATAAGTGGAAAAAGCTTTCCTTCAATCGCTTTGACGCGGATAAGAAGACCTGCGGTGCTGTAATTTCATCGGACAGCATTCAGGCAGGAAAATGGACTCATCTTTCCTTTGTTCGTTCAGGAGGACAAAGCAGGGTCTATGTCAACGGATATGAGGCTAATTACATAAAGACCACCCCGCTCGAAAAGGAAGGGGCGCTTCAGAAGAATTTGAGCGTAGGTCAGAGTAAGGGGGATAAAAAATCATATTTCGAGGGAACTGTTGATGAGCTGAAAGTCTTTGACAAGGCACTGAGCCCCGAGGATGTCAGAACTATAATGAATTCTTCTGTAAATTCAGGCGCAAAACTTTCTCTTTATATTCCATTTAACGGAAAACTTGATCCGAAATCTCAGGATGGAACTCTAGCCTACAGTAGCGACAGGCTTATCTTCAAACCCGCCTTTGCAGGACAGGGGGCTGCTTTTATACGTTATGGTTATGATGCCAAGTCATCAATGAGTGTCAAGAAGACTCCTGCTTTTAATGCGGATGAGCTGACTCTTTCATTTTATTTTCTCCCTAACTGGGACGGTGCTTCAGATGATGCGATTCATGGATTTCTACATTGCGATTCAGGTAATTTCTCCTGGAATTTGAAAAAGACCGGCAATAATCTGGAATTTACAGTAGGCTCAAAAACTCTCACTGCTCCGGTTTCCTTATTTAAGAAGGGAGTACCAGTGAATGTCGCCGCCGCCTTCAGCAAGACAGAAGGCAAAATGTATATTGCTTTTGACGGAAAACTTGTTGCTTCGTCAGACTTCAGGATGCCTGAACTCACTACTGCAAAAGATTCTTCTCTTGTCATCGGTGATATTGCCGGAGCGGATATGTACACAAAAAGTCAGGCGGAGGGGATTATCGATGAACTCAAAATAGCCTCTTCATATGTTTCGCCTGAAAATCTGGCTGATTTCATAAAAGTCGAGGCATCTTCCGATCTCGCGGAGAAAAGCGCGGTTCCTTCCAAAAAGGTTTCAGAAAAAGAAGCTTCTCTCTGGGCTTTTGACGGCGCATATTCAGAAAAAACTGCGACGCGTACCCGAATTTGCCTGAATGCTCTCTGGCGTTTTCAGCTGGCGCTTGAACCTGGAAAATATAAGCAGTCCGCCTGGCAGTATCTAGCCGTTCCCGGGCGCTACAGCGGACAGGAGACCGGACGCAGTGATCATCAGTTTATTTTGAGGAAGCCTGATCTTTCTATGGGCTCCTCTGTTCAGGCTTGGAATGGGAGACCGAGTCATGAATTCTTCAACTCCTGCTTTGAGCGGGCATTCAAGGCAGATCAGGCTTGGAAATCCAAGCGCCTGAATCTGCACTTTGAGGAGCTTTCATGGACTGGCTCCGCCCTCCTGTTCCTGAATGGTAAACTGATTGCAGAACTTAACGACTCCTTGACTTATGATGTTGCTGTTTCGCCTGAACTCTTGAACTATGAGTCCGATAATTTTCTTCAGATTCAGATAACAGACAATGGAAACCGTTGGTCGTGGAGAGGTATAAAGGGGGATGTCTATCTGGAAATTCTGCCGCTTCAGAGCATAGAAGAACCTTTCATCAAAACATCAGTGCGTAATTCTTCTGTTGACTTTTCAGTGCTTGTGTCCAATTCCGGAAACAAGACAGAGGAGCTTTATCTTGAAGCTGATCTGAAAGGCGAAAAAGTTCCCGGAATTCTCAAGAGCCGTCCTGTTTCCGTTCCTGCGGGAGGCAATGCCAGACTCACTGCTTCAGCCGTCTGGAAAGACGCTGTCCGTTGGGATTTTGAGCATCCTTATCTTTACACCTGCACGCTCCGTCTGAAGGACAAGGAGGGAAAGCTTCTCGACGAATATCCTGCCTTGAAATTCGGCTTCAGGGAGTTCTGGATCGAGGGTAAAAACTATTATCTTAACGGTAGTCTTGTGCATCTGCGCAACTCTGATTCATGGCAGAATTCAACTCTTGATTATGAATGGTGCCGTCAGTATGTCAAACTGCTCAAGAAACTAGGCTACAACAGTGTGCGCGGGGATTTCAGCGACAAAGACATGTATATGGACAATGTAATGAAGGCATGTGATGAGGAAGGTTTGCTTTTCTTCATGAACGCCTATGGCGTTTCACAGAAGGAATACACTTCATGGTCTGATCCAGATACTCGCGACAAGCTTGAGAAAAGGATGAAGTCGCTTATTCTGAAATGGCGCAACAGGCCTTCTCTTGTGATGTGGTATCTTTCCGTCAATCTACTCGGCTATGGATGGGATTATCATCCTTTGAAGATGTGCGACGGTTATCTGCCAGCTTTCAAAGAAGAACAGTTTAAGGTTTGTCTTGAGGCCGTGGATATTCTCAATTCATATGACGGGAGTCGTCCTTACTTTATGCAGGCGGGCGGAGCTTTCGGGCCTGTCATAAACAGCAATGCATATTTCTGCTGGTGGCCTCAGGCGGAGCGTGTCGCATGGGCGGAGGAATGGAAGAAGATCGGTAAAAAGCCTTTGCACATCATTGAGACAAGCTTCCCATATATTGAGAGTTTCAAGGGAATGGATCTTCGCTTCAATACAGCTCCGAAGCCTTTGCAGGTTGTCGAAAACGCGGCACGTTATTTTGGAGATCTGATCTATGCCGATCCAGACAGGAATCTCCTCAATTTGACCGAGGATTCACGCACTGCTAAACGTGATGATATGAAATGGGCTTTCATTTCATCTATCAGAAATTATGAGATCGTAAATAAGCTTCACAGCCGCCTGCTTCTTGATGCTGTGCGTCAGTGGCGCGCAGCAGGGATTTCAGGTATATGTCCTTTCGCAGAAATCGAATATGCCTTTGCCCGTAAAAGTTCCGGCGCTTCAATTCATGAGGCATGGAAGCGTAATGTCGAAGTTAAAGAGTTCCGCAGTCCCGGCTGGCATCCTGATATAGTTAAATGGGGCGCGCATATTGATATTGACCCTGAAAAGCCGCTTCCATACGCGAAAACACTTGCTGCCGCCTTTGACCCTTACCTGCTCTTTATCGCAGGAACTGAAAAGGAAATGACATCTCAGGCTCACAACTATTATGGAGATGATATTGTACGCAAGACAATTGTTGGCATCAATGACAGCCTCGGCGTCAAGGAGTTCAGCTATGAATGGAAGCTGGAGGACAAGAATGGAAAGCCCGTTCTGCAAGGACGCTCCTCCGCTTCGATGAAAGCCGGTGAAATAAAGAATTTCAGCCTGGATTTCAAAGCTCCGTCTGTAAAGGAACTTTCAAATTATACTCTTCGCCTGAATATGCTTTCGCCTGAAAAAAAGGAAGCTGATTCATTTGTGATATCTGTTTTTCCTGCCGTTTCAATGAAAGGGCAGAAATTGAATATTGCTCTTTACGATTCTAAAGGGCTGAGCGCAGATTCACTCAAAGCAATCGGACTTGAATATAAGGATGCGGCTTCCTTGAAGAGCCTTGACGGACTTGATCTCCTGCTTGTCGGAAGGGAATCTCTTAATGAGAATTTTCATGCACTGCTCCGTAGATTGAATTTTGAGAAGCACATGAATGGCAATGCTATGACCGTTATCGTGTTTGAGCAGAAGCCAGATGCAATGAAGTCGCTTGGAATTGAGACCAATGAAATTTTTGCCCGTGATGTTTTCCTCAGTCCGGACGGCGCAACTGTTTTTCCTGCTTTATCTCAGGTCAATTTGTCTTCTTGGCAGGGGAATGGCAGTCTTGCGCCTCAGCGTCAGGCTCCGGCTCCGTCTACTGAAGAGAGCGTGGCAAGTCCTTTCTGGCACTGGTCGAATATGAATATGATATCGTCATATCCGGCAAGAAGGCCTTCGTCCGGCAATTTCAAAGTGCTGATGGCTTGCGGCATGGATCTTCTCTACAGTCCTCTCTTTGAGCTTGAATCCGGAAAGGG